>DASSSA010000049.1:0-41513 GCA_035701505.1 Actinomycetota bacterium
CGGTGAGGGGGGAGGTCGAGCGCCAACGATGGGTGAAGGAGCCGGAGGAGCTCGCCGCCCTGGAACGAGCCCAGGCCGTGACCGACGTCGCCTTCGATGCCGTCGTGGGAAGGCTCCGAGACGGGGTGAGCGAACGGGAGCTGGCGTTCGAACTCGAGGCCGAGATGCGCCGAGCGGGGGCCGAGGGTCTTTCGTTCGACTCGATCGTCGCGTTCGGGGAGGACGCGGCCGAGCCCCACCACGAACCGACCGGCCGGACGCTCGCGCGGGGCGACGTGGTGAAGATGGACTTCGGGGGGTTGGTGGACGGGTACCACGCCGACATGACCAGGACGGTCGCGTTCGGCGAGCCGCCCGCCCGGCTCCGCGATGTCCACGAGCTGGTGCGCACGGCCCAACAGGCCGGCATCGAGGCCGTGCGGGTGGGGGCCACCGGAGCCGAGGTCGACGCCGCAGCCCGGGCGGTGATCGAGGCCGCCGGCCTCGCGGAGCACTTCGCCCACGGGCTCGGCCACGGCGTGGGCCTGGAGATCCACGAGGGGCCTCGCCTTCGCCGGGGGAGCGACGATGTGCTCCCGGCCGGTGCAGTCGTGACCGTGGAGCCGGGCGTCTACCTCCCGGGAGTGGGCGGGGTTCGCATCGAGGACATGGTCTTGGTGACGGGGGACGGCCGCCGGGCACTCCCCCGGGCAAGCAAGGACCTCGTTCCGGCGTGATGCGACGTCCCACGCACCCATAGACTTGGTCGGCCGGATCCGATCCTGGCCCACCACCCGGGGAGCGACATGAGCGTTTCCACCAACGATCTGAAGAACGGGATGACCCTCGAACTCGACGGCACCCTGTTCCAGGTGATCGAGTTCCAGCACGTGAAGCCGGGCAAGGGCGGGGCCTTCGTCCGAACGAAGCTCCGGAACGTGAGGACCGGGGCGGTGGTGGAGCGGACGTTCAACGCGGGTGTCAAGGTCGGCCTGGCCATCGTGGATCGACGGGAGATGCAGTTCCTGTATCGCGACGGTGATGGCTTCGTGTTCATGGACACCGAGTCCTACGAGCAGATGAACGTCCCCGCCAGCATCGTGGGAGACATGGCGCGGTACCTGTCCGAGGGCGCGATGGCCACGGTGGCCATGCACCAGGGAAACCCCATGTCCGTCGAGCTCCCCGCCTCGGCGGCGCTGAAGGTGACCCAGACCCAGGCCGCCGTTCGGGGAGACACCCGGACCAACGTGATGAAACCCGCCACGCTGGAGACCGGGTACGTGGTGCAGGTGCCGCTGTTCGTCGAGGAGGGCGAGCGGATCAAGGTCGACACTCGCACGGGGACCTACATCGAGCGGGTGAGATGAGGGCCATGGCCTCCCGCAGGCAGGCCCGGCGCCAGGCCCTCGACATCCTGTACCAGGCAGACGTGACCGGTTGGGATCCCCACCTCGTCCTGGACGGTTGGGAGCGGGTCGGCAAGCCGGTCGACCCATTCGCCCGGGACCTCGTGGAGGGCGTTGCGGCGCACCGGGCCGAGATCGATGGGTACCTGGAGCGCCTGGCCGAGGAGTGGACGGTCGACCGGATGGCCTCACTGGACCGCACGATCCTTCGGATCGCGTGCTTCGAGCTCCTGCATCGGCCGGACACGCCGCCCGGGGCGGCCATCGACGAGGCAGTGCAGGCGGCGAAGGAGCTCTCCACCGAGGACTCCAGCCGGTTCGTGAACGGCATCCTCGGCCGCCTCGTGCGGGAGCGGACGGAGGGGCTCAAAGGCCGTCAATCCGGCTCGGGCTAGGTTCGCTCCGCGGGCCTCAGCTGGACTGGGGTCGGCGCCGGGTCTGGGGCCTCCGCGACGACCGAGGGGATGGGCGACCTCGGGGCGGGGATCGTCCAGGCGTCGATCGGCTCCCGCAAGCCAGATCCGGTCACCCCGGCGCGTTCCACCACGTAGTACTGGAACGGCTGATCCGAGATCTCCGACGTCCACGTGATCGCCAGCAGGTCGTGGGAGGCGGGATCGACGTACAGACGCTCGATCAGCTCGCCTCCCCAGTTGCCGAAGATCACGACATCCGCCTCCCGCCCGACGGGATCGATCCCGCCCACCTCGAGCCGCGCGCCCTGGAGGCCGGCCGCAACGTCGAGCAATGCGGCGCGCACCCTCGGGGTCACATGCGGGTCCTCGAGCAGGTCCGTGATGGCCCGCCACATCTGCCCGTCCCTTGGGGCTCCGTCCGGCGGCGGGGTGACGAGCGGGGCCGGCGAGGCGCCGTCGGGCGCGCTCCGGTCCAGCAGGAAGCGCGTCAACTGCGCGGTCTCAGTGGGGAAGGTCGAGACATCGATCCCGTTCGGGTTGGGGAACTCGGTCGGACCGAAGGTACCGGCGTGGATGCCGTAGTTGTGCACGCGATCCGCCTCGATGCGGCCCGATCCGTCGGGCGCCCACCAGAACGTGGCAGCCAGCTCCACGTCGTTGCCGCCGCAGTAGTGCTCCTGCCCCGTCGGACACCCTCCGACCAGGTGGACCTGCGTGTAGTAGTACTGGCCCGGCTGCGCCTCCGGCAGCGGGGTGGTGGCAGGCGGCAGATTCAGGCTGGGCTGCCCGCCCTCCGCTGGGCCGAGGAGCCCATGCTCGCGGAGGCCGACCAATGCCGTCCCCGCGGCTACCGCAGCGAGGGCCAGACCGAGTGCACCAGCCTCGACCCGGCGGATCCGCTGCCGCCGCTCGCGCCGACGGTACAGATCGACAAGCGTCACCCGGGGAGCCGGCGCCTGCATGCTGGCCCGTTCCAGAAGGTCACGAGGATCCATCGAAGCCTCCGATCTCTCGGCGAAGGGTCGTCCGTCCCCGCGCGGCGAGGACCCGGACCGTCGATGGCCGCACGCCGAGCGCCTGTCCGGCCTCCTGGGAGGTGAGGCCCACCAGGTCGACCAGGACCAGCGCGGCTCGCTGTGAGGATGTCAGCCGTCCGAGGGCTCTGACGATCGCGTCGCGATCATCGATGGCTCGCATCTCGTCGCCCGGCTGCGGGGCCAGGCGGACGGCCCTGCGGACGGCGAGGGCGACCCGGCGCCGGCGGTTGCGGAACAGGTTCATCCCGGTCCGGTAGAGATATCCCGTGGGGTCGGCGAGCTCGCGGACCTTGTTCCATTGTTCCCACACCTTGACGAAGGCCTCCTGGGTGAGCTCCTCGGCCTCGTGCCGATCCCGGGTCACCAGCCACAGCGCGCCGAACAACCCCGAGCGGTGCTCCGAGAAGAAGCGGTCGAAGTCGGAGCCCGAGGCGGGTTGCGCGGTTCGGGGGTCGGTGCGCAGTTGCACGGCCCTTTTCATACTGCGTCATGAACACGCCGGACGGACACGGTGTTTACGGACCGGCGTGAAACCCAGCGTCGCCACAGGCCGTGAACGTCGACCTCCGGCTCAGAAGGCGGTGAAGAAGCTCCTACTGCGGGGGATCCTCGGTTCGGGCCTCCGGGGTGGCCTCGGCCTTGGGCGCTTGGCCGCCGGCCTCGCCCGTGTCGGTCGAGCCTTCCTTGACGCCCTTCTTGAACTCGCTGGAGGAGCGGCCGAGCGAGCGCGCCAGCTCGGGGAGCTTCTTCGCGCCGAACAGCAGCACGATCACTCCCAGGACGACGAACCACTCAGGTCCAAAGCTCATGGATCCTCACCTTCCTTACGGACCCCCTAGTGTAGGGCCTCCCCACCGGCTTTGCGTCCCCCGGAGGCAGCTCAGTCGGAGGAGGGAATCGGGGGAGGAGGAGGCGGGGGAGGGGGCGGCGGACTCGCGGGCGCGGTCCGGCGAGACGGCCTGCCCATCGCGAAGTAGATGATCGCCCCAACGACCTGGGTCAGCAGGATCACCAGCACCCATACGAGCTTCGTCCCGCTTCGATACATCGAGTCGTCGGGAACCTGGATCGCGTCCACCAGGGCCCAGATCCACACGACGAAGGAGCCCACGAAGAGCAGGCCGAAGGGAAGGAAGAACCTCACCGGGCCGTTGAACATGCGCCACCTCCCTTCGACCGGCGGTTCACGCTGTATCCTACGGGCCGAGCTTCCCCTTTAAGTCCGGTCCCGCGAGGCCGGGAAGGGAGGGACACGGGATGCTGCTCCAGATGTGCGCCCTGTCGCGGTCGCGGCCGGGCGCTTGTTCATGATGACCCCCGGCCGCCTGCTGGACGGGGGGGACATCCGGCGCGCGGTCACCAGGATCGCCCACGAGATCCTGGAACGGAACAAGGGAGCCGGCGGCCTGGCCCTGGTGGGCATCGCGGCCCGGGGCGACGATCTGGCCCGCCGCCTGGCCTCGGAGATCGCCAGGATCGAGGGGGCGAAGGTCCCCGTGGGGGTCCTCGACATCACCTTCTACCGGGACGACATCGGCATGCGGGCCGAGGCGCCGGAGGTGCACGAGACCCGGATCGGTTTCGACATCACCGGCAAGACGGTCGTGCTGGTCGACGACGTCCTGTTCACCGGCCGTACCATCCGGGCCGCGATGGACGCCCTGGTGGATTTCGGCAGGCCGATCTCGGTCGAGCTCGCCGTCCTGGTGGATCGAGGCCACAGGGAATTACCGATCCGGGCCGACTTCGTGGGGAAGAACGTGCCGACGAGGATGGACGAGTCGGTCCGCGTCGCCCTGCAGGAGGTCGACGGCGAGGACGCCGTGTACGTGGAGGAGCGAACGGGATGAGGCCCCACGCGCCCGGCGGGATGGGAGTGGAACCGGGAGGGCGCGAATCGCCGGGCGGGATGGGAGACGAACGATGAACAAGCACCTGCTGTCGATCAACGACGTGTCGGCCGAGGACGTCGTGCGAGTCCTCGACACCGCCGAGTCGTTCCGTGAGGTCGGGACCCGGGTGATCAAGAAGGTCCCGGCGCTCCGGGGGCGCACCGTCGTGAACCTGTTTTGCGAGAACTCGACCCGTACGCGGATCTCGTTCGAGCTGGCGGCCAAGCGTCTCTCGGCCGACGTGATCAATTTCTCGACGAGCGGATCCTCCGTGAGCAAGGGAGAGAGCCTGAAGGACACGGCGCTCACGCTCCAGGCGATGGGAGCCGACGCCATCGTGATCCGGCACTCGTCGTCTGGCTCGCCGTACACGCTGACCAAGTGGGTGAAGGGTAGCGTGCTGAACGCGGGAGACGGGACGCACGAGCACCCCACCCAAGCCCTGCTCGACCTGTACACGATCCGGGAGAAGCTCGGGCGGTTCGGAGGCCTTCGGGCCGCAATCGTCGGCGACGTGCTGCACTCACGGGTCGCTCGGTCCCTCTCGTTCGGATTGGTGAAGATGGGGACGGAGGTCACGTTAGTCGGTCCGCCAACGCTGATCCCTCCGGACGCGCCGGCCTGGGGGGTTCAGGTCTCCTACGACATCGAGGGAGTCCTGCCTAAGCTCGACGTCTGCTACATGCTGCGGGTCCAGCGGGAGCGGCAACGCCAACAGTACTTCCCCAGCGTGCGGGAGTACTCGCGGCTGTTCGGTCTGACCCGCGATCGGGTGGCCATGCTGTCGGAGGGCTGCCTGATCATGCACCCCGGGCCGATGAATCGAGGCGTCGAGATCGACTCGGACGTCGCGGATCTGCCACAGGCCGTGATCGAGGAACAGGTCACGAACGGGATCGCGGTCCGGATGTCCCTGCTGTACCTGATGCTCGGCGGCGCCGGGACTGCGGAGGTGAGCGGGCGTGACTGAGCTCACGGTGTTCCGGGGGGCCCGGGTGGTCGACCCGGCCTCCGGCCGCGACGCCATGATCGACGTCCTCGTCGAAGGGAAGACCGTGGCCGCCGTGGGTGAGGGAACGATGCCCCGGGGAGCCGCCGTCCTCGACTGCGACGGCCTCGTGCTCGCGCCGGGGCTGGTCGATCTGCATGCCCACCTCCGTCAGCCGGGGCGCGAGGACAAGGAGACGGTCGAGACCGGGTCCCGGGCGGCGGCCGTCGGCGGGTACACGGCCGTTGCGGCCATGGCCAACACCGATCCCGTAGCCGACAACGCGGCCGTGATCGAGGAGGTTCGATCGCTCGCAACGCGCGCCGGCCTCTGCGACGTGTTCCCGGTCGGCGCGATCACCAAGGGCCTGGGCGGGGAGGAGATGGCCGAGATCGGGGAGATGGCACAGGCCGGTGTCCGCATCTTCAGCGACGACGGGCGATGCGTCCCAAGCGCGCGCGTTCTCCGGAACGCGCTCCGGTACGCGCGAGCCTTCGATGTCGTGATCGCCGAGCATTGCGAGGATCCGTCGCTGTCCGAGGGCGCCCAGATGCACGAAGGGTTGCACTCCTCCACGCTCGGGCTCGCGGGCGCGCCCGCCGAGGCAGAGGAGGTCGCCGTGTTCCGCGACCTCGCCCTGGCCCGGCTGACCGGAGGACGCCTGCACCTCTGCCATCTGTCGTCGGCCGGTTCGGTCGAGCTGATCCGCCTGGCCAGGGCCTCCGGCCTGAGGGTCACGGCGGAGGTCACCCCACATCACCTCGCCTTCAGCGACGAGGAACTCGTCTCCTACGACACGAACCTCAAGGTGAACCCGCCGCTCCGCACGATGGAAGACCGGGACTCGCTTCGGGCCGGCATCGCCGACGGCACGATCGATGCGATCGCAACCGATCACGCGCCGCACGCGGTGGAGGAGAAGGAAACAGAGTTCGACCAGTCGCCACCGGGCACGATCGGATTGGAGACGGCGCTGGCCGCCGTGATCACGAACCTGGTGGACCCGGGCCTCATCCCGCTGTCTCGGGCGATCGAGGCCATGTCCACGGCGCCGGCCCGGATCATGGGGGCCGCCGAGCACGGCGGGCCGATCGAGCCCGGCCGCGTCGCGAACTTGGTGGCGTTCGATCCGGTGGCCCACTGGCTGGTGGAGGCCCCGTTCGCATCCCGGAGCCGGAACTGCGCGTTCTTGGGGAAACGTTTGCGGGGCAAGGTGATCCACACGATGCATCGAGGCCAGCTGGTCGTCGCCGATGGGAAGGCGCAACGATGAACGCCGCGTCCGCACGCGGGGAGCGGCGGACGTGCCGGTAGGGCCGCCGGCGCTCCTCGCGCTCGAGGACGGAACCGTCTTCCGGGGGCGGGGGTTCGGGGCCACGGGGGAGGCGTTCGGGGAGGCGGTGTTCAACACCGCGATGTCCGGCTACCAGGAGGTCCTGACCGACCCCTCGTACGCCGGACAGGTCGTGGCCATGACCTGCCCGCATCAAGGCAACTACGGGACGAACCGCGAGGATGCCGAGTCTGCCCAGGTTCGCGTGGCCGGGTTCGCCGTTCGGGAGGCGTCACGCCGCGCGTCGAGCTGGCGGGGCGAGCGGACCCTGTGGGAGGAGCTCGCCGTCGCCGGGGTCGTCGGCATCGAGGGCATCGACACCCGCCGGCTCACCCTTCGGCTCCGTGAGTCCGGCGCCATGCGGTGCGGCGTCTCGACCGAGGACCTGGATCCCCCGTCCCTCGTGCGACGGATCCTGTCGACGCCGGGTATGGAGGGGACCGACCTGGCTCGGACCGTGACGGTCGCTGAGCCGTACGGGGCCGGAAGCTTGGTGGGACCGGCCGACGGCTCGCGCGACCCGGTGCTCAGGGTCGCGGCGTACGACTTCGGGTTGAAGCGGAACATCCTTCGGCTGCTGGCCGCGGCGGGATGTGAGGTGATCGTGTTCCCCGCCCGAACCGTGGCAGCCGCCATCCTGGCCGATGGGTTCGACGGGGTGTTCCTGTCCAACGGACCGGGCGATCCGGCCGCCACGACGTACGGCGTCGACGCGGCCAGGGAGTTGCTCGGCAAGGTGCCCGTGTTCGGGATCTGTCTGGGTCATCAGCTGCTCGGGCTGGCCCTGGACGGGCGGACCTACAAGATGAAGTTCGGCCATCGGGGGGCGAACCAACCCGTCCGGGATCTGGCCACTGGAAGGGTCGAGGTGACCTCCCACAACCACGGGTTCGCCGTGGACCCGGAGGGTTGGGGGTCACGGACCGCCGAGCGAGACGATGAGCGGGCGATCGTGCGAACGCCGTTCGGCAGGGTCGCCCTGACCCACTGGAACCTGAACGACGGGACGCTCGAGGGCCTGCGGTGCCTGGACGTCCCGGCCCTCTCGGTCCAGTACCACCCCGAAGCGGCCCCCGGGCCGCACGATTCGCGCCACCTGTTCGAGGAGTTCCGTGAGCTGATGGTGCATGCCTAAGCGGACCGACGTCCACCGGATCCTGGTGATCGGCTCCGGGCCGATCGTGATCGGACAGGCCTGCGAGTTCGACTACTCGGGGACGCAGGCGTGTGCCGTCCTGCGTCGCGAGGGCTACCACGTGTCGCTGGTGAACCCGAACCCCGCGACGATCATGACCGACCCGGAGTTCGCCGACGCGACCTACCTCGAGCCGCTCACGCAGGAGTCGATGCTCTCCGTCATCGAGCGGGAGCGACCGGACTCGATGCTGCCCACGATGGGCGGGCAGACCGGGCTGAACGTGGCGGTCGAGCTGGCCGAATCCGGCGAGCTCGACCGCCTGGGTGTGCGGCTGCTCGGGGCGAGCCCGGAGGCCATCCACCGGGCGGAGGACCGGAGCGGCTTCCATCGCACCATGGTCGATGCGGGGCTGCCCGTTCCCCGGTCGGGGACCGCCCGGTCGGTGGACGAGGCGATGCGCGTTGCGGGATTCATCGGCTACCCGGTCATCGTCCGCCCCTCGTTCATGCTGGGCGGCGGAGGGAGCGGGTTCGTCACCGACCCTGCGTCGCTCGCCGAACTCGTCGTGCGGAGCCTGGCCGCCAGCCCCGCGACCGAGGTGCTGGTGGAGGAGTCCCTCGCTGGCTGGAAGGAGTTCGAGCTCGAGGTGATGCGGGACGGCGCCGACAACGCCGTGGTCATCTGCTCGATCGAGAACCTGGACCCCATGGGGGTTCACACGGGCGACTCGATCACCGTCGCCCCCCAGCAAACGCTGACCGACCGGGAATACCAGGACATGCGCGACGCCGCGCTGGCGTGCATCCGGGCCATCGGCGTCGAGACCGGCGGCTCCAACATCCAGTTCGCCGTCAGCCCTCGGGACGGACGGATGGTGCTGATCGAGATGAACCCCCGCGTCTCCCGGTCCTCCGCTCTGGCATCGAAGGCCACGGGGTTCCCCATCGCGAAGGTGGCGGCGCTGCTCGCGGTGGGGTACCGACTCGACGAGATCACGAACGACATCACCGGCCAGACCCCGGCGGCATTCGAGCCGACCCTCGACTACGTGGTGGTCAAGGTGCCTCGGTTCGCGTTCGAGAAGTTCCCGGAGACCGATCCCGTCCTCACCTCCACCATGAAGTCCGTGGGCGAGGTCATGGCCATCGGCCGCACGTTCAAGGAAGCCCTGGGGAAGGCGTGGCGTTCGGTGGAACGATCCGGCTTCGACCTCGGCCCGGTGACTGGCCGGTCCGACCAGCCGGTCCTCTTGTCCCTCGGCATCCCCGCGGAACGCCAGCTCCATCTGGTCGAGGCGGCGCTCGCCGCCGGGCACTCGGTCGAGGAGGTCGCCGGCGCCTCGGGCGTCGATCCCTGGTTCGTGGACCAGATCGCCCAGGTCCTCGAGGAAACCCGTGCGCTGCATGGCCGAGCGCTGGACTCGATCTCCCATGTCGAGCTGCGCGAGGCCAAGCGCGTCGGGCTCAGCGACGCCCGGATCGGCTGGCTGACCGGCTCGACGGAGCTGGGCGTTCGCCGGCGCCGGGACGAGCTCGCCGTGGCTCCGGTGTTCAAGACCGTCGACACGTGCGGCGGCGAATTCCCGGCGGTGACGCCCTATCACTACTCCACCTACGAAGAGGAGGACGAGGTTGGTCCCGCGGCCCGCCCCCGCATCGTGATCCTCGGGGCCGGGCCGAACCGGATCGGGCAGGGGATCGAGTTCGACTACGCCTGCGTCCACGCCGCGTACGCGCTTCGCGACTCGGGCTTCGAGGCGGTGATGGTGAACAGCAACCCGGAGACGGTCTCGACCGACTACGACACCAGCGGCCGACTGTACTTCGAGCCGGTGTCTGCGGAGGATGTCTTGGCCGTCTGCCGGAAGGAGCGGCCCATCGGGGTCATCGTCCAGCTCGGCGGGCAGACCCCCCTGAAGCTCGCGCACGTCCTGGAGGCGGAGGGGTTCACGGTGCTCGGGACGCGGCCGGAGGCCATCGACCTGGCCGAGGACCGCGGGAAATTCGCCGCCCTGTGCTCCGAGCTGGGGATCTCCGCGCCGCCCCACGGCGAGGCCAGGGACCTCGGGGAGGCTCGGGGGGTGGCGGCCAGGGTCGGCTACCCGGTGGTGGTCCGCCCGTCCTACGTGCTCGGCGGCCGGGCCATGGAGATCGTCTACGGCGAGGATGAGTTGGAGCGGTTCGTCCGCACGGCCGCGGATGCCTCACCCGACCACCCCGTCCTGATCGATCGGTTCCTGGAAGGAGCGATCGAGGTGGACGTCGACGCCGTGGCGGACGGCGCCGACGTGTTCGTCGGCGCCGTCATGGAGCACATCGAGGAGGCCGGCGTGCATTCGGGCGACTCCTCCTGCGCCATCCCGCCACCCACGCTCTCGGACGAGGAGCTGGACGAGGTCGAGCGGATCACGGCGGTGCTGGCGCGCCGCCTCGGGGTCCGCGGCCTGATGAACCTCCAGCTGGCCGTGAAGGACGAGCGGATCTGGGTGCTCGAGGCCAACCCTCGGGCGTCTCGGACCGTCCCGTTCGTGTCCAAGGTCACCGGCGTACCGCTGGCCAAGGCGGCCACCATGGTGCTCGCGGGCCGAACGCTCGCCGAGCTCGCCGCCAACGGCCTCATCCCATCGGAGCCTGGCCACTACCGACGCCTGCCCTACACCTCCGTGAAGGCCGCAGTGCTCCCGTTCGGCCGGTTCCCCGGGGCGGACTCCGTGCTCGGCCCGGAGATGCGATCGACTGGCGAGGTCATGGGGGTGGACCGCGATCCGGGGATGGCCCTTGCCAAGGCACTGGTGGCGAGCGGCGCGGCGCTCCCCCGGGAAGGTACGGTCTTCGTGTCGGTGTCGAACCGCGACAAGCGCGCCATCCTGTTCCCGGCGAAGCGCCTGGCCGATATGGGGTTCCGGCTGCTGGCCACCAAGGGAACGGCTGGGGTGCTCCGCCGAGCGGGCATCGAGGTCACGAAGGTCGACAAGGTCTCCGAGGGGACGCCGAGCGTGATCGACATGATCGAGGAGGGTCGGGTGGATCTCGTCATCAACACGCCGTTCGGCCGGGGGCCACGAACCGACGGGTACCACATCCGGACCGCGGCCTGGCAAGCCGGGATCCCCTGCGTGACGACCCTGCCGGGGGTGCTGGCGGCGATCCGGGGGATCGAGGCGCTCGGGGAAGGTCCCACGGAACCTCGTTCGCTGCAGGAATACCACGCGCTCGCCCGGGACTCCTCGCCGGCGCGGGCCGTGCTCGACCTCAGGGCGGAAGCCGAGGTGGCGACGACATGAGGCGGGTGCGGGCCGAGATCCTGAACTCGCGCAAGCTCGGCGCCTTCCAATCGATCACCCTCGTCGCGCCCGAGATCGCCGACCGAGCCCGTCCCGGCCAGTTCGTCTCGGTGGCCATGCCGGATGACCGGCGGTTCATCCTTCGGCGACACTTCTCCATCCACCAGGCGTCACGGCGCGGCGGTTGGGCGGGGACGCTGGAGTTCGTGTTCGACCCGCAGGGTCCGGGGGCCGAGTGGCTGGCGGAAGCCAAGGCGCACCAGTTCCTCGACGTGATCGGTCCGCTGGGCAGGGCGTTCGCCTACCCGCGCGCGCCAAGCAACTGCCTCCTGGTGTCGGAGGGCTACGGCGCGAGCTCGATCTTCTTCCTTGCGCAGGAGCTACGGGCCCGGGGCAAGCGAGTCGACATGGTCCTCGGGGCGAGCGAGGAGAGCCATCTGTTCAAACCGATCGAGGCCAAGCGGCTGTCCCAGACTATCGTCATCGTCACCGCCGACGGCAGCTCGGGTGAGCACGGCTCGGTGATGGACGTCGTTCCCCGCGCGGCCCAGGGCGCCGGCACCGAGGTGATCTACGCGGCCGGCCCCCGCCCCATGCTCCGCACCGTGGCCGAGTTCTGCATCGAGCAACGCATCCCCGCGCAGGTCGCCGTGGAGGAGGAGATGGCCTGCGGCACCGGGCTGTGCTTCACCTGCGTCGTGCCGGTGATCCGAAAGGATGGGTCTGGCTACGACAATCTCCGGTCGTGCACGGAAGGGCCCGTGTTCAATCCGGCCCGCGTGTTCTGGGACCGGTGGACGAGCGAAGAGACGCGCGCCATCCCCACGCCCCCGGAGGGCTTCCCACGGGTGGTGAGCTCATGGCCGGCGTGAAGCAGAGCTTGTCGGTGGACCTCGCGGGAATTCGGCTCGCCTCTCCAGTGCTGGCGGCATCGGGGTGCGCCGGGACCGGCCGTGAGCTCGCCGGGCTGGCCGACCTTCGGCGCCTCGGCGGCCTGGTGACGCGGACCCTCACATACAAGCCCTCCAGGGGATGGCCGGGTCCCCGTGTGGCCGAGACGGCCTCGGGGATCGTGACCGGCGTCGGGCTCCAGAATGCCGGCGTGCGGGCGTTCGTCGCGGAGGACCTGCCGCGCCTGGCCCGGACGGGGATCCCCGTGTTGGCCTCGGTGGGCGGCGCCAGCCTTCAGGGGTACATCCGGGCGGCGAGCATCCTGCGTGGGGAGCGCGGCCTCGCGGGCCTGGAGGTGTACCTCTCGGGACCAGATGAGGAGAACGAGGGCCTTCCGTTCTATTCGCGGATCGATCGCATGGCCGAGGTGATCGGGGCGGTCTCGCGACTGTCCATGGTGCCGGTGTTCGCCAAACTGCCCGCGCTCATCCCCGACCTCGTCCCGGCGGCCCGCGGATGCATTCGGGCCGGAGCCCACGGGCTCACCCTCATCGACGCGGTCCCCGCGATGGCGGTGGACGTTCGACGGTTGCGCCCACGCCTCGGCGCCGTCGTCGGGGGGCTCTCCGGGCCGGCCATCCGGCCCATCGCGGTCGCGGCGGTGTTCCGGGTGGCCCAGGCATTGCCGCAGGTCCCCGTGATGGGGGTCGGCGGGATCGCCACGGCGGAGGATGCCGTGGAGTTCCTCCTCGCGGGGGCGTGGGCCGTTCAGGTGGGGACCGCGCTCATGGTGAACCCCTCGGCCCCCACGGAGATCGCGCAGGGCATCGCTCAGTATCTGCATGCCAAGGGCCTGGCCTCTCCTGGGGATCTTCGGGAGCGGATGCGTCTGACCGGCGAGCGGCCGGCTCGAGGTGCGTCGGCATCGTGATCCCATCCCCGGAGAATCCACTCGTCGTTGCTCTCGACGTGACGGATCTCGAGCGCGCCGAGTCCTTGGCGCGGGCGGTGGGGCCGGCGGCGGCGATGGTGAAGGTCGGACTGGAGCTGTTCACGGCCCACGGGCCTGCATCCGTCGTGCGCATCCAGTCGATCGCCCCGGTGTTCCTGGACCTGAAGCTGCACGACATCCCGACCACCGTGGAACGGGCGGCCCGCAACGTGGCCCGCCTGGGCGTGTCAATGCTCACGGTGCACGCGATGGGAGGTGAGGCCATGATGGCCGCCGCGGTCCGTGGTGCAACGCAAGGGGCGGAGGAGGCCGGTCGCGCCTCGCCCGCGGTGGCGGCGGTGACCGTGTTGTCCAGCCTGTCGGGGGAGTCTCTGGCGTCCCCGGCGTCGCTGGCCTTCGAGGCCAGAGCCGCAGGGGCGGCGGGCGCCGTCGTGTCGGGGGAAGACGTCGCGGTGGTCCGCGAGGTGACCGGCGAGGAGTTCTGTCTGGTCGTCCCGGGCATCCGGCCGGCCGGTTCGAACGGCCACGATCAGGTTCGGATCCTGACCCCGGAGGAGGCACTCGTTGCTGGGGCCGACTACCTGGTGGTCGGTCGTCCCATCACCGAGTCGACCGACCCGTCGGCTGCGGCGAGGAGCATCCTGGCGACGATCCGCTGACGTTCGGTCGGCGAGTCGCCCGTGCGAAGCGAAACCGCAGGTGAGGCGGTACGCTCGCGTTGCTGCGCCCCAGAGGGCGTGTCTATACTCCCGAGACTTCCGACCGGATCGAGCAAAGGAGCCTCGTCATGCCCCTACCCGTCCTGACCGATGAACAGCGGAAGCAGGCCTTGGAGAAGGCCGCGGAGGCCCGGAGGAAGCGCGCGGAGATCAAGGGTCAGCTGAAGTCCGGGAAGCTCACCCTTCGGGACATGCTGTCCAGGGAGGGCGACGACACCGTGGGGAAGATGAAGGTGTCCACCGTGCTCGAGTCCCTGCCCGGCGTGGGGAAGGTCCGGGCAAGGAAGATCATGGAGAAGCTGGACATCTCGGCCAGCCGCAGGATCCGCGGACTTGGGGCGAAGCAGCGGGACGCCCTCCTCGGCGAGTTCGCCAAGAAGTAACTCGCCCTGGCCGAGCGGGGAACCCTGTTCGTCATATCCGGCCCTTCCGGGGTGGGCAAGGGCACAGTCGTCCGGCGGTTGCTGGAACGGCATCCCGAGCTGCATCCGTCCGTCTCGGTGACCACGCGACCGCCGCGTCCGGGCGAGCGCGAGGGGATCGACTATCGCTTCGTCTCCGACGAGGAGTTCGACCGGCTGGTGGCCGGTGGAGAGCTGCTGGAGTGGGCCCACGTGGTGGGCCATCGGTCGGGCACGCCGGCCGGGCCCGTGGAGGAGGCCCTGGCCGCCGGCCGGGACGTGGTCCTGGAGATCGACGTCCAGGGTGCCCGTCAAGTCCGGCAGCGGGCTCCGGGGGCCATCCTGATCTTCCTGGCCCCGCCGTCGCTGGAGGAGCTGGAGCGCCGCCTTCGGACTCGGGGGACCGAGGACGAGGCCCGACTGGCCCTTCGACTGGCCACCGCGACGGCGGAGATGGCCCAACAGCCGGAGTTCGACCATGTCGTGGTGAACGATCGTCTGGACCAGGCGACGGCGCAGGTCGAGGCTATAATCCAGGCGTCCCGGACCATGAGCTGAAGGACGAGCGCACCCATGATCGAACCGAAGATCGACGACCTGTTGGCCCAGGTCGACTCCAAGTACACGCTGGTCATCCTGGCGGCCAGGCGGGCTCGGGAGATCAATTCCTATTACAACCAACTCGGCGAGGGCCGGGGCGAGTACGTGCCGCCGCTCGTCGAGACGGGCGGCCTCCAGAACAAGCCGCTGTCCATCGCCCTGGAGGAGATCTCCGAAGGGAAGATCCAGGCCGAGCGCCCCGAGGGGGTTGGGATCAAGTAGCCCGCTCGCGGGACGCCGGGTCCTGCTCGGCGTCACCGGCGGCATCGCCGCGTACAAGGCCTGCATCGTCACGCGCCTGCTGACCCAGGCGGGAGCGACAGTGCAGGTGGTGATGAGCCCGTCGGCAACGAGGTTCGTTGGGACCGACTCGTTCGCCGCGCTCTCAGGTCGACCGGCCTACACCGAGGTGTGGGAGGAGCCGGGCTCCGTGTTACACGTCCGCCTGGCGCGCGGAGCCGACGTGTGCGTGGTCGCGCCGGCCACGGCGAACATCATCGCCAAGCTCGCCGGGGGGATCGCCGACGATCTTGTCACCTCGACCCTGCTCGAGGCGACCTGCCCGCTCGTCGTCGCACCGGCCATGCATAGCGGGATGTGGGAGCACCCGGCTACCCAAGCCAACGTTCGGGCCCTCCAGGAGCGCGGGACCGTCGTGATCGGACCGGCCAGAGGGCCACTCGCCGCGGGTGACGAGGGCGTGGGCCGGATGGCAGAGCCCGAGGACATCCTGGTGGCCCTGGAGGAGGTCGCGTCCCGGGGCCGGGACCTCGCGGGACGCAGGATGGTGGTGACGGCCGGGCCGACGTGGGAGCCCATCGATGCGGTGCGTTTCGTGGGGAATCGCTCTACCGGACGGATGGGCTTCGCCCTTGCCCGGGAGGCGTTCGCCCGGGGGGCGGACGTGACGCTCCTAGTCGGGCCGGGGACCGTCGAGCCTCCCGAGGGCCCCCGCGTGGTTCGGGTGGCCACGACGGAGGAGATGCGGATGGCCGTCCTGGAGGCCGCCGAGGATGCCGACGCCGTCATCATGGCGGCCGCCGTCGCCGACTTCCGTCCCAAGAGGGCTGCACTCGGCAAGCTGAAGAAGGAGGAGGGGCCGCCGCGGCTCGACCTGGTCCCCACCCCGGACATCTTGGCGGAGCTCGGCGAGGTCAAGGGCGACCTCGTCCTGGTTGGCTTCGCCGCCGAGACCCAGGATGTCGAAGCGTCGGGCCGGGCCAAGCTCGTGGCCAAGGGTCTGGACCTGCTCGTGGCCAACGAGGTGGGCAGGGAAGGGACCGGGTTCGGCTCGGAGTCCAACCACGCGGCGATCCTGTCGCGGACCGGCGACGACGAACCCCTGCGGGAGTGGACGAAGGCTGAGCTCGCGGCGGCGGTCTGCGATCGTCTGACCAAGATGCTGTCGCGGTAGGGCGGGGAGGGTCGGTGGGGCCGGATATACTCCGCGCGATGCGCAAGGGGTATCTGTTCTCCTCCGAATCCGTCACCGAAGGGCACCCAGACAAGCTCGCCGATCAGATCTCCGACGCCGTGCTGGACGCGATCCTCGCCGTCGACGTGGAGGGACGGGTGGCGTGCGAGACCCTCGTCACGACGGGGATCGTCATGGTGGCGGGAGAGATCACCACATCCGAGTACGTGGACATCCCCTCGGTGGTCCGCCGGACCGTTCTGGAGATCGGGTACACCGACGCGAACTTCGGGATCGACGGGGCCACGTGCGGGGTGCTCACGTCGATCCAGGACCAGTCGCCGGACATCGCCCGGGGGGTGGAGCACTCCCTCGAACAGCGCGTGGAAGGGTCACGCGACGATCTCGACACGCTCGGGGCAGGCGACCAAGGCATGATGTTTGGCTACGCGTGCCGGGACACCGATGAGCTCATGCCGACGTCCATCGCCATGGCCCATCGGCTGACCAAGCGCCTGGCCGATGTGCGCAAGGCGGGCGTCGTCCCGTACCTGCGTCCGGACGGGAAGAGCCAGGTCACCATCGAGTATCGGGACGGCACGCCCGTTCGGGTGGACACTGTTCTCATCTCCGCTCAGCATCGTGAGGAGGTCGACGTCGACACCCTCCTCGCGCCCGACGTGAGAGCCGAGGTCATCGACCCGGTGCTCCGCGAGTTCGAGCTCGATGCCGAGGGCGTTCGCATCCTGGTCAATCCCACGGGCCGGTTCGAGATAGGCGGTCCGAAGGCCGACACCGGGCTGACCGGGCGCAAGATCATGGTCGATACCTACGGCGGCATGGCCCCCCACGGGGGCGGCTGCTTCTCGGGAAAGGACCCCACCAAGGTGGATCGCTCGGCCGCGTACATGGCGCGGTACGTGGCCAAGAACCTGGTGGCCGCGGGCTTCGCCGACCGGCTCCAGATCCAGGTGGCCTACGCGATCGGCACGGCGCACCCGGTCTCGCTCGCCGTCGACACGTTCGGGACCGAGCGGGTGGACCCCGATCAGATCGTCGACCTCGTGTGGGACGCGTTCGACTTCCGGCCCGCCGCGATCATCCGCCAGCTCGATCTCCGGCGGCCGATCTACGAGGAGACGGCGGCCTACGGTCACTTCGGCCGCAAGGAGTTCTCCTGGGAGGCGACCGACCGCGCAGACGAACTCCGCCGCGCGTTCGACTAGCCCTTCCGCGGACGAACGGATCCTCTCCGGACCCGTCGATATCTGCGTCGACCGAGCGGTCCTCTCGCTCGATCGCCCGTTCACCTACGAGCTCGACGAAGGCCTGGCCGCTGGGGTCGGCTCGCTCGTCCAGGTGCCGTTCCACGGCCGGCTCGTCCGGGGATGGGTGTTGGGGCGCACGGAGCACGTGCCGGAAAGGATGCTCCCGGTGAAGAAAGCCGTGTCACCCGTCCGTTTCTTCGACCCGTCGATGCTCGAGGTGCTGCAGTGGGTGAGCGACAGGTACGTGGCGCCACTCGCTTCCGTGATCGCACGGTCCTATCCCCCCCGGGTCGCCTCAGAGGAGACGATCGCGTCCGCGACGCATCGCTCCTCCGCCCCCGTCCTCCGTACCGACCCCACGCGCATCCTCCCCGCCTACCGGGCCGGGTCGGAGTTGCTCGCCGCGCTTCACGGCGGCGCCGGCGCCTTCGTGGTGCGTCCGGCGCCGGAGGACGAGCAGGGAGTGGCGATGGAAGCGGTGGGCGCGGCGCTCGCGGGAGGACGTAGTGCGATCGTCCTCGTCCCCGAGCTGGAGCCGCTCCCGGCCACGGCCTCGGCGATCCTTGAGGCATACGGCGAAGGCGCCGCGCTGTTCGCCGGTGGGAGCCGACGGGCCCGGTACAGGATGTGGCTGGACATCGAAGCCGGCGCGTATCCGGTCGTGGTGGGGACCCGCCCCGCGGTGTTCGCGCCGACGGCGGACCTCGGCCTGCTCTATGTCTGCCGGGAGAGCCACGCCGGTCATCGTGAGGAGCGTTCGCCCTACTACCACGTCCGCGACGTCGCGCTGGCCCGGGCTCGGCACTCGAGTGCAGTCTGCGTCATGGCCGCCCTGTGCCCATCGGGCGAGGCCGTGACGTCGGGGGCGGTGCTGGTGGTCCCCAGCGTCCGGGGGTGGCCGCCGGTCGAGGTGGTCCGGCCCGGCCCGGAGGGACGAGCCCCTCGCCTGGTTTCGGCCCTGAAGGGGCTGGATCGCGGGTTCCTGTTCCAGCCGCTGCCCGGATACGGCGTCGCTCGGGTGTGTCGCGCGTGCGGGGAGCCGGCCGCCTGCGCCGCCTGTGGAGGCGTGCTCCGGTCGCAGGGAGGAACGGTCCGATGCACCGTGTGCGGAGCGAGCGGCACCTGCGCGAACTGCGGGGCCGCCGACTTCGGCATCGTCCGGGGAGGGGCTGAGCGCGTGGAGGAGTGGGCCCGGGCGGTGGCCCGGGTGTCGGTCCGCCGGACCGGCTTGGGTGACCGCCCCCTACCTCCCGGAGACCGCGAGGTGACGGTGGGGGGGGTGGAGGCGGTGAAGGACTTCGGTCCTCTCGATCTGGAGCTCGTGGCCATCCTCGATGCCGACCAGGCCACTCGGCGGCCGGGCCTGGCGGCCCGGGAGCGAGCCCTGGCCACGTGGATGGAGGCTGCGGCATGGGCCCGTCCGTCCGGTCGCGTGATCGTCCAGACCCGCCACCCGGGCGACCCCGCGGTCCAGTCCCTGGTCTCGGGCAATCCCGATCGGTTCCACCGAAGCGAGTTGCCCCGCCGGGCCGACGCGGGCTTCCCCGCCGGGTGGCCGGTGTTCCGTGTGACCGGGGACGACCGGCTCGAGGACGAGCTCGCAGCGTTGGAGCCGAGGACGCTCCTGTCGTCGAGCGGGCAGGGGCAGACGGTATGCTTGGTCGCGCTCGATCCCGGGGTGGTCCGGACGTTCGGCCGGACGATGCGAGCCCTTGCGGAAGGGGGAGTGGTCACTCGGGTCGAGGCCGAGCCCCACCTCTGAGGAGACCGGACCACGATGGCCGTCCTTCGTATCAGGAAGCTGGGTGACCCGGTCCTTCGGGAGGAGGCTCGCCCGGTGGAGCGGTTCGACGGATCGTTCCGGCGGCTGGTGGACGACATGTTCGAGACGATGTACGCGGCGCCCGGCGTCGGCCTGGCAGCGCCACAGGTGGGGGTGTCGCTCCGCCTCTTCGTCTACGACGACGGCGAGGGGAACACGGGCGCCGTGGCCAACCCCGAGCTGTCGGACCTGGAGAACGAGGAGAGCCGCGACGAGGGATGCCTGTCCATCCCCGGTCCCTTCTACCCCACGGTCCGATCCCTGCGGGCCACCGTGCGGGGGTTGGACGTGGAAGGGCGCCCCCTCGAGCTCAGGGGCGAGGGACTGGTGGCTCGGATCCTCCAACACGAGACCGACCACACGGACGGAGTCCTGTACATCGATCGGCTCCCGCCCGAAGGGCGGCGCGAGGTCATGCGCATGCTCCGTGAGCACGAGGTGAGGCAGCAGCAGGGGCAGCGTTCGCCCACGCCCTGAACGACCCGCCGTATCCTCGCCCGGTGGCCGAGCCTCGCGCCCTCCGCGTCGCCTTCCTGGGGAACGACTCGTGGTCCGTTCCCTCGCTGGAAGCCCTGGGACGTTCGCGGCACGACGTCGTGGCGGTCGTGACGCGCGTCCCGCGACCGGGTCGCCGCGGGCAGGGGCCCGCGCCGACTCCGGTCGCGGCGGCGGCCAGGACCCTCGGCCTTCCATTCGTCGAGGTGGAGACGGTGAAGTCGGGGCCGGGATTCGATGCCCTCGCCCGGGCGGGGGCCGATGTCCTCGCCGTCGTGGCGTACGGCGAGATCCTGTCGGCCGCCATCCTGAACATGCCCACGATCGCGCCGGTCAACGTACATTTCTCGCTGCTTCCGATGCTCCGTGGAGCGAGCCCCGTGCACACGGCGTTGCTGCTCGGGATGGACGAGACGGGCGTCACCACGATCCACATGGACGCCGGCTTGGACACCGGACCGATCCTTCGTCGCCGCGCCGAGCCCATCCACGAAGACGACGACGGCGGCGCGCTCGGGGCTCGGCTGGCCGTGATCGGCGCCGGCCTGCTGGTCGAGACCCTCGACGACCTCTCGGCGGGGCGGTTCACCCCCATCCCACAGGACGACTCCCGGGCTACGTATGCGCCGAAGCTCGGGCCTGCAGACCGCCGCTTGATCTGGAACGAGCCGGCTCGCGCGCTGGTCAACCGGGTGCGGGCCTTCGCCCCCGACCCCGGGGCCGCCGCAACGTTTCGGGGACGCCCCCTGAAGGTTCTCCGGGCCAAGGCCGTCGAGGGAGCGGGCCAGCCCGGTGCGGTCATCGATGTCGACGAGAACGGCTTCGTGGTAGCCACGGCGGAGGGGGGGTTGCGAGCGCTCGAGGTCGCCCCGGCCGGCGGGCGGCGGATGAGCGCCGCAGACTTCGCGCGAGGCCACCATCCCGGCCTGGGGGAGCGCTTGGAGTGAGCCGAGTCGGATCGGGTGGCCGTCTCCTAGGGACCGGTCTTCCCCATCACTCAGGGGGGGCGTCGGCAGGTGCGACTAGAATCCTGCGTCGTGGGCAAGCTGGCCGCCTCGATCCTCTCGGCGGACTTCGCGCACCTCGCCGATCAGGTAAAGCTGGTGGAGGGCCATGCCGACTTCATCCATGTCGACGTGATGGATGCCCACTTCGTCCCGCCCCTCACCGTCGGTCCCGTGGTGGTCGAAGCCCTCCGTCCCGTGACCGGCCTGCCGCTCCATTGCCATCTGATGATCGAGCGGCCCGAGCGGCTGTTCGACGACTTCTCCGCGGCCGGCACCGACATGGTCACGTGCCACGTGGAGGCCTTGGAGGACCCCGCGCCGATCGTCCGCAAGGCCCGCGAGATGGGGATGCGAGCCGGGCTGGCCGTGAATCCGGATACCCCCGTGGAGACGGTGTTCCCTCACCTCGACGACCTGGACGACGTGATCGTGATGAGCGTTCGGCCGGGGTGGGCCGGCCAGGCGTTCATCCCGGACGTCCTTCCGAAGATCGAGCTCGTCCGGCGGGAGATCGACCGCAGGGGCTTGTCCACTGACGTGGAGGTCGACGGGGGGATCGACCCCGGGACCGGGGCGCGATGCATCGGCGCGGGGGCCACGATCCTTGCCGCCGCCTCCTCGATCTTCAAGGCCGGGGATCCGGCGGAAGCCGCGCGGGCGCTGGCCGCCGTGGCCGGCCGGGGGGGTGCCTGATGCCGGAGACCATCCTGGTGGTCGACGACGACCCGGACATCGCCCGGTTCGTGGAGGTCAACCTGCGGTCGGCGGGCTACGACGTGGCGGTCGCCTCGGATGGGGAGGAGGCCCTCCAGCGCGCGAGTGAGATGCGGCCGGACCTCGTGCTCCTGGACGTGATGATGCCGAGGATCGACGGGTTCGAGGTGGCGCAGCGCCTGCGCCGCAACCCCGTGACCGCGAACACCTCCATCATCATGCTGACGGCAAAAGCCCTGTCGACCGACAAGGTGCTCGGCCTGACCGCGGGGGCCGACGACTACATCATCAAGCCGTTCGACCCCATCGAGCTCCTCGCCCGGGTCAAGGGAACGCTCCGACGGGCCAAGGAGATGCGCAACCTCTCCCCGCTCACCGGCCTTCCCGGCAACATCCGCATCCAGGAGGAGATCGAGCGGATGGTTCGCGACGGCCACTCCTTCGCAGTGCTGTATTGCGACCTCGACAACTTCAAGGCGTACAACGACCAGAAGGGATTCGTCAGGGGTGACCGTCTGATCCAAGCCACCGCCCGCATCATCCAGGACGCCGTGGCCGAGTTCGCCGGCCCGGAGGGGTTCGTGGGCCATGTCGGCGGCGACGACTTCGTGGCCATCACGCCGCCGGACGTGGCAGAGGAGGCGGCGAAACGGATCGTGGAGCGGTTCGACGCCCGGATCCACGAGTTCTATGGGCCCGAGGATCTGGAACGGGGGTTCGTCGAGGTCGAGGACCGAAAGGGCGTCCTCCAGCGGCTGCCCCTGGTCGGCGTGTCGAGCGGGATCGCTACCACGACGACGCGGCGGTTCGCCCACTACGGCGAGGCCGTCGCCGTGGCCACGGAGATGAAGCAGTTCGCCAAGCGCGAGTCCGGCTCCTCCTACGCGATCGACCGTCGCGCCTCCACCTGACCGGCCCGGCATCAGTGGTGGACCTCGGGCGCCCCGATGTCCACCCGCCTATACTGAGAACGAAGAGCTCGTCTTCGGGGCGGGGTGCAAGTCCCCACCGGCGGTGACAGTCCGCGACCCTCCGAGAGCCACTCGGGGGTGGACCCGGTGAGATTCCGGGACCGACCGTGAGAGTCGGGATGGGAGAGGACGGGCGGTGCCGGCTCCGGCACTCGCCGGGTCGTGCCCGTGCCCTCTCTCCCTCGCGTCTCGTCCCGAGAAAGGTTCATGGTGAACGACGAGGCGTACCTCGAGCGGGCCCTGGGGCTCGCTGAGAGGGGGCGGGGGCTCACCTCGCCCAACCCGCTGGTCGGTGCCGTGCTCGTGGCCGAGGGCCGCATCCGGGGCGAGGGGTTCCACGAGGGCCCTGGCCGGCCCCACGCCGAGATCGTGGCCCTGGAGGAGGCGGGCGACGACGCGCGGGGGGCCACGTTGTACACGACGCTAGAGCCGTGCGATCACTTCGGCCGGACCCCACCGTGTGCCCGGGCCATCGCCCGCGCTGGCGTGGCCCGCGTCGTCTCCGCCATGGCCGACCCCAACCCGTTCGTGGACGGACGGGGGTTCGCCGCGCTCGAAGCGGCAGGCATCGAGGTCCGGACCGGCGTCCTCGGTCACGAGGCGACGCGGCTGAACGAGGCCTACGTGAAGCACGTTCGCACCGGCCTTCCCTTCGTCACCTGGAAGATGGCCGCGAGCCTGGACGGCAAGGTCGCCTCCCGCGACGGGACGTCACGGTGGATCACCGGCGAGGCGGCCCGTGCCGATGTCCATCGGCTCCGGGCCGCCGCCGACGCGATCCTGGTCGGAGCGGGGACGGCGCTCGTGGACGATCCCTCGCTCACAGTCAGGGACCCCGGATACCGAGGGCGTCCCCCCCTCCGGGTCCTGGTGGACGCCCGAGGACGGGTCCCGGAGAGTGGCGATCTGTTCGACGCGACCGCGCCGACCATGGTGGCCACCACCAGCCTGACTCCCCGGGAGCGCACGGAAGCATGGCGGGCCCGGGGAGCTGAGGTCCTCGAGTACGAGCCCGAGGACGGGGGGGTCCCCCTCCCACAACTCCTTTCGGACCTCGGCAAGCGGGACGTACAAAGCGTGCTCCTCGAGGGGGGCCCCACGCTCGCGTGGTCCATGGTCGAGGATCGCGCCGTGGACAAGGTCGTGGTGTACCTCGCCCCCAGGCTCATCGGGGGCCAGGACGCGCCGGGCGTCCTGGGAGGGCGGGGGTTCGCCCCCATCGGCCAGGCCATGCAGCTTTCCATCGCGTCCTTCGACCGCGTGGGGGAGGACCTGAGGGTGGAGGCCCATGTTCACCGGGATCGTTGAGGAACTCGGCGCGGTCGTGGAACGTGCGCCGGATCGGATCACCGTCTCCTGTCGTAGCGTGCTGGCCGATACGGACGTCGGCTCGTCGATCGCCGTGAACGGCGTGTGCCTGACCGTCATCGAGCGCGGCCCCGGCCAGCTCGGGTTCGACCTGTCGGAGGAGACCCTGCGGCGGACCAGCCTTGCCGGCCTCTCCACGGGGGGTCCGGTGAACCTTGAGCGGCCGTGTACCCTCACCACCCGGTTGGGAGGCCACCTGGTGCAGGGCCACGTCGACGGGGTGGGGGAGGTCGTCGGCGTCGAAGCCGAGCCAGCCGGAGGGGCATGGATGACCATCCGCCCACCTGCAGAACTCATGCGGTACCTCGTGGACAAGGGATCGGTGTCGGTGGACGGCGTCTCGCTCACCGTGGCCGGCGTGGATGGCGATGCGTTCTCCGTCGCCCTGATCCCCCATACGCTCGCGGCGACGACGCTCGGCACGAGTGGGATCGGCGCCGCCGTGAACCTGGAGGTGGACATCCTGGCGAAGTACGTGGAGCGACTCCTCACATCGACGGGAGAAAGGGCGCCAGCGTGAGCCGAACGCAACCCGTGGTGGACCGTTCCCTGTTCTCGACCATCGAGGAGGCATTGGAGGACATCCGGGCCGGCGGGATGGTGATCGTGGTGGACGACGCCGATCGGGAGAACGAGGGCGACTTCGTCATGGCAGCCGAAAAGGTCACGCCCGAGGCGGTGAACTTCATGGCCACCCACGGGCGGGGCATCGTGTGCGCGCCGTGCACGGAGGAGCGACTGGACCAACTCCGCATCCCTCTCATGGCCGTGAAGAACAGCGAGAGCCACGGGACGGCCTTCGCCGTTTCGATCGATGCGAGAGCCGGCACGACGACCGGCACGAGCGCCTACGACCGGGCCGTCACCGTCCGGGCGTTGGCCGACCCCTCCACGAGGCACGAGGACCTCCGGATGCCGGGCCATGTGTTTCCGCTTCGGGCTCGCGAGGGGGGTGTGCTGGTCCGGGCGGGTCACACCGAGGCGACGGTGGATCTGGCCCTCCTTGCTGGTCTGGCCCCCGCCGGGATGCTGTGCGAGGTCCTGCACCCGGATGGAACGATGGCCCGGCTCCCCGAGCTCCAGCGGGTGGCCCGGATCCACAGCCTGAGGCTCATCTCGATCGCCGATCTCATCCGGTACCGCAGGGAACGGGAGCTGCTCGTCCGGCGGGCCGCCGAGGCCCTGATCCCCACGGACCACGGCGAGTTCCGCGCCTACGCCTACGAGAGCACGCTGGACGGCCGGGTCCATGTCGCCCTGGTGAAGGGGGAGATGGGGGACGGCGAGAGGGTCCTGGTGCGAGTCCATTCGGAGTGCCTGACCGGCGACGTGTTCGGGTCGCGGCGATGCGACTGCGGCGAGCAACTGGATGGGGCTCTGGACGCCATCGCGGCGGAGGGCCGGGGCGTGCTGTTGTACGTCCGGGGACACGAGGGTCGGGCCATCGGCATCACGCACAAGCTCCGGGCCTACCGGCTCCAGGAGCAGGGGCTGGACACCGTGGAGGCGAACGAGGAGCTCGGGTTCGCCCCCGACCCGCGTGACTACGGGATTGGGGCGCAGATCCTGGGAGACCTTGGGATTCGGTCGATGCGCCTGCTGACCAACAACCCTGCCAAGCGCGCCGGTCTCGAGGGGGGCGGGCTCTCGATCGTGGAGCGGGTCCCGCTGCAGACCCGTCCACGGGCTGAGAACATCGGCTACCTGAGGGCAAAGCGGGAGAAGCTGGGCCATCTGCTCGACCAGCTGGATCCCGACGTGATCTCGCTGGAGGAGCGATGAGGGAGCTCCGGGGAGACTTCGCCGCTCGTGGACGCCGGTTCGCCGTCGCCGCGGCCCGGTTCAACGAGCTGGTGGTGGGCAAGCTGGTCGAAGGAGCGGTGACGTGCCTCGAGGCCCACGGAGTGGCCGAGGATGACCTCGACATCGCCTGGGTCCCCGGCGCGTTCGAGCTGCCGCTCGCGGCTCGGATGCTCGCCGCGACCGGCACCTACGACGCGGTCCTCTGCCTGGGTGCGGTCATCCGGGGTGAGACGGCGCACTTCGACCATGTAGCCGGCCAGGCCGCGGCGGGCATCCGTGAGGCGGCCGAAGCCACAGGCGTGCCGGTGATCTTCGGCGTCCTCACGACCGACACGCTTCAACAGGCCATGGACCGGGCGGGGGGAAAGTACGGCAACAAGGGATGGGACGCGGCGATGGCCGCGATGGAGATGGCCTCGCTCCTGGAGCAAGTGCCGAAGGACGCCGATCGAGGGGGCCGACCGTGATCATCGACAAGCCGTGGGGCAAGGTCGTGACCTACGCGCTGAACCAGCCATCCTCGGTGCGCGTGATCACGGTGGAGCCGGGGCAGGAGACGAGCGTGCACTACCACCAGATGCGCGACGAGATGTGGGTGGTCCTCGATCCCGGCCTGACCCTCCAGATCGGCAACCGCGTCGTCGAAGCCAAGCCGGGTGATGAGTTCATGGTGGCGGCCGAGACCACCCATCGCATCGCCAACGGCAACGACGCCAAGGGCCGGGTGCTGGAGATCGCCTACGGCTACACCGACGAGTCTGACACCCAGCGCCTGGAGGACGCCTACGGCAGGCCCCTGGAACCCGACTGGTGAGGGGGCCTGGGATCGCATTGTCCGGCGCGTGACCCCGTGCTACATTCGCGCGGTTTCACGGACAGGAGGTTGGGTTGGCCACGCAGGGAACCGTCAAGTGGTTCAGTAACGAGAAGGGGTACGGATTCATCTCTCGCGCCGACGGGGAGGACGTGTTCGTCCACTTCAGCGCGATTCAGGGCGAGGGGTTCAAGACCCTCACCGAGGGCCAAGAGGTCGAGTTCGACATCGTGGACGGCCCCAAGGGCCAGCAGGCGGCCAACGTCCGGCCGGTGGGCTGATCGCCCTCCGGACCGTCGACAGTGTCAGTACCTATCCCTATACTCGGCGAGAAGGTTCAGCGTGCTCCAGCAAGGCACCGGCGGCCAGTCGGTGCCTTCGTTTCAGTAGGAGGTGATGCGGGGTCTCGACTGATCCGCGCATAAACGACAGGATCCGGTCTCCACAGGTCCGCCTGGTGGGGCCCGACGGCGCGCAGGTCGGGATCGTCTCGACCCAGGACGCGCTCCGCCAAGCCCAGGAGCAGGATCTCGATCTGGTCGAGGTGGCGCCGCAGGCCACCCCTCCGGTGGCAAGGATCATGGACTACGGCAAGTACAAGTACGAGCGGGACATCCGGATGAAGGAAGCCCGCAAGAAGCAGGCCAGGGTCGAGGTCAAGGAGATCAAGTTCCGGCCCAAGATCGATCCTCACGACTACGCCACCAAGAAGGGGCACGTCGAGCGGTTCCTGCGGGCGGGCGCGAGGGTCAAGGTGACCATCATGTTCCGGGGCCGCGAGATGGCGCACACCGAGCTGGGCCGTCGGATCCTGGACCGGCTCGTGAGTGACCTCGAGGGGTTGGCGGTGGTGGAGGCCGTGCCCAAGCAGGATGGCCGGAACATGGTGATGGTGATCGCGCCGACCAAGAAGCAGGTCGCGGCGGCCCGGGCAGAGCAGCCCCGGCCCAGGGAACCGAAGCCCGAGCCTGCGAAGGCAGAGCCAGCCGCGACCACGATGGAACAGGGATAGGACATGCCGAAGATGAAGACGCACCGCGGTGCGGCCAAGCGGTTCCGGATCACCCGGACGGGAAAGGTCATCCACCGCAAGGCGACCGGCAACCACATGCTGACGAAGAAGACGGGGAGCCGGCGTCGGCGGGTGGAAGGGATGTCCGAGGTCGAGGCGGAGCGTCGGACCGTCCGCCGTCTGCTGGGAGCCTGAGTCCATGGCCAGGGTGAAGCGTGCCGTTCATGCCAGGAAGAAGCGCCGTGAGATCCTGGAGCAGGCCAAGGGTTACTACGGTGCGCGTCACCGCAGGATGCGGATGGCCAAGGAACAGCTCCTGCATTCCGGGGTCTACGCCTACCGCGACCGTCGTGACCGCAAGGGCCAGTTCCGCCGGCTGTGGATCACCCGGATCGGTGCGGGAGCCCGCCAGAACGGCCTGTCCTACTCGCAGCTCATGAACGGCCTGTCCCGGGCCGGCGTCGAGCTCGACCGCAAGGTCCTTGCGGACCTCGCCGTGAACGACCCCACGTCGTTCGCCGCCCTCGTCGAGGCGGCCCGGCAGTCGCTCGGGCGTGAGCCCGGCGTCGCGGGCGGATAGCCGGCCTGACCCTAGAATCCCCCGACGGAACCGGCTGAGGCCGACCAGGGGGACCATGATCACGTCGCTCAAGAACCCGAAGGTCGCCGCGGCCGTCAGGCTGAAGAAGCGCGCGTTCCGCGAGGCCGACCGGCGGTTCCTAGTCGAAGGGCCCCAGGGCGTGCGTGAGGCGCTCACCTCGGGGGCAGTCGTGGATGTCCTTTTTCATGGTGGCTCCTCGGACGACCTGGTCGAGGCGGCCCGGCTGGCGGGGGTTGAGACCATCAACGTGAGCGAGGAGGTCATGGCCAAGCTGACCTCCACGGTCACGCCGCAGGGAGTCGTGGCCGTCGTCCGGTTCGTCAACAGGGGACTGCAGGGGCTTCCAGCGGAGCCGGCATGCGTCGTCGTCCTTCATTCGGTCCGCGACCCCGGCAACGCCGGAACCGTGATGCGATCCGCCGACGCCGCAGGGGCAGACGCGGTGGTGTTCTCCGCGACCTCGGTGGACGTCTACAACCCGAAGACGGTGCGAGCGTCCGCCGGCTCGCTGTTCCACCTCCCGGTGGCGCGGGCCCCGGACACGGCTCAGGCCCTCGAGGTCCTGCGATCACGGGGCTGCCGGGTCTACGCCATGGACGCCGGGGGGGCTGAGGACCTGTACGGGCTCGACCTCACCCTTCCCACCACGTTCCTGTTCGGTAACGAGGCGTGGGGGCTTCCGCCGGAGGTGGCGTCCCTGGCCGACGCCACCGTTCGCGTTCCCATCCGCGGGCGGGCGGAGTCCCTGAATCTCGCAGCCGCCGCCACCGTGTGCCTGTTCGAGTGGGCTCGCCAGCTCCGGGAGGGACGGCGCGTGGTGCTCGAGTCGGTCATCGCCTCGGCGGCGCACGACATCCGCTCGCCGCTCACCGCCATGAAGGGGTTCGGGTACGCCCTCGCCACCCGATGGGACCAGATGGCGGAGGAGCAACGGACGCTGATGCTTCAGGGCATCGTCTACGACACGGATCGGCTGAACATGATCGTCCGCCAGCTGGTGGACGCCGCACGGGTGGCGGTGGGGGCGCTGGAGCTGTTCCCCGAGCGCGTGGACGTGCGCGCGCTGGTGGAGAACGTGGCCCGATCCGCGGCGCGTGATCCCGATCGTCCGCCGGTCGTCTGGGAGGGCCAAGACCGACCCGTCGCCTTCCTCGACCCCGATCGGTTGCAGCTGGTCTTGGAGGCATTCGTCGAGGCGGAGCTGTGGTGGGCGGGGGACGGTCCCATCCGCGTCACCGCTCGCAGGACCGATGGACGGCTCGAGCTGGAGGCCTTCCGGGCGGGGACCGAGCTCACCAAGGAGGCCGCGGTGGCGCTCTTCCAACCACGAGCCCCGGGCACGGGAGCCGGCAGCAAGATCGGGCTGTTCGTGGCCCACGGAGTCGCCGAGGCCCAGGGCGGCACGGTGGACGTGGAGGTAGCCGACGGAGGTCTGCGGTTCCGCCTGGACGTGCCGGCGGGGGAGCGAACGAACGGTCCGAGCACGGGCCCTTGCTAGACTCAGGCACCCATGGACCTCCAGGACGCTCGGCGCATCCTCGAGGAGGAACGCGAGCGGGGCCTGTCGATGATCGCCAGGGCCGATTCATCGGAGGCGCTCGAAACGGCCAAGGTGACGGTCCTGGGGCGAAAGTCACCGTTCAGCCAGGTCCAACGTTCGCTGGGCTCGTTCGGCCAGGAGGACCGCAAACGTCTGGGTATGGCGACGAACGAGCTGCGCGACGCCCTACAGGCGGCTGTGGACGAACGCAGACGCGTCTTGGCCGGCGTAGAGGAGGCTCGCCTGCTCGAGGGCGATTGGATCGACGTGACGCTTCCCGGCCGCAGGTTGCGGACGGGGTCGTTGCATCCCCTCACGATCGTCGAGGAGGAGATGGTCGGCATCTTCACCCGCATGGGCTACCGCGTGGAGGAAGGCCCGGAGATCGAGGACGAATGGCACAACTTCGAGGCCCTCAACATCCCGCCCGACCACCCGGCTCGGACCATGAAGGACTCGCTATACGTCGACATCCCCGGGTTGCTCCTTCGCACCGAGACCTCCGCCGTACAGATCCGGACGATGGAGTCACAGGACCCCCCGGTGTACATCGTCGCGCCCGGGCGCACCTATCGGCGCGAGGCCGTGGACCCCACGCACCTCTCGGTGTTCCACCAGGTTGAGGGACTGACCGTGGACGAGGGGATCTCGTTCGCCGACCTCAAGGGGACGCTCGAGACCTTCGCCCGCGCCCTGTTCGGCCCGGACCGCAGGATCCGGATGAACCCCGACTACTTCCCGTTCGTCGAGCCCGGATGCCAGGTGGCCGTGTCGTGCTTCAAGTGCGACGGCTCCGGCTGCGCGGTGTGCGGCAATGGCTGGATCGAGCTTCTGGGGGCGGGCATGGTGCATCCCAAGGTCCTGGAGAACTGTGGGATCGACGCCGAGCGATACACGGGGTTCGCGTTCGGCATCGGGGTCGAACGGGTGGCCATGGTTCGCTACGGCGTCTCCGACATGCGGCTGTTCGTGGAGGGCGACGTCCGGTTCCTCCGGCAGTTCCAGGGAGCCGGGGTATGAAGCCGTGAAGGTCGTCGTCTCGTGGGTGAAGGAGTACTGCCCCTCCGACCTCACTCCCGAGGAGCTGGCCGAGCTCCTCACGTCCAAGGGCGCCGAGGTGGAAGGGATCGAACGGCCCTGGGACCGGCTGAGGGGGGTGGTGGTGGCCCGGGTGCTGGAGGTGCGTGACCATCCGAACTCGGACACCCTGTGCCTGGCCCGGGTGTCGACCGGCGACGCGGAACGCGGGGTCGTCGTGGGCGTCCGGAACATGAAGCCGGCCGACCTCGTGCCACTCGCCGGGCCGGGGGCCACCGTGCCCGCGCTGCCCGAGCCCCTTTCGGCCCGGAAGATCCGCGGCATCGTCTCCGACGGGATGCTCTGCTCCCCGTGGGAGCTCGGGATCACCACCGAACACACCGGGATCCTGGTCATCCCCGACGAATTGGAGCCGGGGACGGATTTCAAGCAGGCGTACGGCCTGGACGAGTCGGTGCTCGACATCGAGGTCACGCCGAACCGTCCGGACTTCCTGTCGGTCATCGGGATCGCCCGGGAGATTTCGGCGGCGACGGGCGTGCCGCTTCGGATGCCGGACGTCGCGTTCGAGGAAGACGACGAGAAGGTCGACGAGGTGGCAACGGTCGAGATCCTCGATCTCGATCGATGCCCGCGGTACCTGGCGCGCATCGTTCGGGGGATCGCCCACTCGCCGTCACCGATCCGGGTGCAGGCCCGGCTCACCGTGTCCGGGATGCGCCCCCTCTCGGCGGCCGTGGACGCCACCAACTACGCGATGCTCGAGATCGGACAGCCGCTCCACCCTTTCGACCTGAGCCGGCTGAAGGGGCCGGGCATCGTCGTCCGGCTAGCGGACGACGGGGAGCAGCTGGTGACACTCGACGGCGTGAAGCGGGCGTTCACCTCCGACGATCTGCTGATCTGCGACACGGAGCGCCCGGTGGCGGTGGCCGGCCTGATGGGTGGTGCGGTGGCCGAGATGTCCGAGTCGACGGCCGACGTCCTGCTCGAGAGCGCTTGGTTCGAGCGTGGCGGGATCCAGCGGACCCGCCGGCGGATCGGCCTGTCCACCGAGGCATCGATGCGGTTCGAACGCGGCACGGACCCCGAGGCGGTGCCCCTCGGAGCGGACAGGGCGAGCCGGCTGATGGCCGAGTGGTGCGGAGGGCGCGTCCTGGCGGGGTCCGTGGAGGCAGGTGGAGCGCCAGAGCGTCGGCGCGTGTCGATGCGTCCCTCTCGCGCGGCGCTCGTGATCGGCTACCCGGTGTCGGCGACCGAGGCCGCCGCCGCGTTCGATCGACTGGGCATGCCCTGCGAGGTGGAGGACGAGGACCTCGTCGGCGTGGAGGTCCCCGGATACCGGGTCGACATCGAGCGTGAGGTTGACCTCATCGAGGAGGTCGTCCGGGTTCAGGGCTACGACCGGGTGGGCTCGACGGTCCCGCCCGTCCGTCAGGCGGGAGGGGTTCCCGCCGCGTACGGATTCCGGGCCCGGCTTCGCGGGTCGCTCCGCCGGTCCGGTCTCCGAGAGGTCCGCCTGCTGTCGTTCGCCTCCAAGGAGGACGTGGAGATGGCTGGGGGGGACGGTCCGATCCGGATCACGAACCCGCTCCAGGCCGATGAGTCCTACCTTCGAACCCGGCTCCTCCCCGGCTTGCTCAATGCCGTTCAGCGAAACGTGTACCGGCACGTGCGCGGTGTGGCCCTGTTCGAGGTGGGCACGGTGTTCCAGATGAAAGATGGCGCGGCCAACGAGCGATCATCACTTGCCCTGGCGATGACCGGCCCCGCATCCCAGTCCTGGGCCGAGCAGCCGAGGTCCTTCGACTTCTTCGACGCGAAGGGCGCACTCGAGGCCCTGCTCGACGACGCCGGGATCCGTGACTGGTCGATTGGTCCGCCGGCCGGGTGGCCTTTCCACCCCGCCCGGTCAGCCGCCATCCTCGGGGGCACCGAGGGCCTCGGCGTGGTTGGCGAGATCCACCCGAGCCTGGTCGAGCGGCTGGACCTCGGCGGCCGCGTGGCGGCCGCCGAGGTCGACGTCCAGGCTCTCATGGCCCGTTCATCACCGGAGATCGAGGTCCGCGACGTCCCCCGATTCCCGCCGGTTCGTCGGGACCTCGCCTTCGTGCTGGACGCGACCGTCCCCGCCGCTCCGGTGCAGGCCGCGCTCCGCGAGGTGGGCGGCGAACTGGTCGAGACCTGCCTGCTGTTCGACGTCTTCTCCGGGCCACCGCTTCCGGAGGACAAGAAGAGCCTCGCGTTCTCCATCGACCTTCGAGCACCCGACCGCACGCTCACCGACGACGAGGCCGACGCCGTGGCGCACAGGATCGCCGAGCACCTGGCATCCGAGTTCGGCGCTGAGCTCCGCGCCGGCTGAGAGCGACGGATCTCGTTCGCGGCGCCGGGAACCCCCCGATAGACTGCCGCGGATGAAACGGGACTACCTGTCCGTCGACGATCTCACGCAGGAAGAGCTCATCGCCCTCCTCGACCTGGCCGCCAAGGTGAAGTCGGAGCCGGAGGGGTACGCAGGACGGCTCCACGGCAGGTCCGTGGCCATGGTCTTCGAGAAGCCGTCGACCCGGACCCGGGTCTCCTTCGAGGTGGCCGCCGCTTCAGCCGGAGCGCATCCGGTCGCGCTCTCCTCGGCCGAGCTCCAGCTCGGTCGAGGAGAGACCATCGAGGACACCGGCCGGGTGCTCTCCCGATATGTGGACGCGGTCGTCCTGCGAACGTTCGAACAGGAACGCCTGGAGCTGCTTGCGGCGGCGTCCTCGATTCCGATCATCAACGCGCTCTCGGACTTCGAGCATCCCTGTCAATGCCTGGCCGACCTCCTGACCGTTCGCGAGATCAAGGGCGAGCTGAAGGGCCGGACGTTGGCGTACCTGGGCGACGGCAACAACGTGACCCACTCGCTCCTGCTCGGCTGCACGAAGGCCGGCATGCGCATCCGGGTGGCGACCCCTCCAGGCTTCGAGCCCATCCCGCAGGTCGTGCACCGAGCTCATGAGATCGCGACGCAGACCGACGGAGCGGTCGAGATGGTGCACGATCCGGCCGAGGCGTGCTCGGGGGCCGACGTGCTGTACACCGACGTGTGGGCCAGCATGGGGCAGGAAGGGGAAGCGGACGAACGGGCATTGGTGTTCCTCGCCTACCAGCTGAACGAACGGATGGTGAAGCTCGCGGCACCCGACGTGACCGTGCTGCACTGCCTGCCCGCTCATCGGGGCCAGGAGATCACCGACGAGGTCATCGACGGACCCCACTCGGCGGTGTGGGATCAGGCCGAGAACCGGATGCACACGCAGAAGGCGTTGTTGCTGTTCCTGCTTGGCGTGGCCTGAAGTCACTTCGGTACCATTCCCGGGTGCCCCGCGCGAACGATGCCGTGGAGGCCGTGCTGCTCGAGTACGCCGACCTCCTGTCGATCCTCACGGAGGAGCCACACCGACCTCGGTCCTACGAGAAGGCGGCCCGGGCGGTCGGCGGATACCCCGCGGACATCACCGAGTTCGACGTCAAGCAGCTCCAGGCCATCCCCAATGTCGGTTCCTCCATCGCCGGGAAGATCCACGAGTTCCTCCAGACGGGTTCGATCGGGGCGCTGGAAGAGCTGCGAGCCCAGATCCCCCCAGGGGTCCGGGCGCTGACGGCCATCCCCGGCCTCGGCCCCAAGCGGGCCATGATCCTCTACGACCAGCTCGGCGTGGCTTCGATCGACGAGCTCCTGGCGGCCGTGAACGAGGGAAGGTTGGCCGAGATCAAGGGGTTCGGCAAGAGGACGGCCGACAACATTCTTCGTTCGATACAGCAGATGGGCTCATCCGAGCGCCGCGTGCTGGTGAGCGCGGCGCTCGACGTGGCGGAAGACCTTCTCCGCGAGCTGAACGAGCTGAAGGAGGTGCGCAGGGCGACCTATGCCGGCTCGCTTCGGCGGATGGCAGAGACCATCGGCGACGTCGACCTACTGGTCGCCAGCGCGAAGCCGGGCCCGGTCATGGACCGGTTCGTGTCCCTGCCGGTCGTGGACCGGGTGATCGCCCACGGCGACGCGAAGTCGTCGGTGCTCACCGCGAGCGGCCTTCAGGTCGACCTCCGGGTGATCGCGGAGGAAGCGTGGGGGGCGGGCCTCATGTACTTCACCGGCTCGAAGGCCCACAACATCCGTCTTCGCGAGATGGCCATCCGCAAGGGGCTGCGACTGAACGAGTACGGCCTGTTCCGGGTGAAGAGCGGGAAGCTCATCGTGGCGGAGACCGAGGAGGAGGTCTACGGGCGGCTGGGCCTGCCGTTCATCCCGCCGACGCTTCGCGAGGACCGTGGCGAGATCGAGGCCGCGCTGGCCGGCGAGCTCCCGAAGGTCCTCGAGCAGAAGGACATCAGGGGCGACCTCCACACCCACACGAACCTCACCGACGGGTTGGCCCCCCTGGAGGAGATGCTCGAAGCGGCCGCGGCGATGCGGTACGCGTACTACGCGGTCACCGACCACGCGCCGCAGCTGTTCATGCAGCGGATGACCGATGAGAAGATGCTGGCCCAACGGGATCGGCTCGAGGCGCTCCAGGCGACCTACCCTTCGATGACGCTCATGCACGGCTCCGAGCTGAACATCGACCCCCAGGGGGGCGTGGACTGGCCCGAGGAGTTCCTGACGGGCTTCGACGTTCTGGTGGCGTCGGTGCACACGCACTTCAACCTGTCGAAGGACGAGATGACCCGGCGCATCGTCCGGGCGATGGAGAACCCATACGTGAACATCCTGGGGCACCCCACGGCTCGGCTCATCGGCAAGCGCCCTCCGATCGAGTTCGACCTGGAGGAGGTGTTCAGGGCCGCCGCCCGGACCGGCACGGCCCTGGAGGTGAACGGTTTCCCCGACCGGCTCGACCTGAAGGACGAGCACATCCTGTGGGCCCGGCGCCACGGCGTGAAGTTCGCCGTGGACACCGACTCCCACGCCTCGCTCCACCTTTCGCACATGCGGTTCGGCGTGGCCACGGCGCAACGGGGTTGGTTGACCAAGGACGACGTCATCAACGCGTGGCCGCTGGCCAAGCTCCGGCGGTTCCTGGACAAGGGACGATCGACCGCCCGGTGAGCCGTTCGACCCGGCGCCTGCCGCGATCGTTCTTCGCACGACCCTCCCCTGAGGTCGGGCCGGACCTCCTCGGCCGGATCCTCGTACGGAGGGTGGGCGACGGACCGCTGCTGACCGCTCGCATCGTGGAGGCCGAGGCCTACCAGGAGGACGACCCCGCCAGCCACTCCTTCCGGGGTCGGACCAACCGGACCGAGGTGATGTTCGGGCCTCCCGGCCATGCGTACGTGTACTTCACGTACGGCATGCATCACTGCATGAACGTCGTGACCGGCTCGATCGGGGAGGGGAGCGCCGTGCTCCTTCGGGCGGCCGAGCCGCTCGAGGGACTGGAGGAGATGGCCCGGCGCCGAGGAACGAACGACTCCCAGTCACTCTGCTCGGGCCCCGGCCGACTGTGCCAGGCGCTGGGCATCGACCGAGCGGAGAACGGGCTCGACCTGGTGCGTGGCCAGCACCTCTGGCTCCTCGACGGAGCCCCCGTGGCCCCTTCGAAGATCAGCGTCGGTTCCCGGGTGGGCATCACGAGCGGGACCGAACGTCCTTGGCGGTTCTCCGTGCGGGGGGATCGCTTCGTCTCGCGGGCCCGGCCGGCGGCGCCGGTCAGGGATTGACGCTGATCGTGACCGTGGAGCCGACGGGGAGCTTGGTGCCGGCCGACGGGCTCTGGGCCCAGGCGGCATCCTTCTGATAGGCGCATGCGGGGTCGACGGGGTCACACTCCTGCTCCTCCTGCACCGATACCTCGAACCCGGCATCTCGAAGGACAGCCCCCGCGGCTCCCTGGGTCATCCCAAGGACGTTCGGCACGATGGTCCTCGACATCTTCTTCGACACGGTGAGGGTGACCGTGCTGGCCTGGAGGGCCTGCTGGCCCGCCTGAGGATCCTGGGCGATCACCGTGCCCGCTCGCTGGTCGGACGGCGCGTAAACGACGTTCGCGGCGAAGCCGGCCGATCGGAGCAGGTCGATCGCCGTGCCCTCCCTCAGGCCGACGGCCGAGGGCACCGGAAGCGGTTGGTACGAGGTGGGCTGTTTGCACACCTTGAACCGGGGCTCGGTGCCGGTGATGAACGTCTGGATGTCGATGTTCTGCGGCGGCGTGTACGGATTGGCCAGACACCCCTGCGTCACGTCGATCCGAAGGGTCACGAACTGGACGTTCGACGTCGGGAACGGCTGCACCGGAAGGTTGCGGGTGGCGTTGACCATGAACGCCCGCCAGATCTGGGCGGGCCACGTACCCCCGTACACGCGGGAGATCCGCACGGTGGGATAGGCCATGGGCACCTGACCCTGCGGGAACCCCACCCACACCGCCGCCACGAGTTGAGGGACGGCCCCCACGAACCATGCGTCGCTGTAGTTCTGCGCGGTCCCGGTCTTGCCGATCTGGGGCCGGCCGATGTTCGCGGCGGCCCCCGTGCCGTACAGGACGACCTTCTGCAAGATCCCGTCGGCCACCGTGACGATGGCCGGGCTGACCACCTGCTTGGGTTTGGGGCGCGCCTGATACAGGACCCTGCCATCCGGATCGGTGATGCTGAGGACCGGCGTCGGGGCGACGTGGGCGCCGCCGTCGGCCAGCGTGCCGTAGGCCGACGCCATCTCGAGCGTGTTGACCTCGTTCGTGCCGATGACAGCCGAGGGAACTGGGTCGAGCTGACTCTTGGGGGAGGTTGTCCGAGTGCAGCACCGGATGCCCATGCGCTTCGCCGTATCGACGACGCGCTCCGCCCCAAGATAGATGTCGCCGTCACCCACGGCCTTCTCGATGTTCACGTACGCGACGTTGACCGAGTTGACCGTGGCGCTCTCGAGCGAGATGTAACCGTACGTGGAGCCCTCGGCATTCCCCGGGGTCCACACCGTCCCGTCCGAGAGCGGGACGGCCACCGAGGAGCCGCTGAAATATTGGCTGGGAGAGATCCCGTGCTCCAGGGCGGCCACCAGGGTGAACGGCTTGAACGCCGACCCGGCCTGGCGTCCGGTGCTCCCGCCGGTGGCCAGGTTCACCTTGGCGAACCGATCCTTCGCATCCCAGTAGTTCCGGCCACCGACCATGGCCTTGATGAAGCCGGTCCGCGGATCGATCACCGTCATCGCCGCATAGGGGTCGCTGCGGTAGATGAGGATCGAGTGGACGGCCCGCTCCGCCTGTTCCTGGAGCCGGGGGACGATCGTGGTCTGGATCCGCAGGCCTCCCTTGAACAGGAGGTTGTATCGGTCCTGCACGGTCTTCCCGAACCTCGGGTTGGACAGGAACCACTGTTTGAAGTAGTCCACGAAGTACGGAGCCGGGTAATGCATCGTGCTCTGCCGCATCTGTAGGTTGATGGGACGTTGCACTGCGGTTGCGAACGCCCCCGGCTCGATCATCCCCAGCTCGCGCATCTGGGTGAGAACCTGGTTCCGCCGGGTGGTGGCCAGGTTCGGGCGGACCACCGGGTCGTAGTCCGCCGGTGCCGCGATGAGCCCGGCCAGCAGCGCGGCTTGCGCCAGCGACAGATCCGACGCGGCCCGCCCGAAGTAGGTCTCGGCGGCGGCCTGGATGCCATACGCGCCGTTACCGAAGTACACGGTGTTGAGGTACTTCGCCAGGATCTCGTCCTTGCTGAGCGTCTGTTCCAGCTGAAGGGCAAGGACCGCCTCCCGGATCTTCCGCGACAGTGACTGCTCGTCGCCGGTGTAGGCGTTCTTGACGTACTGCTGCGTGATGGTCGAGCCGCCCTCCACGATCCGTCCGGTGGTGGCGTCGACGTACGCTGCCCGGAGCAACGCCTTGACATCGATCCCGAGGTGGTCGTAGTAGCGCTTGTCCTCGATGGCCACCACGGCGTTGCGGATGTTCTCCGGGATCTTCGTCAGCGGGACGATCACGCGGTTCTGCTCGGCGTGCAGCGGGGTGATCATCGAGCCGTCCGAGGCGAACACGAACGAGGTCTGCGGGAGCGCCGGGGCCTTCGCCTGCTCCTGCGTCAGGTCGGGAAGGTTGCAGGCCGACGCGGTCAGAGCCGCCAAGACGAGCCCCAGCGCGAGCGACCGCCGGGAGGGGTTCATGGCCAACCAATCATATCCACGGCCCTGTATCCGCACTGGTAGCATCGCGAATCCCATGGCCTCCTCCGCGCTCCCTCGCCTGTTGGCCGGGGCCGCCGACGTCATCCCCCGGGACGGCCTGCAGGAGAAGCTGTCCCTGGACCGTCCCCTTCGGGTCAAGTTGGGCATCGACCCGTCCCGACCCGACCTTCACCTCGGCCACGCCGTCGTCCTTCGAAAGCTCCGACACTTCCAGGACGCCGGCCACGTGGCCGTCCTCATCGTGGGGGACTTCACCGGCCGAGTGGGCGATCCCTCGGGCCAGTCCGAGACCAGGCCGTTCCTCACTGGGGAGGAGATCGAGACCAACGCCACCACGTATCTCGAACAGGCCGGCACGGTCCTCGACATGAGCTCGGCGGAGGTCCGACGGAACTCCGAGTGGCTGGCGGGGATGGGGATGGCCGACGTGCTTCGGCTCACGTCTGTGTACACGGTGGCCCGGATGCTCGAACGCGACGACTTTCGAAAGCGGTACGAGGAAGGAAAGCCCATCAGCGTGGTCGAGTTCCTGTATCCGTTGATGCAAGCCATGGACTCCGTGGCCGTTCGGGCCGACATCGAGCTCGGGGGAACCGACCAGACCTTCAACCTGTTGGTGGGGCGGGACATCCAGCGGGCCTACGGACAGGAACCTCAGATCGTCCTGACCATGCCGCTGCTCGAGGGGATCGACGGCGAACGCAAGATGTCGAAGTCATTCGACAACTGGGTGGCGCTCACGGATCCACCGGAGCAGATGTTCGGCAAGCTGATGCGGATCCCCGATCACCTCATCACCAAGTACCTCCTGCTCGCCGCGGACCTCGACCCCTCGGAGGTCGCGAGGATCGAGGCCGGCATGGTCGACGGAAGCCTGAAGCCGGTGGAGGAGAAGCGCCGCATGGCCCGGGCGGTCGTGGAGCTGTACCAGGGGCCCGGCGCCGGGACCGAAGCCGAGAGGCAGTTCGACCGGGTCCATCGGGAGCGTCGTGCTCCGGAACGGATCGAGGAGGCGGAGATCCCCGTGGAGGCTGCCAAGGGGAAGGACGGGCTGGTCTGGCTCCCTCAGCTCATGGCCACCCTGGGCCTGGCCCCCTCCAGGTCCGCCGCCCGCCGCCTGATCGAGCAGGGAGGCGTGCGCCTCGACGGGGAGCCGGTGACCGACCCCTCGGCGGAGTACCCGGTCGGAGAGCTCCAGGGAAAGGTCCTGCAGGTCAGCCGGCGCCGGTTCCTCAAGCTCCGCTGAGGCCCGGGAGTACAGGTCCATCTGCCTGGGATCCTTCGGGCTCGTTGCCGCCCCGTCCCCGTGCTACCATTACTACCCGTTGGCGCGGACCCTTCCCGAAGGTTCCCACCTTCTGGTTCGCTGCCCGCACCTTGAGAACTGAACAGTGTGCCAAAAGCCAGTGCGCTTTCCCGTCAGCTGGGAGGCGCGATTCGTCGCGTCTTCTCCAGCAGACGGTTCGTACGAACCAACCAGGAAGCGATCCCGGCCCTCGGGCCGGTTCGTGAACCTCTACGGAGAGTTTGATCCTGGCTCAGGACGAACGCTGGCGGCGCGCCTAACACATGCAAGTCGAGCGAGAACCCGAGGAGGGGTAACCCTTCTCGGGGGAGAGCGGCGAACGGGTGAGTACCACGTGGGCAACCTGCCCCAGACTCTGGGATAACCCCGGGAAACCGGAGCTAATACCGGATACTCTCGGCGGACCGCATGATCTGCCGATGAAAGCTCTTGCGGTCTGGGATGGGCCCGCGGCCTATCAGCTTGTTGGTGAGGTAACGGCCCACCAAGGCGACGACGGGTAGCTGGTCTGAGAGGACGGCCAGCCACACTGGGACTGAGACACGGCCCAGACTCCTACGGGAGGCAGCAGTGGGGAATCTTGCGCAATGGGCGAAAGCCTGACGCAGCGACGCCGCGTGGGGGATGAAGGCCCTCGGGTTGTAAACCCCTTTCGGCAGGGACGAAGCCGCAAGGTGACGGTACCTGCAGAAGAAGCTCCGGCTAACTACGTGCCAGCAGCCGCGGTAAGACGTAGGGAGCGAGCGTTGTCCGGATTCATTGGGCGTAAAGAGCGCGTAGGCGGCCGTGCAAGTCGGTTGTGAAATCCCGGGGCTCAACCCCGGGACTGCGTCCGATACTGCACGGCTCGAGGCAGGTAGGGGAGAGTGGAATTCCCGGTGTAGCGGTGAAATGCGCAGATATCGGGAGGAACACCGGTGGCGAAGGCGGCTCTCTGGACCTGTCCTGACGCTGAGGCGCGAAAGCTAGGGGAGCGAACAGGATTAGATACCCTGGTAGTCCTAGCCGTAAACGTTGGGTGCTAGGTGTGGGCGGATATCGACCCCGTCCGTGCCGAAGCTAACGCATTAAGCACCCCGCCTGGGGAGTACGGCCGCAAGGCTAAAACTCAAAGGAATTGACGGGG
>DASSSA010000050.1:0-2260 GCA_035701505.1 Actinomycetota bacterium
GGGCGATGACTCGACGCTCAGGACACAGGTCACGGACGGAAAGAAGCCCGCCGTCACGGCCCTCGAAGATGCCGTGCGAAACAAGTAACGGCTCGCCCGAGCCTCGCTCCGCGAACTCGAGCGTTCCCCAGGCAGTCGGGAATACGCCGCGGTCCACCCGGGCGAGACGGGCGCGAGCGGCGTTCAGGTCGCTGCGGTACCTGACCGAAGCGGGGACTACGACGAGCGCGGCCCCACCCGCAAGTGCCGCGAAGAACGTGCGTCTCATAGTGATCACCTTCTGTACCTTCACCGGTCGTGATCGTCCTCAGGTTCGCACCGTGAGGTTGCTGGCTCCCGCCCCGACCTCGATGTCGTACCGGCCCTCAGCCTGGTCGTAGTCGGGGCTTCGCCAGTCGATCTTCCCGCTGCCGCGGAATTCGTCGATGGCCAGCTTCGATGCTCCGCCGCCGATGTGCACCCGAACCGGCACGCCGGCCGGACGGATCAGCTGGACGTGGCTGGCGCCTGCCCCGATCCGGATCCGGACGGCGTCCTTGGGACGTGGCAGCGTCGCCTGGATCTTGGAGGCGCCCGCCGAGACCTCCCAGCCCCTCAGCTCCAGGTCCTCCAGATTGGCCACGACGTCGGACATGCCCGCGTGGGCGTTGATGGACCAGGGGATCCGCCCGGTGAGGGTGATCTCGCCCCGGGTCGGGTGCAGGCTGGGACGGTACTTGACGGTCACCGTGCCACCCTCCACCCGAACCTCGGGGGCCCTTCCCTCGAACCGAGCGCGGTAGAGATCCTCCATGGAGTCGTCCACCCGGATGGTCAGATGCCAGGCGCCGCGGGCGAAGACCAGGTGGCCCCTGTCCACCGCGCCCAGCGGGGCGGCCAGCTCCTCCGCGGTTCTTGTTCCCGCCATCTCGTCCTCATCTCCTTCTGCGTCAAGGGGACGCCGCCCGACGTCCCATCCTTCTTGAGCCCAAGCCTCACCGGACCTACGAGACGGGCACGCGTGCGAGAGCGGCGACGGGATCGGCCGTCTTCCGCAGCGGGACCCGAAGCCCGTAGGTGAGGAACTCCCCCTCCGGGATGATCTCGACCAGGCAGCGCGACGCCCGCTGCTCTGCCGGGAGCGTCGCCACGAGCTTGTCAAGAACCGAGCGCACCTGCGGCGAGACGGACTGGTGCACGATCGCGCTCCCGTGGAAGCTGACGGTTGCGGGTGGGATGGGCATGAGCAGCGCCAGAATGCCGCCTCGGTGCACCGGCACCGTCACCGAGACCGGACTGCTGGGCGCGATGTGCCGTGCCTTCCAGCTCCTGGTGGCAACCGCCGCGTACAGGCGTCCCCCGAGGGTCTTGTAGACGACGCCGCTGGATCGGGGCTCCCCCGTCGGAGTGACGTAGCCGACGATCGCGAACGACGCCTTGGCGAGCGAGCTCCACACTTGCTCGCTGGTCAGGCGAGGCCCGTTCAACTGGCGGTCGTGCCCGGGCGTTGCCTGGACCACCCACTCCTCGCTTGCACGGACCCGCCCTTCCTTGTGCCTGATGGCCACAGCAGCGCCTCCTTGTTCCTCCTAACGGCACGAGCCTGATCCCGTGCCGGTTCCACCCTGCCACCGCGAGGTCATCCGGATAGGGCCGCAGGTCCCGGTCCAAGCGGGCCCCCTGCCCCGACGGCACCTGAGCACGAAGAGCCGCGTGATCGGCCGGGAGCCCCGATTGCCGGGCTTAGTGGAGAGGACCCCCGCTCCGCGGGGAGAGTTCGGGGAGCCGGCGGGGAGACCTCGCAGACAGCGTGGAGACCGTGTCGCGCCCACCTGATCAGCCCTACGACTACGGCGACCGTTGTGCCGCCAAGCTCCGTCCCCCTGAACCGACGGTTGGGGACGCGATCGAGTCGTGAACGACGCTACCTCTTGCGGTACCCCTCGCGCCGAAGCTTCGCGTGACGGGCACTGAGACGGAGCACATGCCCTTCTACCTGCGGGTATTTTTTCGAGTACTGTCCAGTTGGGTGCACTACCTGAAGATGAGGTCGGTGACCACACCGAAGTGGCCAGTCCCGGCCCCCCGGAGCGCCCAGAACAGGTCCGAGTGGTGACTCTCGTCGCAGTCGACGATCCGGCCGTCGGCCAGGACGATCTGCGCCGCCGCGAGCCGGTCTGAAGACACCCCGAACGTCCGCCCTAGGAAGCCGAGGCCGCCGCCAAGCGCGAGCGGCGGTTCCTGGCCGTGCTACGAAGCCCAGCCGCCTCGCCGACATTGT
>DASSSA010000051.1:0-41721 GCA_035701505.1 Actinomycetota bacterium
AGGCCTCAGGCGCGTGGCCCGGGTCGGGGACGAGCCTGGTCGGGCCAGCGGGACCCGGCGAGGATCCCGTCTACATCCAGGTCTCGGATACGACCACGCAAGCGATTGCGGTCGCCGGTACCTTCCAGGACGTGACGTGGTTGACGACCGGTGTCACGAAGGGGTTCGTGCACGTTCCGGGAACGGCGCAGATCCTCGTCCCCCGGTCGGGCGTCTATCGGATCACGGCCTCGATGCCGGTGAAAATGACCGGCCTACTGCCCTCCACGGCGACCGCGACGGCCTGCTTCGTAGTCAACGGGGTGAGCGGCGTTTGTCAATCCGCTGGGTTCAACGCGAGCGACCTTCCGCAGGCCGTGCCGCTGACCTCGATCACCTCCCTCGTCTCGGGGGACGTGATCAGGCTCCGCGTCAAGGCTACGTCCACGTCGGTTCAGGTCTCGGGCGGCGTCGACTCGACGATCGTGCTGACGATCGCCAGCGTCGACTGACCCCACCGCTCGTCCAGAGCATATGGTCGGCAATATGGCGGCCGGGAACGGCCCGGGGGACCTTTCGCCCTAGGTCATCGGTTGGTGGCGTGGATCCTCAGAGGAGCCCATCGGACATAGAGCCCCTTTGGCCCTAGGTCGCCTGTAGGTAGCGCCTATCCTCCGAGAACGCCATAATCCAACCCCCATACGGGCTACAGGAGGGGGACGAAGGGCATGACTCGAAAAGCCATCTCCACGACGATCCTGGGCACGGCGGTCCTGGCCGTGCTCCTTGCCGGCTCGGTGGCCCAGGCCAGCAACGCGACCGTCGTGACGGGCACGACAAAGGGCGACCGGATCGGAGGCATGAACGGCGGGCAGGTCATCTACGGGCGGGGCGGCGCCGACCGGATCAACGGTGGCAAGGGGCCGGACATCCTCTACGGAGGCCTGGGGGATGACATTCTGACCACCGGCAAGGGGGGCGCTACCGAGGCCGCCTACGGGGGCCGGGGCAACGACGTGCTGAAGGACTTCGCCAGCGGCCAGTCGCCCGGCCTTCTCGCTGGGGGACCAGGACGCGACCGCTGCATCGGGGACAAGCACGACACCTTCCGTAGCTGCGAGGTCATCAAGCTCCGCCCGCACTGGGAGTAGGTGGCGGGGCCGGCGCCCAAGCTCGGGTGCCCGTCCCGACGATCCTGGGCCTGGCACGATGTCGCGCCGGTAGGGCACACTGTTCGTCGAATGCCGGAGACAGAGGACGTCGAGCGGGCCGTGGACGAGCTGTTCACCGCGCCGCCGGAGGGGTTCACTCAGGCGCGGGACGCCCTGGTCAAGCGCCTCAAGGATCAGGGGGACGCCGGTTCGGCCCGCCGCGTGGGCGCGTTGCGAAAACCTGTGCGATCCGCGTGGGCCGTCAACCGGCTCGCGCATAAGGACCGACCCGCCGTCGAAGAGCTGCTCCAGGTGGGCGAACAGCTTCGGCTGGCGCAGCGGCGAGCGTTATCCGGCGGGGACGCCGAAGAGCTCCGCCGGCGAGGGGACGAGCGGCGCAAGCTGGTCACCGAGCTGACGCGACGGACCGCCCGCGACCTCGGTAAGGACCCGACCCCCGCCGTCATCGAAGAGGTTGCGGCGACGCTAGAGGCCGCCTCGGCCGACGAAGACGCCGCGCGCCAGGTGCTGGAGGGACGGCTGTCCAAGCCGATCGCTCGGCCCGCCGGGTTCGGCGACGTCGCCGGCCTGAAGGTCGTTCCCGGGGCGGGTGAGCAGGAGCAGCCCAGCCGGCCGGCCGAGGACCGCGTCGAGCGGGCCTCGCGCGAACGCGAGATCCGGGCGGCCGAACGCCGTGAACGCCAGATGCGTGAGAGGGCCGAGCGGATCCGCGCCGAGGTCAGGGCGATGGAGGAGCGCCTGGCCGAGCGGACGGAGAAACTGGGTGCGGCCGAGGCGGAGGCACGAGGCGCCGCGGTTGAGCTGAAGCGTCTCCGCGGCTAGCTGTATCTCCCGGGACCCGCGCACGGCTCAGGTACCATCGAGCGCATCATGCAGAAGTACGACCCCGGAACGATCGAGCCCAAATGGGTGGCCGCCTGGGAGGCGGAGGACCTGTATCGGGCCGACGACGAAGATACTTCGCGGCCCAAGTTCTACGCCCTGGACATGTTCCCCTACCCCTCTGGCGACCTGCACATGGGCCACGCCGAGGCCTTCTCCGGGGGGGATGCCGTGGCCAGGTTCGCGTTGATGCGCGGCCACAACGTCTTGCACCCCATCGGGTGGGACGCCTTCGGTCTTCCGGCGGAGAACGCCGCCATCAAGCGGGGCATCCATCCAAAGGAGTGGACGTACGCCAACATTGATCAGCAGCGGAGCTCGTTCCGGCGGATGGGGATGTCGTTCGACTGGAGCCGACAGTTCAACACGTGCGACCCGGAGTACTACCGGTGGACCCAGTGGCTGTTCGTGAGGCTCTTCGAGCGGGGCCTGGCCTACAGGAAGCTGGCCCCGACAAATTGGTGCCCCAAGGACCAGACCGTCCTGGCCAACGAGCAGGTCATCAACGGGCGCTGCGAGCGATGCGGTACGCCGGTGATCCGCAAGGACCTGACCCAGTGGTTCTTCAAGATCACCGACTACGCCCAGCGTCTCCTGGACGACGTGGACGAGCTGGTGGACTGGCCCGATCGCGTGATCACCATGCAGCGGAACTGGATCGGCCGTTCGGAGGGCGCGGCCGTGGAGTTCGAGATCGCCGAGACCGGCGACAAGGTCGAGGTGTTCACCACGCGGCCGGACACGCTGTGGGGAGTCACGTTCTTCGTGTTCGCCGTCGAGCATCCGTTGGTGATGAAGCTGGCCGAGGCAGGTGGGACGGCGGCGGAGGTAAAGGCTATGGCCGATGCGCTCCAGGCAACGCCGCTCACCAACCGGGAGCAGGCGGAGAGCCGGGAGGGCGTGCCGCTCGGCGTGCACGTCGTGAACACGGTGAACGGGGAGAAGGTGCCGTGCTTCGTCGCGCCGTACGTCCTGATGGAGTACGGCACCGGCGCAGTGATGGGTGTCCCCGCTCATGATCAGCGCGACTTCGAGTTCGCCCGAGCCCACGGGCTGCCGATCCGCGTGGTGGTGCAGCCGGAAGGGGAGCCTCGCGATGCCGAGACGATGACCGGGGCCTACGATCACGAGGGCGTGATGGTCAACTCGGGACCCTTCGACGGGGTCCGCTCGCCGGAGAGCGTCGGAGCGGTAACGAAGTGGCTCGAGGAACAGGGCAAGGGACGGGCGGCCATCACCTATCGGCTCCGGGACTGGCTGATCTCGCGACAGCGATACTGGGGCGCGCCGATCCCCATCATCCACTGCGAGGACCACGGCGAGGTCGCCGTGCCGGAGGCCGACCTGCCGGTGCTGCTCCCCGATGACGTGGACTTCCGGCTCGGCGGAGAGTCCCCACTCGCCCGCCACGATGGTTTCGTGAACGTCGCCTGCCCGACGTGCGGCAAGCCCGCGCGGCGGGACACGGACACGATGGACACGTTCGTCGACTCGTCGTGGTACTACTTCCGGTACTGCTCGCCGGACGACACGGCCGAGCCGTTCGAACCGGACCGGGTGGCCCGGTGGATGCCGGTCGATCAGTACACCGGCGGGGTGGAGCACGCCATCCTCCACCTGCTCTACTCCCGGTTCCTCACCAAGGTCCTCCACGACATGGGCATGGTTGGGTTCACGGAGCCGTTCCCCCGCCTGATGAACCAGGGGCAGGTGATCTTCGGCGGAGCGTCGATGAGCAAGTCGAAGGGGAACCTGGTCGAGGCTATGCCGTTCGTCGAGCGGTGGGGATCGGACGCGTTGCGCCTGACCATCCTGTTCGCCGGGCCGTTCGGCGACGACATCGATTGGAAGCTGATCGCCCCAGACCACCTGCACCGACGCCCGGCCATGAACGCATGGCTTGGACGGGTGCACGCCGCGGTGTCGGAGGCCACGGAACGGGACGCTTCGCAGCCGGAGGAGCTGACCCGGCACACGCACCGAACCATCAAGGCCGTCACCGAGGCGCTCGAGCGATTCCGGTTCAACGTGGCCATCTCCAAGCTGCAGGTCCTGACGAATGGGATCCGTTCGACCCTGGAGCGGGGCGAGGGCGCTCGCGACGCCGCCTCGGCCCTGGTGCAGATGCTGGGGCCCTTCGCGCCGTTCATGGCCGAGGAGCTGTGGCGGGATGCTTTGGGAAACGGGAAGAGTGTCCATGTCTCTTCGTGGCCGTCGTTCGACCCCGAGCTCGCCCGCGAGGAGCGGGTGACCCTGGTGGTCCAGGTCGACGGGAAGGTCAGGGACCGTCTCGAAGTGGACGCCGCCGCCGACGAGGCCACCTGTCGCGAGCTCGCCCTGGCCTCGGAGAACGCCCGCCGGTTCGTGGACGGGCGACAGGTTCGCCAGGTGATCGTCCGGGCGCCCCGACTGGTCAACATCGTCACGTCGGGCTGAGCTAACACCGGGCTGTACATCACGCAGCCGGGTCGAGGCGCACGGCGCGACAACCGCCGTGTGACCGGGCGCACAGCGCGCGATCGCGCTTCCTGCTAGCTTCGGCCGCTCCTCCCTCTCGTGTTGCGGTAATCGGGCGATCTCGCTTGGAGAGGGGTGTCGAACCAACGCTTCGCGACCGTCTGTCGGGGTTGTCCCGTGCCGAGCTCGGAGGTCTGGTGGTGCTCGTGGCCATCACCATCGGGGGCGCCGGCCTGCGGTACGTACGCTCGCTCCCGCGTGCGGTCGAGGTAAGGGCGGCGGCGTCGCCTGCGGCGGGCGCTTCGGCGACGAGCTCCCCAGACGTCGTTCCCATCCTTGTCGACGTGGCGGGCTGGGTTCGCCGTCCGGGCGTCTACGAGTTCCACGACGGCGATCGGGTCATCGACGCCATCGAGGCCGCGGGTGGGGCCAGGCGGGGGGCGGCGCTCGATGCGCTGAACCTTGCCGCGCCGCTCGCGGACGGGACGCAAATCCTCGTTCCGAGGAGGCAGGCTTCGGGGTCGGCGAGCTCGGCGCCCTCGGTGGGTGGGGGTACCACATCCTCGAAGGTGAACATCAATTCTGCTTCCGCCGTGGAGCTAGAGGCGCTCCCGGGGATCGGCGAAGTCATCGCCCAGGAGATCCTGGACTACCGGACAGAGAACGGCCCGTTCGGATCCGTCGACGACCTGCTCGATGTGAGCGGGATCGGCGAGGTCACCCTGGAGAACATCCGCGACCTCGTGACCGTGTGACGCGGGTGTCGGGCATGACCGGTGGCCGGTTGACCGCATGACGGCCTGGATCATGCCGGTCGCCGGCGCGGCCTTCTGGGCCGGCCTGCTGGCCCGCTCGCTCCTCGGGGACCGGATGCCCGTCTGGGCATGGCTGCTGTCCGGGTTCATCGCGCTCGCCTCGTCCTTGGTGCTCGTCCCGGGCGAGGGGGAGGCTCCCGATCCCTTGGGTCAGGCCGGCCTGATCAAGCCCGATGAGGAGCCTGGGGCGGTGGCGGCCGTCACGGTGGGGAGGCGGCGGGCGAGCCGGGGCTCGCCCGCCGCGCCCGTCCTCGCGACGCTCGGGGTGTTCGTCCTAGCGGTGGGGTGGGGAGGCGTACACGCCAACAAGGTGGCCGGGTCGCTCCTCGCCCGCCTGGCCACCGAGCGGGTCACCGTGTACGGCGTGCTTCGGACCGATCCGTCGGCTCAGATCTCCGGGTGGTCGGCGGTGATCGACGGCGGGCAAGTCGAGTGGCAGGGCGAGGCCGCAACGGTCCACGAATCGCTGTGGGTCCAGGGACGGGACCGGCCTCCGCCCGCAGTCCGAGGCGACCGAGTACTGCTGGAAGGCCGGATCCTGGTTCCGGAGGATCCCGAGTTCGCCGATGCCCTGGCCCGCCGAGCCATCGCCGCGGAGATCATCGTGACGACGTTCCGCCGGCTCGGCCCCTCGGCCAACCCGTTCGTGCGGGCGGCCCAGTCGTTCCGCTCGTTCGTGGGTCGGTCCATCGCCAGGCTGTTCCCTCCACGCGAGGCCGGCCTGCTGATGGGATTGGCCCTCGGCGACGATTCCCGACTCGATCCGGCCCTCGCCCGAGACTTCCAGGCGACGGGCCTGGGTCACCTCCTGGTGGTTTCGGGAGAGAACGTGGCCATGGTCCTCGGGCCGGTGCTCTGTCTGGCCATGGCGTTGCGGCTGTCGCGCGTCCCTCGGTTCCTTCTTGCGGGCGGCACCGTCCTCTTCTTCGTCGTCCTCACCGGCGCCGAGCCGTCCGTGATGCGGGCGGGTGTGATGGCCGGCCTCACGCTGTTCGGCGTCTTGCTCGGGCGTCCCCGGAGCGCGGCGTCCATCCTCGCCGGCGCGGTGTTGATCCTGCTGGTGGTCGATCCAGCACTCGTATGGTCCATCGGCTTCCAGCTCTCGGTGGGGGCGACGGCGGGGATGGTCGCGCTCGCCACGCCTCTCGCCGGCAAGCTGCGGTTCCTTCCTCGCCCCGTCGCGCTCGCCGCCGGGAGCTCGCTCGCCGCGCAGATGGGCGTGACGCCGATCCTGCTGTTCCACTTCCACGAGGTCCCGGGGGTCACGATCGCCGCGAACCTGCTGGCTTTCCCCGCGGTCTCTCCTGCGCTCCTGTTGGGGATCGCCGCCGGCGGGATGGGCCTGTTGGTCATGCCCATCGGGCGGGTTCTCGCGATGGCTGCGCTCCTTCCCATGCGGTACCTGGAGCTCGTCGCCGATCGGCTGGCCAGTGCGCCGGTGGCATGGATCACGTCGAACGGCCGCATCCTGCCACTCGCCGCCGGGGTACTCGTCTGCATCTCGGCGTGGTGGCTCCGATCCGGCCACCGGCTTCCCCGCGCCGCCGTCATCGCCGGCGGCGCGCTCCTCCCACTGTTGGTCTGGGTCACCGCGCTCTCGGCCGGGCCGCCGTCCCATCTCGTCATCCATTTCTTCTCTGTCGGCGAGGGTGATGCCGCGCTGGTGACCACGCCGGCCGGCGCGAGCATCCTGATCGACGGTGGCCCCGATCCCGAACAGGTGGCGACCAAGTTGTCGGCGCTGGGGGTGAAGCGGCTCGACGTGGCGATCGCGTCGCATCCCCACGCCGATCACATCGTGGGATTCCCCGGCGTATTCGCCCGTTTCCCTGTTGGCCTCCTCCTCGAGCCCGGGTGCCCGGATCCCTCGCCCATCTACGCCAACCTGCTGCTCGCCGCACGTGAGGAGGACATCCCGGTTCGTCATCCCCGGACGGGAGACGCGCTCACCGTCGGCGATGTCCATCTGGAGGTGCTCTCACCTTCGAGGTGCTTCACCGGGACGGAATCGGACGCGAACAACGATGCGCTGGTGATCATGATCGAGCACGGGGAGGACCGAGTCCTGTTCGCCACCGAGCCCGAGGAGCCGGCACAGCAGGAGATGCTCGACGCCGAGACCGACCTCGGGGCCGAAGTCATGAAGGTTCCGCACCACGGGGCGGCGACCTCACTCCCGGAGTTCTTCGAAGCTGTCGATGCCGAAGTCGCCGTGGTCAGCGTGGGGCCGAACGAATACGGACACCCCGTCCCCTCGGTGCTGAGCGACCTTCGCGGGACAGGGGCTCGAGTGCTCCGAACGGATCTGGCCGGCGACATCACGGTGACATTCGACCCCGAGGGGCTGCTCGTAGAATCCGCGGCATGACGCTCGTGCCCGTTCCGACCCGATGAGCGAGGCCAGGGCACCCGTCCACCTCGTATGGGGGGAGGACCCGTTCCTCCTTCGGCTGGCCGCGCTGGAGATCTTCGGTCAGGGGGTGCAGCCGCGCGAGATCGACGCAGGCGCGTGGCAGGGCGGCGAGACGGCCGATCTGTCCACCCCCTCGCTGTTCGGCGGGCGGCGGGCCTTGCTGGTGACCGACGCCAGGCACCTCCCTGAGGATGCGTCGCGCGAACTCTCCGTGTACCTTTCCGCCCCGTCGCCGGACGCCACGCTCGTGCTCTTGGCCACCGTCGGGGAGCGGGGCAGGGTGCCCCCTCGCCTGGTGAAGTTGGTCCAGGTGGTCGGCGAGGTCCGCGAGGTCAAGGTGGCCCGCAAGGATCTCCCGGCGTGGGTGGCGAGGAGGGCCAAGGTGAAGGCGCTCGCGCTGGCTCCGGACGCGGCGAGCGCGCTCGTGGAGAGGTTGGGCGAGGATCCCGCAGCCCTGGACCAGGCTCTCGACCAGCTCGGTTCGGCATTCGCCGGCACGCGGGTGACCAGGGAGCTCGTGGCCGAGCAGTTCCGGGGTCTGGGGGACCAGCACGTGTGGGACCTGTGTGACCGGGCGTTCGCCCGGGACCTTCCGGGGGCCATGCGCTCGCTCGCCACCCTGCTCCAGTCGGGCGTGGATGCGCTTCCCATCCTGGGGGGCATCGCGTCTCGCCTGCGGGACCTGGTCAGGGTGCGATCGCTGCCCGATCGGATGCCGCCGAGCGATCTGGCCCGCGCCGCGGGCCTTCGGTTCGAATGGCAGGCCCGCCGGTACAGGGAGAGCGCCCGGCGGTTCTCGATGGACGAGCTGGTCGACATCCACGATCGGGTGGTCGAGGCGGACCGGACGTTGAAGTCGGGCGCCACCGGCGATGTCGTGCTGCCCGCCCTGGTGATGGACATCACCGGGGAGCGGGCGATCGCCGAGCGGAGCTAAGCCTCGGGGCTCGCCGCTGGGTTGGCGGCGGCCTTGGCCAGCCGGGACTTGCGCCGAGCAGCGGCCCGTTTGTGCACGATGCCGCGGGATGCCGCCTTGTCGATCGCCCGGCTCGCGGAACGCATGAGCTCGGTCGCGTCCTCGTCGCCGCTCTGCGATACCGCCGTGCGGGCCTTCTTTGCTGCGGTCTTCAGCTCGGTGCGCACGGCTTTGTTCCGCTCGCGACGGCGCTCGTTCTGGCGGTTCCGCTTGATCTGCGACTTGATGTTGGCCACGGCGTTCCTTCGCTCAGGTATTTGTGTTGGCACGATGTATCGAGACGTCTACCGGCCGACCGGAGATCTTACCAGGCAGCGGATCGGCCAAAGTTTGGATGGCCATTCACCGCCAGGTCATAATGGCTTGTGGGAGAGTCAAGACGGACGGTGCAGGGGTCGCGCTCAGCAAGATCGAAGCAGCAGATGAGCTGGAGATCCAGTCGCTGCTGACCTTCGAGGGGCGATCGGCAACGATCAAGCTCGTGCCGGGCTCGACAAGCTCCTAGGGATGGACGATCGACCGGCCGAGCGCGAACACCGGGTCACCCCGCTCGAGCTCTTCTTCGACCTCGTCTTCGTCTACGCCATCACGCAGGTGACGCAGCTCACGTCGCGCGATCCCACCTGGCCGGGGGTCGGCCGCGGGCTGCTCGTGCTCGCCGCGCTCTGGTGGGCGTGGACGGGCTATGTCTGGCTCACGAACACGCTTGAGCCCGAAGAGGGCCAAGTCCGGGCGGGCATGTTCGGGGCGATGGCTGCGATGCTCGTCGTTGCCCTCGCCGTACCAGGCGCGTTCGGATCCGACGCGGTGCTGTTCGGGGTCGCCTATCTGCTCGTGCGTTTGCTTAACCTCGTGCTCTACGCGATCGCCGGCAAGCGCGACCCTGGCCTGCTCAGGGCTGTCATGCGCTTCGCGCCGACGGCCACGATTGGACCTGTGATCATCCTCGCGGCGGGATTTGCCGGCGACCGCGGGCGGGTAGCGCTGTGGGTGGTCGCGCTCGCGGTCCTCTACTCGGGCGCCCTGATCGGTCGCGGGCAGGGCTGGCGGCTGTCCCCGGCTCACTTCGCCGAGCGCTACGGCCTCATCGTCATCATCGCGCTCGGCGAGTCGGTGGTCGCGATCGGCGTCGGAGCCGCCGGGATTTCACTCACTCCTGGCATCGTCTCCGCCGCGGTGCTCGGCATCGTTGTCATCGCCGCGCTCTGGTGGGCGTACTTCGACGTCGTCGCCGTCCTAGGGCAACGTCAGGTGTCGGAAGCGAGCGGCGCGACCCGCGCCCGGCTCGCGCGCGACCACTACAGCTACCTGCACCTACCGATGATCGCCGGCATCGTCCTGTTCGCACTCGGCCTGAAGACGACGATCGAGCAGTTCGATGAGCCGCTGGCCACGGTCCCCGCACTGGCCCTGTGCGGTGGGCTCTCGCTCTACTTCCTCGCGCACGTCGCCCTGCGCCTACGCATGGTCCACTTCATCCGCCGCACGACGACGGAACGACCCGGCTGGATCGGTCCCGGCAGGCTCGCCACGGCGATCGGCATGCTCGCGCTCACCCCCTCCGCTCTGGCGCTGCCGGCGCTGACTGCCCTCGCGCTCGTCGCAGCTCTGTGCTGGGCCCTCATCGCTTGGGATGTCATCCACTACCGCGAGCACCGCATCGAGGTGCGACGAGTGCGGCCCTAGGCGATGGTGGCGTTCGGCTCGTACGTCAACCCGAAGCGAGGATAGCCCGTGGCGGCTGGGCGGCGACCCGGGAGAATATTCGGGTCGTGACGGAGACCAATCGCATCCGGAACTTCTGCGTCGTGGCCCACATCGACCACGGCAAGTCCACGCTGGCCGACAGGATCCTCGAGCTCACGCATGCGGTGTCGGCCCGGGACATGCGGGACCAGTACCTGGACCGGATGGACCTGGAGCGAGAGCGGGGCATCACCATCAAGGCTCAGGCGGTGCGGCTCACCCACAAGCCCGATGGCACCCCGTACGTGCTGAACCTCATCGATACACCTGGCCACGTCGACTTCACCTACGAGGTGTCGCGTTCGCTCGCGGCGTGCGAGGGAGCCGTGCTGCTGGTCGACGCGGCCCAGGGGATCGAGGCCCAGACGCTCGCGAACTTCCATCTTGCTCGCGATGCCGGCCTGGCGATCATCCCCGCGTTGAACAAGATCGACCTGCCTCAGGCCGATCCGGAGGAGACGGCGCGCGAGGTCGGGGAGCTGGTGGGGTGGGACCCGCAGGACGTCCTTCGGATCTCAGCCAAGACCGGCCGGGGCGTGGCCGAACTTCTGCAGCAGGTGATCGAGCTCGTGCCGGCGCCGCACGGGCAACGGGAGGATCCTCTGCGGGCCCTGGTGTTCGATTCCACGTTCGACGCCTACCGGGGGGTGGTGGCCTACGTCCGGGTGAAGGACGGGGTGCTGCCATCGCGAGCCAAGATCCACCTCATTGCGGCGCACGCCGATTCGGATGCTGAGGAGTGCGGTGTGTTCGCCCCGGAGGCCACGCCGGTCCCTGAGCTCGGGCCCGGGGAGGTCGGCTATCTCGTCACCGGTATGAAGGACGTCCATCTGGCCAAGGTGGGCGACACCGTCACCACGGCGGGGAAACAGCGGGCCCCGGAGGCGCTCCCCGGTTATCGCGAGCCGAAGCCGATGGTGTGGAGCGGGCTGTACCCGGCGGAGGGCGGCGACTACACAGCCCTCCGCGATGCCTTGGACAAGTTGAAGCTGAACGACGCTGCCATGCAGTACGAGCCCGAGATGTCCAAGGCCCTGGGGTTCGGGTTTCGGTGTGGGTTCCTGGGGTTGCTGCACATGGACATCGTGAAGGAGCGGCTTGAGCGCGAGTTCGGCCTGGAGCTCATCGCCACCGCGCCGAACGTGGAGTTCCACGTGATCCGGGGGAGCGAGGTGATCGTGGTGCACAACCCGAGCGAGATGCCCGCACCCGGGACGTATGACCACGTGGAGGAGCCGGTCGTGCTGGCCACGATCGTCACCCCCTCCACGTACCTCGGAGCGGTCCTGGAGCTCTGCCAGGCACGGCGAGGCGAGCTGATCGACATCACGTACTTGTCGCCCGAACGCGCCGAAGTCCACTACCGGCTCCCGCTCGCCGAGATCATCTTCGATTTCTTCGACCAGCTGAAGTCGAAGACTCGGGGCTACGCCTCGCTGGATTACGAGCCGGTGGGCTACGAGCGAGCCGATCTCGTCCGGGTGGACATCCTGTTGCACGGAGAGCCAGTGGACGCGTTCAGCGCGGTCGTGCACCGGGGCAAGGCAGCGCAGTACGGCAGGCAGCTGGTGGAACGGCTGCGCGAGCTGATCCCCCGGCAGCTGTTCGACGTGGCGATCCAGGCGGCGATCGGTTCCCGCATCGTGGCGCGGGAGACCGTCAAGGCCAAGCGAAAGGACGTGCTGGCCAAGTGCTACGGAGGAGACATCACGCGCAAGCGGAAGCTCCTGGAGCAGCAGAAGAAAGGGAAGGCTCGGTTGCGCCGGGTCGGGCGGGTGGACGTGCCGCAGGAGGCCTTCATCGCCGCCCTTCGCGTGGACCAGAGGGCCGGGCAGAAGGCCGGTCAGAAGGCGGGGCAGAGGCCATGACGGCCGGCCTGTATGTACATGTTCCGTTCTGCCTCACGCGTTGCGGCTACTGCGACTTCAACGCGTACGCCGGACTCGGCCACCTGGCGGCGCGATACGTCGAGGCCCTGGAGGCCGAGGCCGGGCTGTGGGCCGAGGAGTGGCGAGGGGAGCGGTTCGGATCGGTGTTCCTCGGTGGTGGGACCCCGACGACGCTCGACCACGCCGATCTCGCGCGCCTGTTGAGGAGCCTTCGGGAGCGATTCGACATCGAGCCGGGGGCCGAGGTCACGATCGAGGCCAACCCGGACACGGTCGATGCGGCGAAACTGGCCGCGTTGCGCGAGGCGGGGTACACGCGGCTTTCGATGGGCGCGCAGTCGTTCGATCAGCGTGTCCTCGATGCGCTGGAGCGGGTGCACCAGCCCGCGTCCGTGCGGCGCGCGTTCGCCGCCGCCCGGACCGCGGGCCACACGAACGTGAACCTGGATCTGATCTACGGGGCGAACGGGGAGACGCTCACGTCGTGGCACTGGACCCTTGAAGAGGCCATCGCGCTCCGCCCCGAGCACGTGTCCGCGTACGCGCTCACGATCGAGCCGGCCACGCCGCTCGGCCGCAAGGTCCAGGTGGGGCTGGTGCCGGGGCCCGAGCCGGACCTGCAGGCCGACATGTTCGACCTCGCGTGCCAGCGTATGGGCGATGCCGACTATCGCCACTACGAGGTGTCGAACTGGGCGCTCCCCGGGTTCGAGTGCAAGCACAACCTGGGCTACTGGCGGAAGCAGCCGTACCTCGGACTGGGGGCCGGGGCCCACTCATACCTCGACGGGCGCCGATGGTGGAACCTTCGCCCGCCGACCGAGTACCTGGACGCCGTGGAACACGGCCGGCGCCCGGTCGGCGGCGAGGAGTGCCTCACGCCACAGGACGAGCGGCTCGAGGAGATCTTCCTGAAGCTCCGGATCCTCGAGGGCGTGCCGGTCACGTCGGTCGCCGCCGATTCGGCCACGACTTTCCTCGAGCAGGGCCTGGTGGCGAGACGGGACGGGCATCTCGTGCCGACCGAGCGCGGCATGCTGCTGCTGAACGAGCTCGTCCTGGCGCTCGTCAGCGAGTAGTCCGTTTAGCAGACAACCTGTCAGCTCAACGGAAGAAGTCGACGCCACACGCCTTGCCGCCCTGGTTGGCGTACGGGACCGGCTGATCGGTCGGCTGTTCGAATGTCTCCGCCCCCACGACGCGTGCCGGGCCACCGGATTCGAACACGAACCTGGTGATCGACACCGTTCGGGTTTCCGAGCCCGGCCCGTCCGGCGGATGGAAGCTCTTCACTTGAGTCAGCACGGGGCTGTCCGGGTATCCCTGGCACGAGATGTAATCGGAGATCCCGGCGTCACCTCCCGCGCTGAGCGTGAGAAACGCGCCGGGCTCGTATCCCGCCTCCGGGTGTCCCGGCGCCGCGACCCGCACACGTTCGAGGCGCGCCGAACCGTCCGCCAAGTTGCCCGTCACGACGTAGACCCCGTAGTCGGGAACGCTCCAGAGCTGCCCCACCACGATGAGCTCCTCCGTGCCGTCACCATTGAGGTCGGTCGCGTCCCACGGCCCGCAGGCCATGCAGTAATCGATCGTGCGGGACCAATCGTCGGCCGTCCCATCACCGGTGAAGTCCACCGCAACGCCGTACCCTTCCGCGGGAGTCGCGAGTTTCGGACAAATGCCACCGTCGGGCACCGGGATCCCCGTCCAGGCACTCCCACGTGTGCCGTCTCCGAGAAAATCGATACCGCCCATCGAGCTGACGTCGCACATGCGGAACGCGAGGCCGATGTCAAGTCCGGCCTCCGGTTCGGGAGACGTGGCTGGCGTCTTGGTAGGGGTCGTTTCGGTGATGCCTCTGGGAAGCGGCTGCCAAGCCGGTTCGAAACCTGCGAAGAGTCGCTGGAAGTCACTGCCGTCGGGACGAGCGCGAAACACCGCCTCGTCGTGTTCGATGAGTAGGTACTGCCCATCCGGCGACCACACCGCCGAGAAGAGCGGGCTGAGCTCCCCGCCGGCCACGAACCTGAGGTCTGTCCCCGTCGGCGAAATCGTCCAGATCTCCGACGAACCGTCCCCATCCACCGCACGCACGAACGCGATGCGGTCACCGTCCGGCGACCAGGCCGGGTTGGCCTCGTAGACCTGGGAGGTGTTCGTGAGGTTCCGGAGATCCGTGCCATCGACGCCGACCACGAACAACTCTCCGTCGTTGTTGAACGCCAGGGACGTACCATCGGGCGACCAGGTCGGTGACCCCGGACAGTCGTTCTCGCTTGGGACGACACTCCGGACGCCGGTGCCGTCCGCACGCATGACCATGATGCCGTCGTGGCAGCCCGTCGAGAACGCGATCATCGAGCCATCTGGCGACCACGCCGGTTCCTGGGCCGACAACGAGGGGTCGGTGAGCTCACGCTGGTTCCTTCCGTCGGCGTCCACCACGAACACCGAGACTCCATGAGCGTTGCTCCGAGCGAACGCGATCGTGGAGCCGTCGGGCGACCACGCGGGGTCGCTGTCGTAGGTCTCTCCGGCTGGGGGGTCGGTGATCGCCCGTGGGTTGGTCCCGTCGGCCTCCCTGACGAAGATCTGGATCTGCCCGTCGGGTCTGTTCACCGTGTACGCAATCAGTCCGTTCTCGACCGTCTCCTCCGGAACGATCGCGTCGGTGCCCGCCCGGAAAACGCGGTTCAGACCGAACACGCCGGCCACTGTTCCCACGACCACGACGAAAGCCAGGACTCCATGCTGCGCGCGGCGGATGATCCGGCGGCGCTCTCGCTTCGCTACAACCCTCTCGTACGCGCCCGCGGGGTCGGCCGGCGGCTCGAGCCGTCGAAGCTCTCGAGTCATGCGCTCGTCAAGCCTCGCCACGATCGTTCGCCTCCTCCAGGTCCGAATCGCCGAGTGCCCGTGACAGCGCTCGCCGCGCCCGGAACAGCGTGGTCTTCGCCGCCCCCTCGCTCATCCCCAGTACGTCGGCGACCTCCTTCACGTCCATCCCCAGGTAGAAGCGGAGCACCGTGGCCTCCCGTTGGCGCCTTGGGAGGGTCGCAAGGGCCCGGGTGACATCCACGCGGTCCTCGGGGCTGTGGCTCGGTGAGCGTTCTCTCGACCCGAGCCGGGATCGGGCCCGGCGCTCGGCGGCGACCCGCCGCATCCGGCTCCGCGCCAGGTTCAGCGACACCGTGGTGACCCACGCCGTCAACGACGCGATCTCCTCCCCCCGCTCGGAACGTTCCCAAGCTCTGGCCACCGCCTCCTGGACGGCGTCCTCCGCGGCGGCCCGGCTTCCCGCCACAAGCGAGAGGCCACCGACCAGCCTGGGGTAGACCGTGTGCAGGAACTCCCGGATGGCGACCTCGTCGATCAGCTCCACGCCTCTCTCTCACCGATAGACGCACCAGGCCGTCTCGCGGTTGACAGGTTTGGGACGGCGAAGCTAGCACTCTCCCTCGTGACTGCTAAGAATGTACGGGCCATGGGAGAACCCTCCGACCTCGGCGGGAGGAAGATCGCCGTGCTCCGTGCGGTGGTGGAGGAGTACGTGCGTACCGGGGAGCCGGTGGGCAGCGAGACCATCGCGGAGAGTACTGGGCTCGGCGTCTCTTCGGCGACGATCCGAAACGAGATGGCCGCCCTGGAGGAGATGGGGTATCTGACCCACCCCCACACCTCGGCCGGGCGGATCCCTACCGACCTCGGGTACCGCGGCTATGTGGACACGTTGCCGGCGGGTGGCCGGCTGCGCGACGTCCAACGCCGGGCCATCACCGGGTTCTTCGCCGAGACCATGCTGGACCTGGAAGAGGTGCTCAAGGGAACCACCCAACTCCTGTCACGCCTGACCCAGTACGCCGGCCTGGCCGTGCCGCCGAGCATGTCCGACGAACAGTTGGTCCGGGCCGACATCGTCGACCTCGGCCCCTCGATCATGGTGCTCGTGATCGGCCAGCACGGTCGGGTGGAGAAGGCCTTGGTGGACCGGCCCCGCGAACTCGACGCACGGGCCCTGGAGGCCTTGGAGCGGCGCATCGGTGACTCCTTCGCGGGCCGGACGATGGCCGAGGCGCAGGCACGAGCGCTCCGCCTGGCCGGGGAATCCGATCCGGCCGAACGGGACTTGCTGATGGCGGTGGCCGACACGCTCCGAGACATGCAACGGGGCAAGGGTGGGGACCACGTGCTCGTCGGGGGGGTGGCGAACCTGGCCGACGAGGTGGCCCACTGGCGGCGCGAGACCGTCCACCGCTTGATCGAGGCCCTCGAGCACGAATCCGAGCTCCATCGGCTGCTCCGCCAGGTGGGATCGGGCGACGACGTGTCGGTGACGATCGGCGCCGAGCATCCGACCACCGGCGAGTGGGAGGCAGCCATCGTGGCCGCCCCGTTCCGAGTGGGGGACGCGCCCGTCGGCACCATCGGGGTCGTCGGGCCCACCGCCATGGACTACCTGACGGTGGTGGCATCGGTCCGTGCGGTGGCCAAGCGGCTGTCGGAGCTCGCCACCGAGCTCGGCGCGTAGCCATGGCGGGCATCCGTGACCTGTACGAGATCCTGGGCATCCCGCGGACGGCCACCCAGGAGGAGATCAGGAAGGCGTACCGACGCCTGGCTCGCGAGTTGCATCCGGACTCGAGTGGCGACCCCGGGACCGAGGAGCGGTTCAAGGAGGTCACGGCCGCCTACGAGATCCTCTCCGACCCGGACAAGCGGGAGCGCTACGACCTCTATGGGCGGAGCGGGCCCGAGGCCTTCCCGTTCGCCGACATCGGCGAGATCTTCGAGGCGTTCTTCGGCACTGGGACGTTCGGGCGCCGCCGCGAGCCCACTCCGCGGACACGGACCCGCCGGGGCGAGGACCTTCGGGCCGCCGTCCTGCTTTCTTTCGAGGAGGCGGCGTTCGGGATCCGCCGTGACGTCACGGTGGACGCCCTCCAAACCTGCGAGCGCTGCGGAGGCTCCGGTGCGGAGCCCGGGTCCTCGCCCGCCCGCTGTCGAACCTGTGGCGGTACCGGACAGGTCCAGGAGGTTCGACGCAGCATCTTCGGCACGGTGATGACGGCCCGCGGATGCACCACGTGTGAGGGGACGGGGCAAGAGATCCAGGCGAAGTGCGAGCGATGCCGGGGGGAGGGGCGGGTGCCCGCCGAGCGCACCATCCCGGTCGACGTTCCGGCCGGTGTGGCGCATGGCGTGGAGCTTCGGGTACCGGGCCATGGGCATGCCGGTCGGGCGGGTGGTCCGCCAGGAGACCTGTTCTTATCGATCGCCGTGCGGGAGAGCCCGGTGTTCGAGCGCCAGGGCCAGGACCTGTTCGCGGTGGTTGAGGTGCCGATGGTGCAGGCCGCTCTTGGGGCCGAGCTCGAGATCGAGACCCTCGACGGCCCGGAACGGATGAGGCTCGGCCCGGGGACGGAGTCGGGAACGGTGATCCGGCTTCGGGGCAAGGGCATACCGAACCTTGGACGCCGGGGGCGGGGGGACCTGCATCTCACGATCCACGTGGGGACCCCGAGAGACCTGGGGAAGGAGCAGCGGAGGCTGCTCGAGGAGCTAGCGGAGATGCGGGGGGAGGCGGCCGGAGGTGGGCCCGCCGTACGGGCCCACCTCCGACGCCCCACCTAGCCGACCTGGGTAGAGTTCGGTCGATGGACGCCGATTGCCTGTTCTGCCGCATCGTCGCCGGAGAGTCACCCGCTCGGATCGTGCGCAAGACCGACAACGTGGTGGCCTTTCGGGACGTCAATCCCCAGGCACCCACGCACATCCTGATCGTGCCCAAAGAGCACCTTCGGTCGATGGAGCAGATCAGCGAGGGCCACGCAGACGTGCTCGTGGAGATGATCCAATCGGCGATACAGCTCGCCCGGGCGGAGGGCGTGGACCGTACCGGATGGCGTCTCGTGGCCAACACGGGCGCCGACGCCGGGCAGTCGGTGCACCACCTCCATTTCCACCTGCTGGGGGGGAGGCGCATGGAGTGGCCTCCCGGGTAGTCGCCGCCCCCTCTGCCCCACGGTACAATCTTGGTTCAGCTGGGGTCGTCAGGTGACGACCCCTTTTGCAACGGTCCACCAACAGGCCACGAACAGGGAGGAACGGGGGTCCACCCTCCGAAGACCGCACTTTGGCGAGAGCCACCACCCAAGTGAAGATCTTGGTCCCCGGCGACCAGTCGATGGTCGCTCTCCTCGGGCAGCGTGACGAGTTGCTCAAGCTCGTGGAAGCCGCCTTCGACTCCGTGATCGTGGTCCGGGGGAACGAGATCACCATCACCGGGCCCCAGGAAGAGGCCGAACGCGTCGGCGTGCTCTTCGAGGAGTTGCTCTCGCTGCTCGAGCGTGGACACGACCTGACCGCGTCGTCGGTCGGCCGATCGATCGAGCTCATCAAGGGAAACGAGGCCAAGCCCACCGAGGTGCTCGGCGACGTGCTCCTCACGGGGCGAGGCCGGGGCATCTCACCGAAGACCCTGGGGCAGAAGAAGTATGTGGACGCGATGCGCCGGGCCACGCTCACGTTCGCCATCGGCCCGGCGGGCACGGGCAAGACCTACCTCGCGGTGGCCACCGCGGTACGAGCCCTCCAGGAGAAGTTGGTGTCGCGCATCATCCTCACCCGCCCGGCCGTGGAGGCGGGCGAGCGACTCGGGTTCCTCCCCGGAACGCTGTACGAGAAGATCGATCCATACATGAAGCCGCTGTACGACGCCCTGTTCGAGATGACCGGCGCGGACTCGCTGCCAAGGCTCATGGAACGAGGGACGGTGGAGGTGGCGCCGCTCGGGTACATGCGGGGCAGGACGCTCAATGACTCGTTCATCATCCTGGACGAGGCTCAGAACACGACGCCCGAGCAGATGAAGATGTTCCTAACGCGCCTGGGGTTCGGCTCCAAGGCCGTCGTGAACGGTGACGTCACACAGATCGACCTGCCGAACGGACAGCGTTCCGGCCTGGTGATCGTGCAGGACATCCTGTCCGGCATCGAAGGGATCGAGTTCTGCCACCTCGGGGCGCGTGATGTGGTGCGCCACAAGATCGTCCAGGACATCGTGGAGGCCTACCGCGTGTTCGGGGAGAAGCGGGCGGCCGGCGGCGATGAGTGACGACGACCAATCTCCGACGATCCTGGTGTCCGACCGCCAGTCCGAGCCCCTCGATATGGACGGCCTGGTTGAGCTGGCCCGAGCCACCCTGGAGGCCGAGGGCGAGGCCCGCTCGGAGCTCTCGGTCTCGTTCGTGACGGCGGAGGAGATGGCCGACCTTCACCGGACCTACCTCGCCGAAGAGGGACCCACCGATGTGCTGTCCTTCCCACTCGACGAGATCGGAGACGATGGCGTGCAGGTCCTGGGCGATGTGGTGATCGCCCCGGCGGTTGCGGCCATGAACCGACCCCAGGATCCGGCGTCCGAGCTCCGACTGCTCCTGGTCCACGGGATCCTCCATCTCTTGGGGCACGATCACGAGGACGAGGACGACAGGGCCGCGATGTGGGCCAAACAGGAACGGTACGCGGGGGTTCGCGTCCGGTGACCGGCGGCGACTGGTTCCAGCTCTTCGTCATCGCGTTGCTCATCGCGGGCGTGGGCGTGTTGGGGGCGTCCGAGACATCGATCACCAGGATGAATCGCGTCCGCGCCTACCGGTTCGCCGAGGAGAAGCGACGCGGCGCGAGCTCACTGGCGAAGATCGCCGAGGATCCGGCCCCCTACCTGAACGTCGTGCTGCTCCTCACGCTGCTGGCAACCATCGGCGGCACCACGATCGCCACCTCCCTGGCCGTTCGCCTGTTCCACGGCGCGGGCGAGATCGTCGCCACCGTCGCCATGACGCTCCTGTTGTTCGTGTTCGCCGAGGTGACGCCGAAGACGTTCGCAATCCAGCAGACCGATCGCGTGGCGTTGGTGCTCGCGCCGCTGATCGTCGCGCTCGGGCGGCTGGTGGGTCCGTTCGCGACCGGACTGGTGAAGCTGGCCAACATCATCATGCCCGGCAAGGGGCTGCCACAGGGTCCGTTCATCACGGAGAACGAGATCCGAGCCCTGGCCGAGGTGGCCTCGAACGAGGAACAGATCGAGGAGGGGGAGAAGGAGTTGATCCACTCGATCTTCGAGTTCGGCGACACGATCGTCCGTGAGGTCATGCGGCCCCGACCCGACATCGTGGCCGTCGAGGACGACAAGACCCTCAACGACGTGCAGGCGCTGGTGCTCCGCCACGGGTTCTCCCGGATCCCGGTGTTCCAGGAGGACCTGGACAACGTGGTCGGGTTCGTCTTCGCCAAGGACGTGTTGAAGGCCCTGTACCAGGGACAAGCGGACATGCCGCTCACCGACATCCTGCGCCGGGCTCACTTCGTCCCGGAGTCCAAGAGGGTGGCCGACCTGCTCAGGGAGATGCAGCAGGAGAAGTTCCACATCGCGCTCGTCACGGACGAGTACGGCTCGGTCTCCGGCCTGGTCACCCTGGAGGACCTGCTCGAGGAACTCGTCGGGGAGATCACTGACGAGTACGACCGGGAGGAGCCTTCGGTCGTCGATCTCGGGAACGGCGTGTACCGCGTGGACGGGCGGCTGGGGATCGATGAGGTGAACGAGCTCCTCGACACCGAGCTCCCCGACGAGGAGTGGGACTCGGTGGGCGGCCTGATGCTCGGACTGCTCGGCTCCATACCCGAGCAGGGCGAGGAGGTCCCCTACCAGGACCTTGTGTTCAAGGCGGAGAAGGTGAACGGGCGCCGCATCGCCAAGGTGCTGATCACGCGCAAGCCGGAAGATGCAGAGCAGCCGAGCCCGGCGGAGGTCACCGCTGAGTAGGCCGCCGGAACAGCAGATCCACGAGCTGGTGGCGGCGGCGGCCGAGGTACGTGCCAACGCGTACGCGCCGTACAGCGAGTTCCACGTGGGCGCGGCCATCCTGGCCGGCGGACGAGTGTTCACCGGAGTGAACGTGGAGAATGCGTCCTATCCCGTGTCGGTCTGCGCGGAACGGAACGCCGTCGCGGCGGCGATCGCGGCGGGCGAACGACGGGTCGATTGCGTTGCCGTGGTAACCGATGCCGACCGGCCCACACCCCCGTGCGGGGGTTGCCGCCAGGTCCTGTGGGAGTTCGGGCCGGAGTCGCTCGTCATCTCGGAGACCACGGGCGGCGAGCGGGCGGCCTGGGCGCTCGAGGACCTCATCCCCGAGGCGTTCGGCCCGGACTCGTTCGGCCCGGACACTCGCCGTTAGCCCGGCGATTCCGGGGATTCGGCTACCATGGCTTTCCCTGCCGAGGAGGCTCCGCGGATGTCGCAGGCGGCCGAGATCGAACGGCGCCACCCAACCCCCGTCCGGTTCACATCGAAGGAAGCGGCACGACTGGTATCCAGAGCCGCGGCGGTGGACGCGGTGGGGCTGGAGGAGCGCGCCGCCTCGCTGTCCAAGCGCTCGATCAAGCGCGACTCCAAGCTGTGGGCCCTGGACCTGGCGATCCGGTCAATGGATCTCACGACGCTGGAGGGTTCCGACACGGTCGGCAAGATCGTGGCGATGTGCGCCAAGGCCGTCCGGCCGAACCCGGTTGACCCATCCGTACCGTCGGTGGCGGCCGTGTGCATCTATCCGCACCTGGTCCCGGTCGCGGCCGGCCAGTTGAAGGACACCGGCGTGAACGTGGCGTCGGTCGCCGGCGGGTTCCCCAGCGGCCTCGGGCCGCTCGATGCTCGCCTCCGGGAGGTGCGCGAGGTCGTGGATCTCGGCGCCGACGAGATCGACATCGTCCTGAACCGCTCGTTGTTCCTCGGTGGGCAGTACTCCCAGGCTTTCGAGGAGCTGGCTGCGGCGCGGGAAGCCGCCGGCGACACGCACCTCAAGGTGATCCTGGAGACCGGCGAGCTCGGGTCGTACGACCGGATCCGTCAGGCCTCGGTCCTGGCCATGGCGGCGGGAGCCGACTTCATCAAGACCTCGACCGGCAAGATCCAGCCGGCGGCGACGCTTCCCGCGGCCCTCTGCATGATGGAGGCTGCCCGGGAGTTCTTCCACGAGACGGGCCGGCGGGTCGGCGTCAAGGTGGCCGGCGGCATCCGCCAGTCCAAACAGGCCATCCAGTACCTGGTCCTGGTGTACGAGACCCTCGGCCCGGAGTGGATGACGCCGGACCTGTTCCGGATCGGGGCGTCCACGCTCCTGAACGACGTGCTGATGCAGATCGACAAGGAGCGCACCGGCCGGTACCAGAGTCCCGACTACTACACGATCGACTGACGACATGGCCAAGATCGAGAGGCGGGAGCGGGGGGCGCCGGAGCGGCGGGAGCCGGTATGGGAATACGCCACCGCGCCCGAGTCGAGCGACATCGTCCGGCTCGAGGACCGCTACGGCCTGTTCATCGGGGGGGAGTTCGTCGAGCCGAAGTCGGGCCAGTACTTCCCCACGATCAACCCGGCCACCGAGGAGCCCCTGGCAGAGGTGGCCGAGGCCGGACCGGAGGACATCGACCTCGCGGTGAAGGCCGCCCGTGAGGCGCACGAGCAGCACTGGCGTGGGCTCCCCGGCACCGAGCGGGCCAAGTACATCTTCCGGATCGCGCGCGCGCTCCAGGAGCGCGCGCGCGAGTTCGCCGTCCTTGAGTCGATGGACGGTGGCAAGCCCATCAAGGAATCGCGCGACGTGGACCTGCCGCTCGCCGCCGCGCACTTCTTCTACTACGCCGGGTGGGCGGACAAGCTCGAATACGCGTTCCCCAACCGCCGTCCTCGCCCGCTCGGGGTGGCGGGACAGGTCATCCCGTGGAACTTCCCCATGCTCATGGCGGCGTGGAAGATCGCGCCGGCCCTCGCCACCGGCAACACCGTCGTCTTGAAGCCGGCCGAGACCACCCCGCTCACCGCGCTGCTGCTGGCGCAGGTGGTGCAGGACGTCGAGCTGCCGCCGGGCGTGGTGAACATCGTCACCGGCGCGGGGGAGACCGGCTCGCACGTGGTCACCCATCCCGACGTGAACAAAGTGGCCTTCACGGGTTCCACCGAGGTGGGCAAGGTCATCCGGCGGGCCCTGGCCGGGACGGGCAAGCGGCTCACGCTCGAGCTCGGAGGGAAGGCCGCGAACATCGTCTTCGACGACGCGCCGCTCGACCAGGCCGTGGAGGGCGTGATCAACGGGATCTTCTTCAACCAGGGCCACGTGTGCTGCGCCGGCTCGCGCCTGCTCGTGCAGGAGCCCGTGTTCGAACCGCTCCTGGACAAGCTCAAGGACCGGCTCCAGACCCTCCGGGTTGGCGACCCGCTGGACAAGAACACCGACGTCGGCGCCATCAACTCCCGGCAGCAGCTCCAGAAGATCGAGGAGCTGGTGGCCTCCGGGGTACAGGAGGGGGCCGAGATGTACCAGCCGGAGTGCAACCTGCCTGAACGCGGCTTCTGGTTCCGGCCCACGCTGTTCACGAACGTGTCGCAGTCTCATCGCATCGCCCGGGAGGAGATCTTCGGGCCGGTGCTGTCGATCCTCACCTTCCGAACCCCGGCCGAGGCCGTGGAGAAGGCCAACAACACCCCCTACGGACTCTCAGCGGGGATCTGGACCGACAAGGGCTCGCGGATCCTGTGGATGGCTGAGCGGATGGAGGCCGGTGTGGTCTGGGCGAACACGTTCAACCGGTTCGACCCGTCGTCGCCGTTCGGCGGGTACAAGGAGAGCGGGTTCGGCCGGGAGGGCGGGCTCCACGGCCTGGAGCCGTACCTGGACTTCGACGGGGGCGGCGATTGAGCGAGCAGCGCCTGCCGGTTCGCCGCACCGCGAAGCTGTTCATCGGCGGGGAGTTCCCTCGGAGCGAGTCCGGTCGTTCGTACGAGGTGCACGCGCCTGATGGACGCTTGCTAGCGTGGGCCGCGCGAGCCTCGCGAAAAGACCTCCGCGACGCGGTCCGGGCAGCCCGCACCGCCCAGGTCGACTGGGGCGCGAGGACCGCTTCCAACCGGGGCCAGATCCTGTATCGGGTGGCCGAGCTGATGGAGGGCCGTCGCGCGCAGTTCGAGCAGGAGCTGGCCGATGTGGGCGCCGCCGACCCGGTCCGAGGCGTGAGCGCCGCGATCGACCGGTGGGTCTGGTACGCGGGATGGGCCGACAAGGTCCACCAGGTGCTCGGGGCCACGAACCCGGTGGCCGGGCCCTACTTCAACTTCACGATCCCCGAGCCCACGGGGGTCGTGGGGATCGTGGCGCCGGAGGACCAGGCGCTCCTCGGGCTGGTCTCGCGGCTGGCGCCGGCCATCGTGTCCGGCAACGCCGCCGTGGTCCTGGCGAGCGAGAGCGCGCCGCTCCCGGCCGTCACGCTGAGCGAGGTCGTGGCTACCTCGGACGTTCCAGGTGGGGTGATCAACGTGCTCACCGGCTTCACCAAGGAGCTGGTGCCCTGGCTGGCCGGCCACATGGACGTGAACGCGATCGACATCACCGGGGTCCCCGAGAACATGCGGGGCGACATGGAGGTCCGATCCGCCGAGAACGTGAAGCGAGTCGTCTGCGCGAACGGGGGCGATGTTTTCTCGCCGGCCGCCCAGAGCCCGTACCTGGTCACCGCGCTGATGGAGTTCAAGACGGTCTGGCACCCAAAGGGAGCCTGACCGCAGGAGCCTGACCCAGGCCGGTCCGGGGATGTCACGGAATCGCCAAACCCTTCCGGCGAGGCCGGCGGGACCCGAGGGTACGATTCGGTCACATGCCCCTCTACAAGGAACAGGGCGTCATCCTGCGAGCGATCAAGCTGGGTGAGGCCGACAAGATCGTGACGGTTATGACCCAGGGCTCGGGCAAGGTTCGGGCCGTGGCCAAGGGCATCCGCAAGACCACCAGCCGGTTCGGCGCCCGCCTCGAGCCCTTCACCCACGCCTCCCTGATGGTCTACCGAGGCCGAAGCACCCTCGACACGATCAGCCAGGCCGAGATCATCTCCCCGTTCCGGGCCATCCGGGACGACCTCGGGTTGTTCGCGGCGGGGGAGACCATGCTCGAGGCGGCGGACAAGGTGGCCGAGGAGCACGAGCGGAACGTTCGTCTGTTCCTCCTGCTCCTCACCGGCCTTCGGGCGCTCCAAGCGCGACCGGCCGATCCCGCGGCCGTGGCGGAGTCCTTCCTGCTCTCGCTCCTGTCGCTGTCGGGGTTCCACCCCAGTCTCTCGGCATGCGCGGTGTGCGGCCGGCCCGACGCCGACCTGTTCGCCAGCGGGCAGGGCGGAGCGGTATGCCGCTCCTGTGCCGAGCCCGACGCGGGCCCGGTCTCGCGAGAGGCGCTCGGGCTCCTAGCCGACCTCGGCGCCGCCGGCCCAGGACAGGCCGGCGCCATGACGGTCGATCCGTACGTGCGGAGAGAGGCTCGCGGGTTGCTGTTCGGGTTCGCCGAGTACCACCTGGAGCGGCGGATGAAGAGCCTTCCCATCCTGGCCAGGAGCCTCGCGCCGTGAGCTCCTACCTCACCGACATCGACCGGGATCGCGTCCCCGCCCACATCGGGATCGTGATGGACGGGAACGGCCGGTGGGCCACCCAACGAGGGCTTCCCCGGACGGAGGGGCACGCCGCGGGCGAGCAGGCCATGTGGGACACGGTGCAGGGCGGCGTCGAGGTTGGCCTTGGCTGGCTCACGATGTTCGCCTTCTCCACGGAGAACTGGAACCGGCCCGAAGCCGAGGTCCGCTACCTGATGGAGTTCAACCGCGGGCTGCTCCGGCGGCGGCGTGACGAGCTCAACGGCATGAACGTTCGCGTTCGGTTCCTGGGCAGACGCGATTGGAGGGTACCCCGCTCGGTGTTGAAGGAGATGGAGGTCTCCGAGGAGCTCACGGCGGCCAACACGGGCATGACGCTCACGATCGCGTTCAACTACGGCGGCCGGATGGAGATCGCCGATGCGGTGAAGCGGCTGATCGACGATCACGACGCCGGCCGCCTCGACGGCCACAAGCTCACGCCGGAGAGCATCGCGTCGCGCCTGTACCACCCCGACACGCCGGATCCCGACCTCATCATCCGGACGAGTGGTGAGGAGCGCATCTCGAACTTCCTGCTGTGGCAAGCGGCCTACTCCGAGCTCTACTTCACCCCGGTCCTGTGGCCGGACTTCAACCGCGAATACCTGTACGAGGCCATCCGGGACTATCAGAAGCGGTCACGCAGGTTCGGCGGCCTCGCCGACGAGTAGCGGACGCTCTCGGCCGAATCAACCGTTCCCTGCGTCGCCCGTACCCGTGGGAGCTGCCGGGACGGAGCCTGCCTGCCGCTACACTTGGTCTCACGCCAGCGGTCGCCGCCAGCGGCCGGGAGAGGAGGTCCAACTCGATGCGCGACCTCATGGAGGTCATCACCGCTCTGGCCAAGCGCCGGGGCGTCGTTTTCCCGTCGAGTGAGATCTACGGTGGGCTCCGCTCGTTCTGGGACTACGGCCCTCTGGGGGTCGAGCTGAAGCGCAACGTCAAGGCGGCTTGGTGGCGCACGATGGTCCAGCTCCGGGACGACGTCGTGGGCCTGGAGAGCTCGATCATCATGTCGCCCCGGGTGTGGGAGGCGAGCGGGCACCTCCAGTCCTTCACCGACCCCCTGGTGGAATGCCTGAACTGCCACCAGCGGTTCCGCGCCGATCATCTCCCAGGCTTCCACGCCCCCCAGTCCGGACACGAGGAGGACGAGAGCACGGTCGACATGGCCGCAAAGCCGAGATGCCCGAACTGCGGACACGACCGGTTCACCGAGGCGCGCAACTTCAACCTGATGTTCAAGACGTACATGGGCCCCGTGGAGGAGGAAGCGGCCGTCGTCTACCTTCGGCCGGAGACGGCGCAGGGGATGTTCGTCGACTTCGTCACGGTCCAACAGGCCAACAGGAAGAAGGTCCCGTTCGGCCTGGCCCAGCAGGGCAAGTCCTTCCGGAACGAGATCACGCCGGGGAACTTCATCTACCGAACGCGCGAGTTCGAACAGATGGAGATGGAGTTCTTCGTGGAACCGGGGACGGACGAGGAATGGCACGAGTACTGGATCACCCAGCGCCTCCAGTGGTACGTGGACCTCGGGATCAGGAAGGAGAACCTCCGGCTCCGGGAGCACTCCAATGACGAGCTCTCGCACTACTCGAAGCGGACCGTCGACGTCGAGTACCGCTTCCCGTTCACCGACTGGGGCGAGCTCGAAGGCATCGCCAACCGGACGGACTTCGACCTGAAGGCGCATTCCCAGGCGAGCGGGGAGGACCTGACGTACTTCGACCCGGAACGGGAGGAGCGGTACTTCCCCTTCGTGATCGAGCCCGCGGCGGGCGTGGACCGGGCGCTCCTGGCGTTCCTGCTCGACGCGTATCGCGAGGAGGAGGCCCCCAGGGCCTCGGGCGGGACCGAGAAGCGCACGGTGCTCGCTCTCCACAAGGACCTCGCACCCGTCAAGGTGGCAGTGCTCCCGCTCTCGCGGAACGAAACACTCACGCCCGACGCGCGCGCGGTGTTCGACCAGGTGAAGACGCTGTGGATGTGCGACTACGACGACGCCGGCTCGATCGGCCGGCGGTACCGACGCCAGGACGAGGTCGGCACGCCGTTCTGCGTGACCGTGGACTTCGACTCGCTCCAAGACCGCCAGGTGACCGTCCGAGAGCGGGACTCCATGGGCCAGGACCGCATCCCCATCGACGGTCTCGTCGGCTACCTCCGAGAGCGCCTGTGACCCGCGCCGAGCACGCAACCGAAAGCGGCCCGGTCGTCCGATCCCGCCGCGGATCGGTGAGTCTGTACGCGGTGGCATTCGCTCTCATGGCCGTCGCCGGGATCATCCTGGTCGTCGCATCACTGGGGTCGCTGAACTCGATCGGGCTGCTGTGGGTCTCGGCCGGCTTCTCGGCTGCGGCACTGGTCGCCGCGGTGGCCAGCGTGGCGGCACCTCGCCGGTGATCGCCCGGGCCCGCGCTCTCGCCGCCGCCCTGCTGGTGGTCGTCCTCCTCGGGTCGGCATGCACCGGATCGGGATCCGAGTCCCGCGGGTCCGAGACCGGAGCGCCGGTCCCGTCGGTACAGGAGACGCCGTCACCGGCCCCGACCGGCCCACGCTCTGCGCAGGCCGCGATGGAGCGGCTGTGCCGGCGTCCGCCGCCCCAGCCGGTCTCGGCCGGCTCCCAGGGGCCCACCCCCCCGGCCATCAAGCAGGTGGAGGGCCAGGTCCAGCAGCTGCGGGGCCTCGAGTTCACCGAGCCCGTCCCGGTCGACGCTGCCTCCCACGACGAGCTTGTGAAGGGGCTGATCCAGTCCTTCGATTCCTCTTACCCGGCGAGGATGTACGAGCGTCGCAGTCGGGCCTGGCAGACCATTGGCGTCGTGCCACGAGGAACCAGCATCCGCCGATCGATCGAGCGGTTCGCCGGCTCCCAGGTCATCGGGTACTACGACCCGTTGTCCGGACAGTTGGTGTTCGTCGGAACGGAGGATCCGACGCCCGTGCAGAAGGTGACTCTTGCCCATGAGCTGACGCACGCCCTCGACGACCAGCACTTCCGGCTAGATCGCCTGAACACGCTGGAGAGCGAGTGTGCCGACGAGGTCTACCAGGCGGCACTGGGGGCCGTGGAGGGCGACGCCACCTACTTCATGATCCTGTACGCGCAGAGGTTCCTGACGCTCGACGAACAGCTGGAGCTGGGGTTGGGGGCCGCGCCGTCCACCGCCGGCATCGCCCCGTTCGTGGTGGAGCTTCAGACCTGGCCGTACACGGCGGGGCTGTCGTTCATCCAGGCCATGGACCGCCGGGGCGGCACCGAGACAATCGATCGCGCCATGAAGAGCTTCCCCGTCTCGACGGAGCAGGTCATCCACCCCGAGCGGTACCCGAACGACGCCCCCACGCCGGTGAACGTCGGAGACCTCGGGCCGGAGCTCGGCCCGGGATGGAACGACCTCGACGTGATGGGCGTGGGAGAGGCGTTCCTTTCGATCATGCTCGGCCTCCGACTCCCGCGCATCACGTCCGAAGTCGCGACCGCGGGGTGGGACGGCGGCACGTATCGTGCCTGGTCCGACGGCGAGCACGTGGCGCTCGCGCTCTCGACGGTGTGGGACGGGCCACGGGATGCGGCAGAGTTCGCCTCTGCGATGCGGGAGTGGCTCGGGTCGCGTGAGGGGCGTTCCGCGAGCCTCCTCCCCGTCGAGGGGCAACGCGTGCGGGTGCTGTTCGCCTCCGATGCGGCAACGCTCGCCTCGCTGGAGGCGGCGGCGGCGTGACGAACGGACGACCTCAGTGCGGACTTCCGTACACTTGACCCTTCGGACCCGAGCCGCGGCCGGAGGCTGGCGATGACCAAGTACGTCTACGACTTCTCCGAGGGCAACAAGGACATGAAGGACCTCCTCGGCGGCAAGGGGGCCAACCTCGCCGAGATGACCAACATGGGCCTCCCCGTGCCCCCGGGGTTCACCATCACCACCGAAGCGTGCCTGACTTACCTGGCGAAGGGCGACGTCCCCGAAGGCCTGATGGATGAGCTCGACGAGCACCTCCGCGGCCTCGAGCGAGTTATGAGGAAGAAGCTCGGTGACCCGGATGACCCGCTCCTCGTGTCGGTCCGCTCGGGTGCCAAGTTCTCCATGCCGGGGATGATGGACACGGTCCTGAACCTCGGGCTGAACGAGGACTCGCTCCAAGGCCTGGCCAAGCAGTCCGAGGGGGACTGGCGGTTCGCCTACGACGCCTACCGCCGGTTCATCCAGATGTTCGGCAAGATCGTCATGGGCGTTTCCGGTGAGGCCTTCGAGGACGCGCTCGACCGAGCCAAGCACCGGAGGGGCCCGACCGCACAGGACACGGATCTCGACGTCGACGACCTGAAGCACCTGGTCGAGGAGTTCCACGGCATCTACAAGGAGCATACGGGCACGGACTTTCCCATGGACCCGCGGGAGCAGCTCCGGCTAGCCGTCGAGGCAGTGTTCAAGTCCTGGAACGGGAAACGGGCGGTCGATTACCGGCGCCAAAACAAGATCCCCGACGACCTTGGGACGGCGGTCAACGTGGTGGTCATGGTGTTCGGCAACCGGGGCATGGACTCGGGAACCGGGGTGGCCTTCACCCGTGACCCCGCGACCGGCGAGAAGCGCCCATACGGCGACTATCTCCCGAACGCCCAGGGTGAGGACGTGGTGGCCGGCATCCGAAACACGCTCCCCCTGGCCGAGCTCGAGAACATCGATCCTGTCTCGTACAAACAGCTCATGGAAGTCATGGACACCCTGGAGCGCCACTACCGGGACATGTGCGACATCGAGTTCACCATCGAGAAGGGCAAGCTGTGGATCCTCCAGACGCGGATCGGCAAGCGGACCGCGTTCGCCGAGTGGGTCATGGCCCACGACATGCTCGACGAAGGCACGATCGACGAGGACACGGCCCTGCTCCGCGTCGACGCCGACAGGCTGGAGGAGCTGTTCAAGCGGGTCGTGTCGTCCACGGCGAAGGCGGAGCCCGTCGCGCGGGGGCTGAACGCGTCGCCCGGCGCCGCCTCGGGCAAGGTCGTGTTCAGCGCGGACGAGGCGGAGGAATGGGCGAAGCGAGACGAGCGGGTGATCCTGGTCCGCCGGGAGACCACGCCGGACGACTACCACGGGATGATCGCGTCGCAGGGCATCCTGACCTCGGCCGGCGGGACGAACTCGCACGCGGCCGTGGTCGCCCGGGGCGAGGGCATTCCAGCAGTGTGCGGGGCCGACGCCATCAAGATCGACGTCGCCTCCCATTCGTTCAGGGTGGACGGGACCACGGTCAAGGAGGGCGACCTCATCACCATCGACGGGTTCACCGGCAACGTCTACGTGGACGAGCTCCCGCTCGAGGAGTCCGTCCTGGAGCGGGCCCGGGCCGGGGATCCCGCTGCCCGGAAGGAGGAAATCTGGAAGGCCTTCGAGCGGATCATGGCCCTCGCCGACGCCGCCCGGCGACTGCGCGTGCGGGCGAATGCCGACACCCCCGAACAGTCCGCGAATGCGCGCGAACGCGGGGCCGAGGGGATCGGTCTCTGTCGGACCGAGCACATGTTCCTGGGTGAGGAGCGGGTGGACGCCGTTCGCCAGATGATCTTCGCCGAGACGTCTGAGGAGGAGGAGGCGGCCTACGACAAGCTCCTCCCGCTACAGCGCAACGATTTCGTGGGCATCTTCAAGGCCATGGACGGGCTGCCCGTGACGATCCGGCTCCTGGACCCGCCGCTCCACGAGTTCCTGCCCAACCAGGTGGACCTGGCGGTCGAGGTGGCCCAGATGGAGGAACGCGGCGAGACCGGCCCGGCGCTCGTTGAGAAGAAGCAGGTACTGAAGAAGGTCAACGAGCTCCACGAAACCAATCCCATGCTGGGACTCCGTGGCGTGCGCCTGGGGATCGTCAAGCCGGGTCTGTACGCCATGCAGGTGCGGGCCATCTTGGAGGCGGCCGTCGAGGTGAAGGCCGAGGGAGGCGATCCAAAGGTCGAGATCATGATCCCCTTGGTTGCCACGAGGCCCGAGCTGGAGCAGATGCGGCAGGAGCTCGAGCCGGCCGCAGGCAAGGTGCTGGAGGAATCGGCACAGCGGATCGAGCATCTGGAGTGGGGGACGATGATCGAGGTCCCGCGAGCGGCGCTGACCGCCGGTGAGATCGCCGAGGTGGCCGACTTCTTCTCGTTCGGCACGAACGACCTGACCCAGATGGGGTTCGGCTTCTCCCGGGACGACATCGGCAAGTTCGTGGGGATGTACGAGGAGCGCAAGCTGGTCCCTGCGAACCCCTTCGTGACCATCGACCGAGCCGGCATCGGGCGGATGATGCGGATCGCCACCGAGGAGGGGCGGGCGGCCAACCCGAACCTGCATGTCGGGATTTGCGGCGAGCACGGCGGGGATCCCGCTTCGGTGACGTTCTGCCACGAGATCGAACTGGACTACGTATCGTGCTCGCCATTCCGAGTAGAGACGGCACGGCTGGCCGCCGGCCAGGCGGCCGTCGGCGCGGCCGAGTCCGCGTCGAAGTAACACGGCCGAAATCCCCCGTACGTCGGTTTCAGTTCACCCATCCTGGTGATTCGCACGGGAGCACGCTTGCGCTAACGTGTGCGCCCCCCACCTCCCCCGTGTGCGAACAGGAGGTGGATCGTGCGAGCGAAGGTGGGCGGCTTTCTCCGCCGGCATCGTCGGCGGGCCCTCCCTCTCATTGCGGCCATGGTCCTGACCATGCCGCTGCTGGTCGGGTGGCACTGGGCCAAACTCGGATGGAGGGATTGGCACTACAACTATCCGTCCGTCCCCAACGGTTACACACAGATCGTCAACCGGTTCGGCCAGCCCTGCAGCGCGGCGGCGCGCGCCGCGTACATGTACTGGCGTGCCGCCGACACGGGCGCGACGTACACGGTCCGCTTCCATCGAAAGCTTGGCGGATACCCCACCCAGATGGTGACGGGCAAGGGCGGAGCGTCCACGAACCTCGATAACGACGTCTACGGGCACATCAAGAACGACCACCTGGGCCAATACGTGAAGCACGGCATCTACGGATACGCGTGCCGATACAAGAGGAATGGGACTTCGTGGAGCACCCACGCGTTCGGCATCGCCATCGACCTCTCCTCGGCGGAGGAGTACATGGGGAAGACGTACAGCACCACGAACTATCGATTCGCACCGATCTTCCAGGGCCACGGCTGGATGTGGGGGTTGGGCTTCAACGACCCCATGCACTTCCAGTACGCGACCGGCTATTAGTTCGGACGAGGAGGGGAACGATGAAACGAACGCTCGCGATCGTGCTCAGCCTACTGGGGGCTGTCGGCGTCAGCGTCAGCGTGTTTGCCACGGTGGGGCGGACGGAACCAGCCCTCCGCGAAGTGAGCCCGCCGATCGGACCGCAGATGGCGCCCGACACGGGTGGGGGTGAGTTGCTGGTCGTCGTTGTCGGCGGTGTCTATCCAACGCGGGCAGAAGCGGAGGCGGTCAACGAAACCATGCCCTTCGGGGAAATGTCCGGCTACTACGTCGTACCCGTGGCCCAGTTCCAGGGCTTCGATCAGGACGTTGGTTCCCCCGGTGACTTCGCGCTGGTCTCCGCGTTCCGAACCGAGCAAGGGGCCCTCGATTTCGTCGGGCTGGCCCGGTCGTTCGAGTACCCCGCACGCATCCTGCCGGCCCGGGTCCGCAGCCTCGGTGGTATGTATGCGGGCCTCGGCCAGGAGGCGAGCCCCGATGGCACCGGTCCGCTGACACATCCGGTGCCCGAATCGCTGCCGTGAGGCTGTTCGCGCGGGCCCTGGTTGCCCTTGGTTGCACGGCGGGTTCCGCGTGTTTCGGACAAGGGGAGACGGTCGTGCCGACTTCCCCTCCGGTGAGATGCAAGACTCCCTTCACGATACCCGCCGGATTCGGTCTGGCGGAGAAGCTGGACGACCGGTACACCGACCACATCGGAGTGCGGATCCGATTGCGAGACGACCGGGATCGTGAGCTGCAGTTCTTCTTCGGCGTGCCCGGGGAGTACGGGGAGCACGCGCCCCTCGTGGGAAGAAGGACCGTGTACTCGGGCGAGTCCGCAGCCCTGTTTCGCTCGCCGGACGAGAATTGGATCCTCTCATGGTTCACGGCCGGCCCCTGTGGCTCGAACGCCATCTTCGGTCACGGCTTCAGGATGAAGCGGGAGTTCCTCGGGGTTCTCGAGGAGACCGGGTTGATCGAACCAAGCTAGCGATAGGCCCGCCGTCCCTGGGCGCGGAGAGTGGGAATGCCGGCGGCGTTGCTAGATTGGGGACGTGCGCGCGAGCCGCAGCCACCCCTTCCTCTCCGCCATCGCGTTCCTCGCGGTCGTCCTCGTGTCGGTGGTGGTGGTCACGTTCGTGGCCGTGTGGCGCGCGGCCCACACCGATGACGCCAGCGCCGTGGAACGAGCCGACGCCATCCTGGTCCTCGGCGCCGCCGAGTACGGCGGACGGCCGTCGCCAGTCTTCGCCGGGCGGCTGGAGCACGCGAAGCTCCTGTACGACCAGGATCGAGCTCCCCTGGTGATGGTGTTGGGTGGCGGGCAGCCCGGCGACGTCACGACGGAGGCCGAGGCCGGACGGGACTACCTGGTCCAGCAGGGCCTGCCCCCGGACGCGGTCGTTGCCGAGCCGGTCGGCCACTCGACACTGGAGAGCCTTCGGGCGGCTGCCTCGTACATGCGCGACCACGGCCTCCGGTCGGCGTTCCTGGTCTCCGACCCGTGGCACAACCTGCGGGTGAGACGGATGGCCTCGGACCTCGGGATCGAGGGATTCGTCTCGGCCACATGGCACTCCGCGGCTACAAGCGAGGAAACGCGGTTCGAGGGGTACCTCAGAGAGACCTTCGCCTACATCTACTACAGAATCTTTGGGCGCTGACCGCGCCCCGACCGCGCCCGGCGGCGCCCGGCGGCGCCCGGCGGCGTCGGAACCTCGCGCTACGATGGGCCGCATGACGACCACGCCGCGAGAACGCACCGAGGAGATCGAGCGCCAGACCCTTGCGCCCTACGCCACCTTGGCCGCTGAGTCCAAAGGACGCGAGCGCGACGAGCAGCACGACGCCCTTCGAACGTGCTTCCAGCGGGACCGAGACCGGATCGTCCACTCGAAGTCGTTCCGCCGGCTGAAGCACAAGACGCAGGTGTTCCTGGCCCCCGAGGGCGATCACTACCGGGTCCGACTCACCCACACCTTGGAGGTCTCGCAGATCGCGCGGACGGCCGCCCGGGCGCTGCGCCTGAACGAGGACCTGGCCGAGGCGATCTCGCTCGGCCACGACCTGGGCCACACGCCGTTCGGCCACCTGGGCGAGCAGGCCCTCACGCCGTTCCTGGGGCGGCCGTTCCGCCACAACGAGCAGAGCCTGCGGGTGGTGGACTACCTGGAGGATGACGGGCGCGGCCTGAACCTCACCTGGGAGGTCCGCGACGGCATCGTGAACCACACCTGGTCCATGCCGGCGCCCTCCACCCTCGAGGCGCAGGTGGTTCGGTTCGCCGACCGCATCGCGTACATCAACCACGACGTGGACGACGCGGTCCGGGCGGGCGTCATCGAGCCGACGGAGCTGCCGGACGACCCTCTCGGTGTCCTGGGCCGGACCCACGCCGAGCGACTCAAAACGCTGGTCACCGATCTGGTGGACCGTAGCGAGGATTCGCCGGAGATCCGGATGTCCGACGAGGCCTTCCGGGCCCTCGAAACCCTCCGGGACTTCCTGTTCGAGCGGGTGTATCTGCGAGATGAAGCCCGGTCGGAGCAGGACAAGGCCATCGCGCTGGTCCGCTCGCTGTTCGCTCATTACCTTGACCATCCGGACCAGGTCCCGGAGGAGTACCATCGGGCCCCGGGAGACCTGCCGACCCGCGTGGCCGACTACATCGCGGGCATGACCGATCGGTACGCCCTGCGGGTCTACGAACAGCTCTTCCTTCCCCACGGCTGGCTGCTGTAAGCGCTGGGGGAGTGGTGGCAGGAAGGATCAGGCAGGAGGACATCGAGGCGGTCCGGGAGCGGACCGACCTGGTGAAGTTGGTCTCCGGCTACCTGACCCTGAAGAAGGCCGGACACGACTCGTTCGTCGGCCTATGCCCGTTCCACGCCGAGAAGACCGCGTCGTTCTCGGTGTCGCCGTCGAAGCAGGTCTATTACTGCTTCGGGTGCGGGGCCGGGGGCGACGCCATCCGGTTCCTCCGAGAGGTGGAGCACCTGGAGTTCACCGAGGCCGTCGAACGCCTGGCCAAGGAATCGGGGGTGTCGCTGCGGTACGAGGGCGACACGCCGGCCGACCGGCGGGCAGCCTCCCGGCGCCTGGCCCTGCAACGGGCCAACGAGGAGGCATCGGCGCTGTACCACCGGACCCTGGTGGACCGGCCCGAGGGAGAGGAGGCCCGGAGGTATCTGGAGACCCGCGGCATCGACCGGGAGACCGCTGAGGAGTTCGGGATCGGCTATGCCCCCGGGGTCTCGGACTTCCTGCTCCGACGCCTGGCCAGGGGGTTCTCCCCGGAGATCCTGATGGAGGCGGGGCTGGCCATTCGCGATCCCTCCGGCAACGTCCGGGATCGGTTCCGTGGCAGGGTCACGTTCCCGGTCCACGACCTGTCGGGACGAGCGGTGGGGATCGGAGCCCGGATCCTTCCCGGCGACCGGGACGAGGGCCCGAAGTACATGAACTCACCGGAGACGCCGGTCTACCGCAAGGGCGAAGTCCTGTACCACCTGGACCGGGCCAAGGCCGCCGTCTCCAAGTCCGGCGAGATCGTGATCGTGGAGGGATACACCGACGTGATCGCGCTCGCCCGGGCGGGCGTGGAGACGGCCGTGGCGACCTGCGGCACGGCCCTCGGCGAGGGCCACTTCCGGCTGGCTTCACGATTCGCCCAACGGATGGTGCTGGCCTTCGACTCCGACGAGGCGGGGGCCCGGGCCGCTGAGCGCGCGTTCGGGTTCCTCGAACAGTTCCCCATCCAACCGGTCGTGCTGATCCTGCCGGAAGGGCTGGACCCGGCCGACTTCGTCCGCCAGCGCGGCGCTGACGCCTTCCGCGACCTCGCCACCGGAGCTCAGCCGATCGTCGAATACATGCTCCTCCGAGGTGTCGGGCGCCACGACCTGTCGACGATCGAGGGACAGAGCGCCGCCGTGGCGGCGGCCCTGCCCATCCTGGAGGGCCTGTCCGACCCGGTCCGCCAGCGCGAGTACGCCCACCGGCTGGCGGAGCTGGCGGGCGTGGCCGAGACCTCGGTCCTACTCTCGTTGGAGCGCCGGGTGTCGGGCCGCCCGGCCGAGGTTCGTCAGGCCATGAAGCGAGCCTCGGTCAACGACAGGGTCGAGCGTGAGATGCTCCGGCTCCTCGCCCGAGACACGGCCATCTATCACGAGGTGTCCAAGCGCCTGGCCGAGGCGCACTTCCAGTCGGTCCAGAACCGGAAGCTGTTCGGGCTCCTGGTGGCGGCGGACGGCGACGTCCGGACCGCCGTGACCGGCTCTGACGACGACAAGCTGTCTCGTGCTGCCTCCGCACTCGCCCTGGAGCCTCTCGACGGCGACCAGAGCCTGGAGTACGCCGAGGACGTGTGGGCCAGGCTCCAAGAGTTCTCGCTCCGGCGCAGGAGCGCGGACCTTCGGCGGCGACTGCAGAAGCTCAACCCCACCACGCACCCCGAGTACGACGCCCTGTTCGGGGAGCTCATCGCCACAGATGGCGAGCTCCGTAGGCTGAAGGAGCGGCACGAAGCGCCCGTTTGAGGTCGGTTGCGCGCCATGGGTCGCCGCCGGTGCGGTTTCGTACACTTCCGGCGGTCCACCATCCCCGCGCGAGGAGATCCATTGACCGAAGTGGCGCGAGACCTCGGTCTCGAGGAGGCGAAGGAATCGATCGCCGCCCGCGGCCGGGAACGAGGGTTCGTCACCTCGGACGACCTGCTGGAAGCCGTCCCCGTCGATGACTTCACCCCCGAGCAGGTTGAGGAGTTCCTGACCCAGGTCGAGGAGCACCTTCGAAACGAGGGCATTGAGGTCATCGAGGTCCCCGGTGACGACCTCGTCGAGCCGGGCGTGGCCGCTCGCCTGGACGTCGACCTGCTGAAGGCGCCGACGAACGACCCGGTCCGGATGTATCTGAAGGAGATCGGCAAGGTCCCCCTCCTCACCGCGGCGCAGGAGGTGGACCTGGCCAGGCGGATCGAGGCAGGCGAGTTCGCTACCGAACTGTACGACTTCCATGAGAGCGAGGATGGCAACGGCAAGGTCGACGGCAAGCGTCTCCGGATCGTCGTCGAGCGGGTGGTGGCCATCCGCGAGCATCAGCAGGACAAGTTCGGCAAGGTCGAGGGCATCGGCCGCGACCGCATCCCCAAGAGCTGGAAACCCAAGGCCCAGGAGGACCTGGAGGACTTCCTCCGGCGCGTGGAGCGCGATGGCCAGCTGGCCAAGAAGAAGCTGATCGAGGCCAACCTTCGTCTGGTGGTTTCGATCGCGAAGCGATACGTGGGACGCGGCATGCTGTTCCTGGACCTCATCCAGGAGGGAAACCTCGGGCTCATCCGTGCAGTGGAGAAATTCGATTACTCGAAGGGCTATAAGTTCTCGACGTATGCCACGTGGTGGATCCGGCAGGCCATCACCAGGGCCATCGCCGACCAGGCCCGAACCATCCGCATCCCAGTGCACATGGTGGAGACCATCAACAAGCTGGTCCGGGTGCAGCGCCAACTGCTACAAGACCTCGGCCGCGAGCCAACGCCGGAGGAGATCGGGCGGCAGATGGGCATCCCCGCGGAGAAGGTTCGGGAGATCCTGAAGGTCTCGCAGGAGCCGGTGTCGCTGGAGACGCCGATTGGCGAGGAGGAGGACTCGCATCTCGGAGATTTCATCGAGGACTCCGAGGCAGTGGTTCCCGTGGACGCCGCCTCGTTCATCCTGCTCCAGGAGCAGCTCGAAGCCGTGCTGCACACGCTGTCGGAGCGAGAGAAGAAGGTTATCCAGCTTCGGTTCGGGCTCCTCGACGGCCACCCCCGGACGCTCGAGGAGGTCGGGCGGGAGTTCGGGGTCACGCGGGAGCGGATCCGCCAGATCGAGTCGAAGACCCTGTCGAAGCTGCGGCACCCCTCACGGTCGCAGAAGCTCCGCGACTACCTGGAGTAGCGGGGCCGCGAACCTAGCGCGCGGCTTCCCCGTCCCTGGCCAGCCTGGTCTGGATGCCGCTGCGGGCGCGATCGACCGCCGACTGGCCCAATCGTCCGGCCGAGCCCGCAAGGCTCTCGCCGCTTCGCCCCAGCTGGTAGCCGATGAGGAACCCCAGGATCACGCCGATCACGAACTTCAAGGCAACGCTCCTTCCATGGGTGTCGGCAGAGCCTATCGAAATCGCAGGGGGGCGGAGGCGCGTTGGTAGACTCCGTTGGTCGTTCCGGGGTAGCTCAATTTGGCAGAGCGGCGGACTGTTAATCCGTAGGTTGTGGGTTCGAGTCCCACCCCCGGAGCTGTAAACGCCCAGTTCAGGGGACCTGTTTCAGAGCTGTCGCCGTCGGCGTCGCGAGATGTGTCCCTCGCTGGTCCCCTCTCGGTCTCTCTCGCCCGGCTTCGCAGTGAGGATAGCGCCGCGGAGCGCCGGGAACATTCGCGAGATGGCCAATTTCGCCGGTCGCCGTCGGCTGGCTGTGCTGGGTGCCCGCCGACGCCCGAGCATTCGGGAATCCGCTGGATGGCAAAGCGGTCTGCTTCCCTAGGTTCGACTCGGTCGACTGGCTGGTTCAGGCTCGAGGAGATCCGCCGATTCATCGAGGCCCACGCCGAGGCACGGCAGTAGTGGGACGAGCGGCGCGGCTTTCGGCCGACATGGCTGCACCTGTCGAGGTTCTACGGTCGGTCGTGAGGCGTCCCGCTGCCGCGGGCGATCCGTCGCGTCGACCGGGTGGGCGGGTCGCGATCGGTCCCCTGGCGCGAGACCCTCGGTGTGCCCCCGATCTGCTTCCACGACCAGCCCTGGTCCCCCCTGGCGACAGCGGGAAGTTCCTGGCATGCGCCATCAATCACGGGGATCCTGTCTCACGGCCCTCTCAGGATCGTCCGAGTACGGTCAGGCGTATGAAGCGCCCGATGCGCGCGATCCTGATGGTCTCGGTGTTCCTCCTGCCCATCGCTGTCGCGTGCACCGCCGAACCGAGCCGCGAAGGCCCCGCGACTACTTCGCCTCCTTCCGGCGCAACCGGCGAGCTCGACCCAGCCGACTTCGCCTTGCCGGTGGACAACCCGTACTTTCCGCTGAAGCCCGGGACTACGTATCGACACGAGGGCATCAAGGAGGGGGAGCGGGCGGTCGACGTGTTCGCGGTCACCCACCACACCAAGACGATCCTGGGCATCCCTAACACGGTGGTGGTGGACAAGCTCTTCGTGGACGGTCAGCTTGAGGAGATCGCGCACGACTGGTACACCCAGGATGTCCAAGGCAATGTCTGGTACTTCGGGGAAACCATCCAGGAGTTCGACCGCAGGGGCGATTCGATCCCAGCGAAGGGCGCCTGGCAGGCGGGCGTCGACGGTGCGCGACCCGGGATCGTGATGCCAGCTCGGCCCCGGGTGGGTGATGTCTTCCGTCCCGAGTACTACAAGGGGACGGCCGAGGACCGCTACCGCATCTTGGATCTCTCGGCCACGGTGAAGACGCCCTTCGGCACGTTCTCGAACGTGCTCGTCATGACCGAGCAGTCACGGCTCGAGCCGGGGATCCTCGGCCTCAAGTTCCACGCCGTCGGGTTCGGCCAGATCAAGGAATCGGTGCCGGAGGGTCCGCACGAGACCCTCAGCCTGGTGTCGGTGACTCGAGGAGGCTAACGATCGCATCGGGCGTCCCCACCGGATTGATTGTCGAGCCTCGGTCGTGGGAATCCACTCGGCGGCCGCGGGGAGCGAGACCTGTCGACCGCTCTTGCCTTTCGCCCGCAGCTCAGCGACGGAGCGGGTGGCTAACTGGCGCCTTAGCTGAACTCGGAGTCAGTTCATCCTATGCGCTTGTGCCGGGCGCGGCGTCCTCGACGAGCGCTTCCAACTGCGGGCAGCACCGCGTCGAGCCACTCGTCGACGAGGCCGAGACGCGCACGCGGCGGTCGACGACGTCCTCGGCGGAGAGAGCGCCCCCCCTGGTTTCACCGCGAAGTGGACGTCGGCCGGGGCTCATTCACCGGCAGCAGCGGTTCGACCAGCTCCCACAACTCGTTCGAGACGATCCACGGCGCGACGGCCATCGGCACCCCTCCCAGCTTGACGGCAGATGCCGACGCCGTTCGTCTTCAGTGAGCCCTTCCCCTCATTTCGAAAGGAGTTCTGAGAAGACGGTGTCACCGTTCGTCAGGGTGGAGACCGGGATTGGTCATACCCTTGGAGAGGGTCCGAAGGTGATGAACGTCGGCTCCGAAAGGCCACCGCTGCCCGCGGCGACGAACTCACGGACGAATGCGCCGGTGGTTCCATCGTACTCCAGCACCGCGTTGCCCAGCTCGCTTGCGACGAAGAAGTTGCCGTTCGGGCCGAACGCCATGCCCTCGGCCTCATTGAGGCCGCCGCTGCCGGCGGTGATGAAGACGCCTTCGAATTTGCCGGTCTTGCCGTCGTAGCGCTTGACCTCGCTCGTCGCGGCGCTGCTGAGGAACAAGTCGCCGTCGGGGCCGAAGACCAGGCCGCTCGGATCCAGGATGTTGCTCTTCTTTGCGGGGACGAACGTGTCGACGAACGAATTGTTCGCTGGGTCGTAGCGAAGGACCTCGCCGGGTGTTGTTTCGGGAGTGCTGGTGACATAGAGCAGGCCATCGCGTCCAAAGGCCAGCGCTTCGGGGTCGTCGAGCCCGGCCGCGTTGGCGGGATCGACAACG
>DASSSA010000052.1:0-17388 GCA_035701505.1 Actinomycetota bacterium
GCTCGTTCCGCCCGGGCGTTCCGCCCGGGATGCGGGCCTTCCCGCTGGCCGGCGGGGCTGCCTGATAGCATCGGACGGACCGGCCCTGGCGGCCGGGCGACGTTTGGCCCGTGGGGTAACGGTAGCCCGACTGACTCTGGATCAGTTAGTCCTGGTTCGAATCCAGGCGGGCCAGCCAATCGGCTCGCGCACCGCCCCTACCCTGTCTTCCCCCAAGCAGCTAGCTTCGGCTCTCGCGCATCAGGCCCAGCACGGCCAGAGCCATTGCACCCAGGCCCACGGGCAACAGGAGCAGGCCGTACACCAAGCTGGCCCCGACCGTGATCGACCCCATGACCAGGACCACCGGCCAGGCGCTCGCGACCGGGAACGTGCCGAGCTGCTGACCGGCCGCCCGGTCCGGCGAGGCGTCCGGATCATCTTCCAGGGTTCGAACGCGTACGGCCCCATGGAGCACGAGGTAGCCGGCAGCGACCAGCGGCATGAGCGAGAACGACCACAGCAGGAACGTCCCGGCGGGTTCGTAGGAGATGAACCAGTAGATCGTGCCCGAGATCGCCCCGAAGGCGAACAGCGCCAGCATCATCCACGTGGCGATCTTCACGGCGCGAGCTCCGGATGGCGCAGGTCGAAGGCCGGGCGTTCCGAGCGGATCTGCGGGAGCGCGTCGAAGTTGTGTTCGGGCGGAGGCGAGGTCGTCACCCACTCGAGCGAGTTCCCGCCCCACGGGTCATCCCCCGCCGGGACCCTTCGCCGGAGCGACACCGCCACGTCGGCGAGGAACACGACCACGCCGGCGAACATCACGGCGTAGCCGACCGTGGAGACGAGGTTCGGGGTGTCGAAGCCGATGTCCGCAGGGTAACTGACGTATCGCCTGGGAAAGCCCCGAAGGCCCAGGACGAACTGCGGCCAGAAGGTCAGGTTGAATCCGACGAACAGGAGCACGGCTACCACCCGGCCCAGCCGCTCCCGGAGCATGGCTCCCGTCATCTTGGGGAACCAGAAGTAGATCCCGGCGAAGATTGCGAAGACCGACCCACCCATGATCGTGTAGTGGAAGTGCGCGACCACGAAGTATGAGTCGTTCATGTGGAAGTCGATGGGGGCCGAGGCGAGCATCACCCCGGTCACCCCCCCGATCAGGAAGTTCAGCAGGAACGCCAAAGCGAACAGCATGGGCACGGTGAAGTGGATCTTTCCTCGCCACATCGTGCCGGTCCAGGCGAAGAACTTCACGCCGGTCGGGACGGCGATCAGCAGCGACATTGCAGAGAAGAACGGGTTGTCGACGACCCCGGTGGTGAACATGTGATGCGCCCACACCCCCATCGAGAGTGCCCCGATGGCGATGGTCGCAAGCACGAGTCCCAGGTAGCCGAAGAGTGGCTTCATGGAGAAGACCGGGATCACCTCGGTGATGATCCCGAAGAACGGCAGGATGAGGATGTACACCTCCGGGTGGCCGAGGAACCAGAACAGGTGTTGGTACAGGGCGGGGTCACCACCTCCGAGCGGGTCGAACGCGTGCCCGCCCAGCCGGCGGTCGATCAACAGGAGGGCGAAGGCCGCGACCGCCGGGGGGAACGCCACCAGTCCCAGGATGGCGGTGACGACCATGTTCCACGTGAAGATGGGAAGGCGCCACATGGTCATGCCCGGGGCCCGCATCAGGAACACCGTGGCCAGGATGTTCACTCCCCCCATGACGTTCGAGATGGCGACGAGGACGATCCCCAGGATCCACAGATCAACCCCAACCCCCGGCGAGTACCGCATCTCGGAGAGCGGGGTGTAGGCGTACCACCCCATCGCGGCTCCTCCACCCGTCGACGCCACGCCGGACAGCAGGATCAACAGGCCGGCCCCGGCGAAGAACCAGTACGAGGTCAGGTTCAGCCGGGGGAACGCCATGTCGGGAGCGCCGATGTGCAGGGGGATGAGGTAGTTGGCCAGCCCGATCCCGAACGGGGCCACGAACAGGAAGATCATCACCGTGCCGTGGATCGTGAACATGGTGTTGTAGGCCTGGGTGGACACGACCTGGCGAGCAGGCTCGGCCAGCTCAATGCGCATGAGCCCGGCCAGCGCTCCCCCGACCAGGAAGAAGCCGAACGCCGTCACGCAGTAGAGGATCCCAACGTTCTTGTGGTCGGTGGAGGTGAGGCGCTCGACCGGTCCCACCCGGTGCGGTGGCTCCGGCTGGGCCGCGACCGGCCGTTCCATCGTGACGCTCACGCCGCCGCCTGTCCGGCCCGCATCTGCGCGAGCCACATCGCGAACTCGGCCGGCTGAACCACGCGAACGCTGAACGTCATGTACGCGTGGTTCAGCCCGCAGAACTCGGCGCATTCCCCGTAGAAGGTCCCCGTCTTGGTTGGCGTGAGGTCGAAGGCGAACGTGCGCCCGGGGATCGCGTCGTGCTTGTACAGGAAGTCCGGGACCCAGAACGCATGGATCACATCGTTCGCCGTGAGAACGATCCGGGTGGTCTGGCCGACGGGCAGGACCATCTGTGGCCCGGCGACGAACTCACCGCTCGGGGGGCTCACGATCGTGACGCCCTGCCCGGGATAGGTGAACCGCCACCCCCACTGGTAGGCCTCGACGTTCACGACGACGGCGGGATCGGACGAGACGCGGTCTACCCGGACCTCGACAGCGGCGGACGCCGCGAACAGGCCGATGACGATGAGTATGGGGATGCCCATGTACACAAGCTCGAGCCGGTGGTCACCGCGGAATTGCGAGCCCAGCGCGCCGGGTTCGTCCGAGCGCCGGCGGCGGTACCGGATGACCGACCAGAAGATCAGGCCGTAGACCACAGCGGCCACCGCGATGGCCGTGACGACGAACACCTGCCACAGCCGGAAGATGTCGGCTCCCTGCTCGGTGGCCCCTCGGGGCATCCCGAAGGATCCGGAACACGCCGTTCCCACGAGGGCGAGCGCCGCCGGCCCAGCGCGGCGCCCGGCCCGTACGGCCCACCTCATGTGCGGCCCGGCTCCTCCGTGGCTCGCCCCGCCACCGGCGGCTCCGACTCGATCTCCTCGAACCCCCCGGCGGCGTTCCGGCGGAAGGCGACCCGCGGCGGCTCCGAGAGCGGGTGCCGGGGCCGGTCCCGCAGGTCGCGGCAGATCCAATACGTGATCAGCCCGGACAGGACGGGTCCGAGGACCAGGGTCCACCGAAGCACAGTGTTGAACGAGTCCACCTCGATCCCCAGGAACTTGGCCACGACGTCGTTCCCGCCCGCTACGACCAGGACGACGAAGAAGGTCACGCCGGCGGCCCCGAACGCGCTCCGCGCCGGCGCCTCCCGGGGATGCTGCGCGAACTGGTGCCACTCGTGGTCTCCGCTCACCCGGGCCTCGAGGAACGGCCAAAGCCCGAGGATGGTGAAGACGACTCCCGGAACCACGAGGCCGGGGAGCAAGAGCTCCCCGATCGTGTGGCCGAAGACGTGGAACTCCCAGTTCGGCCACAGTCTGAGCAGCCCCTCGAGCCACCCGATGTAGTAGTCGGGCTGCGAGGGCGAGGCCGTGGAGTAAGGCACGAACGGGCCGTACAGCCATATCGGGTTGACCTGGAACAGGCCGCCGAGAAGCGCGATGACCCCGAACGTCGTGAGGCCCAGGCCGATCGACTTCAACGCGAACTTCGGCCAAACGGGCGTGCCGATGACCGTGTCCTCGGTCCGTCCGGAGTCCCGGAACTGCGTGTGGGTCTGGTGCCACACCACGGCGAGGTGCGCCCCGAGGATGGTGAAGATCACCAGCGGGATGATGAAGATGTGCAGGACGAGCAGCCGGTTGAGGACGTCGGGACCGGGGAACTCGCCGCCGAAGAACAGGTAGGCGACCCAGGTCCCGACGAACGGGATCGACAGGACGATCGAGTACGCGATCCGCAGGCCGGCGCCCGAGAGCGCGTCGTCGGGCAGGGAATAGCCGGTGAACCCGGCTCCGATCCCCGAGAGGAACAGCCCGATGCCGATCAACCAGGAGATCTCTCGAGGCTTTCGGAAAGCTCCGGTGAAGAACACCCTGATGAGGTGGGCGATGACGGCCCCCATGAAGACGAGCGCCGCCCAATGGTGGATCTGCCGCATCACCAGTCCCGCCCGGACCTCGAACGATAGGCGCATCACCGAGTCGTAGGCGGACGACACGGTGTGGCCCTGGAGCGGCTGGTAGGGCCCCGTGTACGTCACCGGCTCGGCGGAGGCGAGGTAGAAGAAGGACAGGAACGTCCCGGTCAGGACGAGCAGCAAGAAGCTGTACAGCGCGATCTCGCCGAGCATGAACGCCCAGTGGTCGGGGAAGACCTTACGCAGGTTCCTGCTGATGAACGAGCTGCCGTCCAGGCGCTCGTCGACCCCGTTCACCCATCGCCGCACGATCACGGCGGCAGTTCCCAGAAGCTGGGCCCCACCGGAGCCGTGAAGTCGCCCAGCGCGCGCATCGTGCCGTCGGGGTCGATCTCGATGGGCAACTGAGGCAGGGCCCGGGCCGCCGGCCCGTACACCGGCTGCGCCCCGTTCAACACGTCGAAGGTGGACTGGTGACAGGGACAGCGGAGCTGGTGCACCTCTGCCAGGTACAGCCCCAGCGCACAGCCGGCGTGGGTGCAGATCTTCGAGTAGGCCACGTACCCATCCGGCGCGCCCGCGAGGGGGTCGGCGGGCAGTTGGAGCGATCCCGATGGAACCCGGATCAGGACCGCCTGCGAGTCGCCCGAGCCCACGGCGTCTTCGGGGAAGACGGTGGTGAAGGAGTCCACCTCCAGCGTGTCCCGCGTGACGAGGTTCCCGTCGACGTCCACCAGCCGCAGTCCGGTGCGCCATTCCGTCCGGAACAGCGAGGCTCCCGGGGCTCGGCCCAGAGAGCGGATGGGGAAGATGGCGGCCAGCCCGAGCGCCCCCGCCGCCCCCAGCAACAACCGGAACAGGAGCCGGCGACGGCTCATCTCCTCGACCCCGCCGGCCATCGCCTCGGCCGCGGCCTCCTTCTCCTCCTGCGGCGGCGGGGCATGCCGACGGGACTGGGTGACCTGACCGATCCCGGTCATCAGCCGCGTGGCCCACACCATGAGCCCTGTCCCGATCCCGGCCAGGGCCACGAACAGCAGGGCACCCTCCACCTGCGGTTGACCTCCCGCGATGTACACGACGAACAGCCCCAGGGCCGCGACCGTCGATGCCCCGAACGCGATCGCGACGACGAGGCTCGCGCGCCTCACGTCTTCGACCCCGTCAGCCTGATCACCACCAGCAGCAACCCCAGCCCGACGACGATGGCCACGAACCCCTCGGCGACGGCGCCGACCCGCCCGAGCTGGAGGCCGCCACGATCTCCATGGTCGCGGAGCCACAGCACGTAGCGCGCGATCGAGTTCAGATCCTGGTCGGACAGGTCCTGCGGTGCGAACTTCGGCATCACGCCTGGTCCGGCCCGCACCGCCTCCCCGATCTGCGTGGGCGAGGACGGGTAGAGCGAGGGCGCGATCTGGCCCCCGCCGATCGAGTCGCCGATGGCGCCGGCACCGTGACACGCGGAGCAGTTGTTCAGGAACAGCTGCGCCCCGCGGGGGAGATCCCCGGCCTGGGAATCGACCTCGGGTATCCCGGGGCCGCCCGGGGCGATCGCCGTCAGATAGGCGACGATCGCGGCGATCTCCTGGGGGTCGAACCTCGGCGGCTGCCGGATCGGCTGGGCTTCAGGGTTGGCGAGCGGCATCCGGCCCGTGCTGAGCATGAAGTCCACCGCCGCCTGGCCCACCCCTTGGAGCGGCGGTCCGCTGCCCGAGCCCTCGGCCTGGAGGCCGTGACAGGTCGAGCAGCTGGCCTCGTAGAGCGTCTGGCCCGCCGCCTCCTGTGCGGTCAACGCCCGGCCGGGCGCGGGCCGGAACGACCACAGGATCTGGCCGGCCACCGCGAGCACCAGGCCGTAGCGCAGGATCCGCCGACGGATGGCCGTCTCGGAGCCGGCGACGGCGCTCACCCCGGGCTCACCGAAGGAGGAAGATCGTCGCGTAGAGGCCGATCCACACGACGTCGACGAAGTGCCAGTAGTACCCCACCGCCTCGGGCCCATCGATGATCCCATCGCCATATGCCCCTTGCGCCATGCGTCCCAGGATCACCAGCATCAGCAGGACGCCGGCGATCACGTGGAGCCCGTGGAAGCCGGTCATCGCGTAGACCATCGTGCCGTAGGCGTGGGATGAGACCGAGAAACCTGCCTGGACCCAGTCGAGCAACTGGAAGCCCAGGAAGGCCAGAGCGAGGAGGATCGTCACCACGATCCACCGACTCAGCGACGTGAGACGCCCGGCGCGAGCCCCTCGCAGGCCGGCCACGAAGGTGAAGCTCGACATGATGAGCAGGGCCGTCGCCACCGAGGGACGGGCCACGTCGAGATCCACGGTCGACGGCGGCCACGGGTTCGTCTGCGACCGCAGGGTGAAGTAGGCGGCGAACAAGCCGCCGAAGAACACGAGCTCCGAGGCGAGGAAGACGATGGTGCCGAATCGGATGGGAGCGATCTCCCGGGGGCCGGTGCCGATCGCCGCCGGGGCTTGAGCCATGACCTGGTTCTATGCCGGGAGCAACGAGTTCGCAAACCGGCCCGCGAGCCTCCGTCTCGCCATCCCCTCGGACCGTGCGAGCATGTGGCGGTGGTCCTCCCTTCCGTCCCCCCCGATGCCCGCGCCGCGACGATCCTCACCTCCTGGACACTGGACCCGCTGGCGATCGTGCCGATCGTCGCCGCCGCTTGGGTGTACGCGAAGGGCCTTCGCCGGGGGGCACGAGCCGGAACTCCTCATCCGCGCCGCTCCGCGGTTGCGTTCTTTGTCGGCTTGGCCGTGGTTACGCTGGCCCTGGCCTCGCCGATCGACGCGTACGCGGAGGCCTCCTTCAGCATCCACATGGTCCAGCACCTCCTGCTGACGCTCCTCGCCCCTCCCTTGCTCGCGCTGGGCGCGCCGATCGCGCTCGCGCTCCGTTCTACGCGACCGCCGACGGCGAGGCTCCTCTCGCGCCTGCTCCGGAGCGTCCCCGCCGTCGTGCTGTCCGACCCGGTGGTCGGTTGGGCGCTGTTCGTGGGGGTGGCGTTCGTGATCCACCTGACGCCGCTGTTCGACCTGGCCCTGCGTAGCCGGGGGGTCCACGCGCTGGAGCATGTCCTGTGGCTGGCAACTGCGCTCCTCTACTGGTGGCCGATCGTGGGCCGCGATCCCACGGCCCATCCGATGGGCTACCCGGTTCGCCTGCTCTCGCTGTTCCTGGCCATGCCCGCAATGTCGTTCCTGGCCCTGGCGATCTACTCGGCGCGGGCACCTCTCTACGAGGGGTACGCGTCCCTGCCGGCGCCCTGGGGACCCTCCGCACTCGCGGACCAGCGAGCCGGCGCCATCACGATGTGGCTGGTGGGGAACCTGGCGTTGGTCGTGGCCATGCTCGTCGTGGCCACCGCGTGGAAGCGCGACGAGGACGCGCGCCAGCATCGCTTGGAGGTTCGTGCGGCCGGCGAGAGCTAGCCCGGCGACGCCGTGGGGTGCGCGTGGTCGTGCACGTGCGCCTCACGCCGGTGCTCCGCGTCCACGTCCTTGTGGGGGATGTGCACGTGGTCGAGCCCAGGGTGGTTGTGCTCGTGCTCGTGAGTAGACAGCAAGTGCGCCCAGTCCTCGCCCTTCGGTATGTAGTGCGTGACGTGGAAGTGCCGGTGATCGTGCTCCTTCGCATCGTGCTCGTGATGTTGCGGCTCCACCGTCACGGCTCATTCCCCCTTCGCGCGTCGGCTCAAGGTGCCATCGTAAGGGCCATGAGGGCCTTGCCGGTATGGAGGCGGTTCTCCGCCTCGTCGTAGACCACCGAGTGCGGACCGTCGATGACCTCGTCGGTGACCTCCGCTCCTCGGTCAGCCGGCAGGCAATGCATGTACAGCGCATCGGACTTCGCCAGCGACATCCGCCGCGCGTCGCAGATCCAGTCCTCGTATCGGGCCGCATCCGCCAGGGCGGCTTTCTCGTCGGCGAACAGGTCCAGTCGGCCCCAGGACTTCGGGTACACCACGTCGGCGTCCCGGAAGGCATCGTCCATGTCGTCGATCGTCGTGATGGCGCCGCCGCCGGCCGCCGCCGCCTCTTCCGCGCGCTTGCAGACCTCCGGCATGAGGTCGAACCCGGGCGGGTTGGCCAACACCACGTCGATCCCGAACCGGGGGAGGAGCGTCAGCAGGCCCTGCGGGACCGAGAGCGGCTTTGCGTACGAGGGGGCGAACGCCCACGACACGGCGACCCGGAGTCCACGGAGGTCACCGCCTCGTTGCTCGCGCAGGGTCATCAGGTCGGCCAGGGTCTGGGTGGGGTGGTCCACGTCACACTGGAGGTTGATCACGGGGATGTCGGCCCACCTCGCCACCTCGCGCATGTACGCGTTCCCCTCGTACGGGACGAGATCGTGGCGGATGGCCAGACCGTGGCCGTACCGCGACAAGATGATCCCCATGTCCTTCGGGCTCTCCCCGTGAGCGATCTGGGTCTTCTCGGCATCCAGGAAGTGCGCGTGTCCACCGAGCTGAGTCATCCCTGCCTCGAACGCGTTCCGCGTGCGAGTGGACTTATCCAGGAACAGCATGAACAAGGTCCGGTCGGCCAGGAGCCGGTGGGGCTCGCCCCGGTGGAACTTCTCCTTCAGCTCCGAGGCGAGTCCGAGCGCCCCGTCGATCTCATCGGTCGTCCAATCGATAGTCTCGATGTAGTCGCGACCTCGAAGTGCGACGCCGCCGGTCATCTCCGTCCCTCCCCCGACGGGCTGATATCGCCCTGCACCTCGTCCTGGCCGAAGAACGTGGGCATCGGCTCGGGCCCCGGGACGTCGGGAGGCGGCGGGGGGCCGCCCATCGTGACCGGGGGGACCAGACCGACCAGGTCGTCGGGCCGGACCGGGACCCGGTTCAGCTCGCGTCCGGTCGCGTCGCGAAGCGCCGATACGATGGCCGCCGTGGCCACGATCGTCGCGTTCTCGCCCGCCCCCTTCACCCCGTAGGGCACGTCGGGTTCGGGCGCCTCCACGATCTCGGTCATGACCGGAGGCATGTCCAGGATCGTGGGGATCAGGTAGTCGGTGAAGGATGCGTTCCCGATGATCCCGTCGGTCACCTGGATCTCCTCCATGACCGCGAGGCCCAGGCCCATCGCGGTACCTCCCTCGCTCTGACCCTCGACCCCCTGGGGGTTGATCGACCGGCCGGGGTCCATGGCCGAGGCCACGTGGACCACCCGGACCAACCCGAGCTCCTCGTCGACCTCGACGACGGCCCGCTGGGCGCAGAACGCGAACATGACGTGGACGTCGCCCTGGCCCATGTGGTCCATGGCGGTCGTCGTGCGGTGCCGGAACACGCGCGTGGCCACGACCGGCTCCCTCAGGAAGGCGACGACCTCGCCGACTTCGGCGCCGTCGCTTCGGATCATCCCGTCCTCGATAGAGAGCGCACCACGGTGCCCGGCGGCACGGGCCCGCCCGAACAGCTCCTCCCGCGCGGCACGAGCGGCGAGCTGCACGGCCCCAGACCCCATCAGGGTCTGGCGCGAGGCGGAGGTCGAGCCCGCAGAGTCCACTTGCGTATCGGCCAGATGCAGCCGCACGTCGTCGATGCCGAGCTCGGTCCTGGCCGCCTGCACCATCACCGTGGACAGTCCCTGTCCGCACTCGACACCCGCGCTGTGCACCTCGGCCATCGGGCCGTTGGGCCCTACCGACAGGGTCACCCGGGCCTCGTGGAAGTCATCGAACCCCTCGCTGTACGCGACGTTCTTGTAGCCGACGGCGAACCCCACGCCCCGCTTCAGCGACTCGCCCCGGCTCACGTTGCCGGCTCCGCCCGGGTAGGTCACCGGCTCACGGAGGCCGGCCCGTTCCGGCTGCGGCATCGGGATGTCGCGAGCCCGTTCGATCAGTTCGCGGACGGGCGCGCTCCCCTTGACAACCTGGCCAGTGGGAAGGATGGATCCGGTCCTCAACGCGTTCAGCAGCCGAAGTTCGACGGGGTCGATCGACAGGGTCGCCGCCAGCTTGTCCATCTGCGCCTCGTAGGCGAAGCACACCTGGGGCGCGCCGAAGCCGCGCATGGCCCCACACGGCGGGTTGTTCGTGTACACGGCGGTCCCCTCCAGGAGCGCGTTCGGCACCTCGTAGGGACCGGCGGCGAAGGTAGTCGCGTTCCCGATCACGGCGGTCGACGACGACGCGAACGCACCGCCGTCGACCAGCACGCGGGCCCGGACGTTCACCAGCCGGCCGTCGCGCCTCGCGCCGGTGCGCATCCAGATCCGCGACGGGTGGCGGTGTACGTGCGCTAGGAACGACTCGGCCCGGTCGTAGGTGATCCGAACGGGCCGGCCGGTGTGCAGAGCCAGCATGCACGCGTGGATCTGCATGTGGAGGTCCTCTCGCGAGCCGAACGCGCCACCCACGCCCGCCAGCGACAGCCGAACCTTCTCCTCCGGCAGGCCGAGGCACGGCGCGATCTGCTTGCGGTCCACGTGCAGCCATTGGGTGGAGACGAACAGGTCGATCCCGCCGTCCTCGGCCGGGACGGCCAGCCCCGCCTCCAGTCCCAGCGCCGCCTGGTCCTGCATGCCGGTCTCGTAGTAACCCTCCACCCACACCTCCGCCTCCGCGTCGGGATCCCCGTGGACGACGCGAACGTGCCGCAGGACGTTGCCCCACTCGCGGAGCTTCGGCGCGTCGGGAGAAAGCGCTTCCTCCATGTCCGTCACGGGCGGCAGGACCTCGTAGTCCACGGCGATCCTTCCCACCGCCCGGCGGGCGAGCTCGGGCGTCTCGGCGGCCACCACGGCCACGGGCTGGCCGACGTGCAGGACCTCGTCCCAGGCCAGGACGGGCTGGTCGGCGAACTCCAGGCCGTATGTCCTCCTGCCCGGGATGTCGTCGGCGAGCAGGAGCGCGTGGACCCCCGGCCCAGCCAATGCCTGGGAGACGTCGATGGACCGGATCCGTGCCCGTGGGTGCGGGCTGCGGAGCGTGTGGCCAAACAGCATGTCGTCGTGCCACAGGTCGCCGCCGTAGGCGAACTCGCCCTTCACCTTGGGGACGCCGTCGACCCGGCGTACGCTCTCCCCCACCCCGCCGCGGAGGCGCTCACCGAGGCGAACGCTCATCGGGCGGCCCCCGCGGCGATCCGTCGAGCCACCCGGTGCCCCTCCGCTGCGATGTCCTCCTCGTCGGCCGTGACCAACCGGCCGTCGCGGACGACCGCGCGGCCCTCGACGAGCAGATGCCGGGGCCGAACGGGCCCGCACAGGACCAGTGCGGCCACGGGGTCCACCTCGCCCCCCACGTGGGACAGGTCATCCACCGGGAACAGCACGACGTCGGCTCGTTTGCCCGGCTCGAGCGAGCCCACGTCGTCACGTCCGAGGCAGGCCGCGCCGCCCCCGGTGGCCACCCGAAGGACCTCGCGGGCGGACAGGCCCCCCGACGTGCCGCGGGCCCGGCTGACCAGCACCGCCTGACGTACCTCGGCCAGGAGGTTCCCGGCATCGTTCGACGCGGCGCCGTCCACCCCCAGGCCGACGGGGGCCCCCTCGCGCACGAGCATCACGGCGGGCGCGATGCCCGAACCGAGCCGGAGGTTCGACGTGGGGCACCAGGCAACACCCGTCCCGGTCTCCGCGACCCGGCGGACGTCCTTGTCGTCCAGGTGGACGCAGTGGGCCAGCCACACGTCTGATCCGAGCCACCCCCAGTCATCGAGCAGCTCGAGCGGTCGCCGGTCGAAGGTCTCGACGCAGAACGCCTCCTCCTCCAGGGTCTCGGCGATGTGGGTGTGCATTCGCACATCCAACCGTCGCGCCAGCTCAGCCGACTCGCGCATCAACCGCTCGGTCACGGAGAACGGCGAGCACGGTGCGACGGCGATGCGGAGCGTCGAGCCCGGTCCGGGGTCGTGGTGCCGGGTGACCGCCTCCTCCGTGGCCGCAAGCGCATCGTCGGTGTCTTCCACGACGGAGTCTGGCGGAAGCCCGCCTCGCGACTGCCCGAGGTCCATCGAGCCCCGACAGGGGTGGAACCGGAGGCCGAGCTCGCGGGCGGCGTCGATCTCGGCCTCGAGGACGCCAGTCCGGCCCGGCGGGAAGAGGTAATGGTGATCGGTGGTGGTGGTGCAGCCCGAGAGCGCAAGCTCGGCCAGGCTCGCCCGGGCCGCAGCCCGTTCCCACTCGGCGTCGATGCCCGCCCAGATGGGGTAGAGCTCGCGGAGCCAGCCGAACAGCCCCTGGTCCTGGGCTCGGACGCGGGTGAGGGTCTGATACAGGTGGTGGTGGGTGTTGATGAGGCCGGGGACCGCCACGGTCCCCCGGCCCTCGAGTCGCTCGGCCCCGGCGGCCCCGCCGGCAGCGCCCTCCGCGCCCGGCGGCGGGCCGGCGCCGACCCACGCGACCATGCCGTCCTCGATCAGGATCGACCCGCCGGCCACCTCCGTGCCTGCGTCGTCCATGGTCACGACGACCTCGCAGCCATCGATCAGGAGCCGACTCACCAGTCACTCCCTCGCTTCCGCTCCGCCGCAACGCTCACGGCGTCCATGATCTTCTGGTAGCCCGTGCACCGGCACAGGTTGCCGGACAGCGCCTCGCGCACTGCGGCCTCGCTCGGGGACGGGTCGTGATCGAGGAGGTCGGCCACCGCCACCACCAGCCCCGGCGTGCAGAATCCGCACTGCACGGCCCCTGCTTCAAGGAATGCCTCCTGGACGGGGTGCAGTCCCTCCTCGCCGGTTCCCGACAGCGATTCGACCGTGCGCACCTCTCGCTCGTGGGCCTGCGAGGCCAGGACCAGGCACGCGCACACGAGGTCGCCGTCCAGCCACACGGAGCACGACCCGCACTCACCCTGTTCGCATGCGTTCTTCGACCCGCGGAGCCCGAAGTCCTCCCGCAAGGCAAACAGCAAGCTCGCGCCGGGCCACACGTCGGCCTCCCGCAACTCGCCGTTCAGGTTGACCCGGATCAGCATGTCGTCGGCCTCACGCGAGCTGGGCCTCCGCGACCCGCTCCGTCAGCGCCCAGCTCAGGGCCCGGCCGGCCAGCACCCGGCAGGCGTGCAAGCGGTACCCGGCGGTGCCGCGCACGTCGTCGATGGGGGTCGCCGCGCCGCTCACCCGTTCCGCGAAGCCGTCGAGGTCGCTCGGTGGGAGGGGTGCGGAGGGATCGTCCCATGCCCCGGCGCGCGACAACGCTTCGGCGGCGAAGGCCTCGGCCTCCGGCGCCCGAAGCACGGTCGGGCCGACCGATCCGAGCGCTACCCGGACCGTCCTCGAGACGTCGTCCATCACCAGGCACAGGTTGGCCACCGCGATGACCATCGCGTTCCGCGTCCCCACCTTCGAGAACGACTGGGGGCCTCGGGCCACCCTCCACCGGGCTCCCAGGATCAGCTCATCGGGGGCCATGGCATTCCGCTTCGGCCCGAGGAAGAAGTCGTTCCAGGTCATCGATCGGGTGCGGTCTCCGGCCGCGCCGAGCACCACCTCGCCGTCGTGGGCGACCAGCACGGGGACGGCATCGCCCGCCGGCGACGCCGTTCCCAGGTTCCCCCCGATGGTGCCCCTATTGCGGATCTGGGGCGACCCCACCGACCTCGAAGCCTGAGCGAGCGCCCGCATCTCCGGGAGCTCGTGCAACGCCCGTGTGTACGTGAGGCCCGCGCCGAGGAAGAGGTTCCCGTCCTCCCGGCGCCAGGTGTTCAGCTCGGGCAGGCGACAGACGTCGATGATGAGCTCGGGCCTGCTCCGATCGAAGTTGAGGTCCACCATGAGGTCCGTCCCGCCGGCGATCGGCACCGCCTCGGGATGGGCCGCCTTCCACTCCAGCGCCTCCTCCAGGCCACGAGGCAAGAGGACCTCCATCAGGGCTCCGTCGGCATCAGAACTTCCCCTCCGCGAACGCGTCGATCATGGCGAACACGTCGTCGCCGAGCGGATACAGGATCGGGCAGGTGCACCCGGCCTCGACGTACTCGCGGACCTTTGCCCGGCACTCATCGGGCGTTCCGGAGGCCGTGATCATCTGCACGACGTCGTCGGGCACGAGCTTCATGGCGCCTCGGATCTCCTCTTCGGAGGCCGGCCAGGTGAGGACCCTGCCGATCTCGTCCAGGAGCCACTGATCGACTCCGCTCGCTTTCCCGATGTGGGGCTGCTGTCCTAGATACTGGGTCACGAGCTCTCGTGCCCGGTCGAGCGCTGCCACTCGGTCCTCGTCGAGCGAGCACACAACGAGCTGTGGCCGGTCCAGATCCTCCAGCGTCCTCCCCGCCCGAGCGGCACCGACGGCCAGGTGCTCCAGCGCCGACTGGTTGTACTTCGGCCCGACCAGGTAGTTGAGGAGCACGCCGTCGCCGATCTCCCCGGCCAGCTCCATCATCTTCATGCCGGTGGCTCCTATGTAGATCGGCACGCTCCTCGGCGATCGATCGCCGTGGACGATATCGATCTCGATGTCGTCGACGTTGACGAACTCGCCATCGAACGTCACGCGCTCCATGGCGATGAGCCGCCGAGCCGTTTCGACGACCTCCCGCATCGCCTGGAGCGGCTTCCGGCGGTCCACACCGACCTTGGACGCGAGCGGCTCCCACCACGCGCCGATCCCCAGCATCACCCGGCCCGGCGCCAGGTCATCGAGCGTCACGAACGTGGCGGCAAGGAGCCCCACGTTTCGGGTCCAGCTGTTCACCACGCCCGAGCCCACCTTGATCCGCTCGGTCGTGGCGGCGAACGCGGCCATCGGGACGGTGGCCTCCCGGACCAGCCGGCTCTCCGCCTGCCACACGGCCTCGAACCCCCGGTCCTCCGCGTAGCGCACGTACTCGATGGCCTCACGCAACGGGTGCTTGTCCTGGAGATACAGCGCGACCCGGCCATCACTCGATACCGCCATCACGAGCTCCCACCGGGCTCGAAGGGGTGCGCCGGGAGCTCGTCGATCCGGCGCCACAGACGTTCCGCCTGCTCCCTTGCGGTGGCCGCCACCTCGTCCTGATCTACCCGAGTGAGGAGGCGATCGGCCACCACCATCTCCCCGGCCACCATCACGTCCCGGACGTGGTGGGCGCCAAGGCCGAATATCCAGTGCCCCGCCACGTTCGTGTCGTCGAGCGGGGTGACGATGTCGTACTCCAGAACGGCCAGATCCGCAGGGGCACCCGGCTCGATCCGGCCCAGCGTCGGCTGCCCGAAGGCCCGGCCGGCCAACGTCGCCCCCCTGGCCAGGCGGGCGAGCGGCCATGTCATCGGCGTGTTCAGGCTCGCATCCTGACGCCGCCAGTACGCCGTCGCGGACTCGGCGAACATGTCCGCGCCGATCCCGTCGGTCCCCAGGGCCACACCGTCGCCGAGGGCGGCCACCGGGGCTCGTCCCACCGAGTTGTTCATGTTCGATCGGGGGTTGTGGGCGACATTGGCGCCGGCATCGCGGATGGCGGCGATCTCCTCCGAGTCGACGTGCACGCAGTGGCCCAGGAGCGCGGACCGGTTCAGCACACCCGCGCGGGCCAGCCGAGACACCACCCGAGATCCGAACCGGGCCTCCGCGTCCCGCTGGTCCGCCTCGTCCTCGGCCACGTGGATGTGGACGCCGACGCGGGCGTCACGAGCAACCTCGGCGCAGGCCCCGAGGGTCTCGTCGGACAGCGTGAACGAGGCGTGAGCCCCGACCATCGCCCGCGCGAGCGGCCATCCGGCCTTGAGGAACCGGCGGTTCTCCTCGACGCCCCCCGCCGCCCGTTCCGGCCCGTCGCGGTCGGTGACCTCGTAGCAGAGCACCGAGCGAAGGCCGATGTCCGCCAGGGCCTGCGCGATCACGTCGAGCGATCCGTCGATGGCCTCCGGCGATGCGTGGTGGTCGACGAGCGCGGTGGTGCCGGTGAGCGCGGCGTCCATCCCCCCGGCGAGTGCCGATGCCCGGATCGAGTCGGCATCCAGGGCCCGGTCCAGCCGCCACCACACCCGTTGGAGGATCTGGACGAAGTCGTTCGGGGGGTCGAGCCGGTAGCGCATACCCCGCGCCAGCGCCGAGTACAGGTGGGTGTGCGCGTTGACGTTCCCCGGCACGACGAGGCATCCGGTGCAGTCGATGCGGGTCGCCCCGGCGGGGGCCGGGCCGACGGACGTCACCGCCCCGTCCTCGACGGTCACATCGGCGATCAGGACGGAGGGAGGGTCGAGCGATGCGAGGACCGTCCCCCCCGTGAGCGCGATCGGCACGACGCCCCCGGCTATCCCCCGCGGGACGCCGCGGCCGCCAGCTTGGGCACCGCCGATCGCGCCGCCACCGAGTCGTTCATCGGGAGCCGTGTCCTCCACTGCCCCTCGAAAGCGTGGAGGGCCCCTGCGACCGCCGCGGCTGTGGGGACCAGGCCGATCTCGCCGAGGCCCTTGGCCCCGTACGGACCCTCGGGCTGCGGCACCTCGACCAGGACGCACTCGACGTCCGGCATGCCGGCGGGCGGCACGATCCCGAGCGACTTCAACGTGGTGGTCACGGGATGGCCCTCCCGCACCACGTAGTCCTCGGACAGGGCGAACCCCAGGCCCATGTGCACGGCACCCTCGATCTGGCCCTCCACCAGTGTGGGGTTGATGACCTTGCCCGCGTCGTGGGCGGCGATCACCTTGGCCAACCGGCCGTCCTCATCCAGGATCACCACCTGTACCGCCCAGCCGTAGGCGAAGTGCGTGATCGGCTTCTCGACATCGACGCCGGGCTTGTTCGTATAGTCGATGGTCAGCTCGCCGTAGAACTCGCGGCCCGCGAGGTCGGCGATCCGATGGCCGTTCAGCTCCGACTTGAGCTTGTTCGCCGCATCGATGACGGCCCGTCCGCCGAGGATGGTGGAGCGCGACGCCGTGGTCTGGCCCGTATCGAGCTCGCGCATCGTGTCCACGACCACGTGCACCCGATCGGCGGTGAGGCCGAGCTCCTGGCAGGCGATCTGCTGGAGCGCCGTGTGGACGCCTTGGCCCATCTCTGTCCACGAGTGGAACAGGGTCACCGAGCCGTCGGGCTCGGGTCGGAGGATGGCCTTGCCCTGCTCGAGGAGCCCGTTGCCGATCCCGTTGTTCTTCACCCCGCAGCCGATGCCGGCGAACCGCGCGTCCCTATAGGCGTCGCGCACCGCGAGCAGGCATTCCTTGATCCCCACGCCCGGACCCAGAGCCTGGCCGGTCCCGAACGCGTCCCCCACCTCCAGGGCGTTCCGCCACCGGATCTCCCAGCCGTCCACGCCGACCTTCTCGGCCAGCCGATCGAGCATCCCGTCGACCGCGAAGGCCACCTGGTTCACGCCGAACCCTCGCA
>DASSSA010000053.1:0-24014 GCA_035701505.1 Actinomycetota bacterium
CGTCGCGGCCGCCGCCGAACACGAGGTTCAGCACGCCGGGGGGCAAGCCGGATTCCGCGAAGATCTCGACGATCAGCGCCGCGGTCAACGGGGTCAGCGACGCCGGCTTGAACACGACGGTGTTGCCGGACACGAGCGCCGGGGCCATCTTCCAGATCGGGATCGCGACCGGGAAGTTCCACGGCGTCACGACCGCGACCGGCCCGACCGGCTGCTTGATCGTGTAGCAGAAGTTGTGCGGCAGCTCGGAGGGAATGGTCTCCCCGGTGATTCGCCGCGCTTCGCCCGCGAAGAACTCGACGACGTTGATCGCGCGCTGGATTTCGCCGCGCGATTCCGAGAGCGTCTTGCCTTCCTCCCGCGTCAGCGCCTCGGCGAGCTCCTGGCGGCGCTCTTCCATCCGCCGCTGCACCCGGTAGAGGATCTGCCCGCGCACGGGCGCGGGCGTGTTGCGCCACCCCTCGAACGCGGCCGCCGCCGCCTCGCACGCCTCCGCGGCCTCCGCGGCGGTGGAGGACGGCGCGTCCGCGACGACGTCCGTAGTGTCGGCCGGATTCACGTCGGGGATGCGCCCGCCCGTCGACTCGCGCCACTCGCCCCCGATGAAGTTCCGAAGTGTCTTCATGTGCAGCGTTTCTTTGGATCGCAGGAACAGGGGAGACGGGGAGGACGGGACAAAGCGGGTCTTCCCTCCACCTCTGCTCCTGTCATCGGTCAGATGGTGGTGATGGCTCCGTACGTCTCGGGACGGCGATCCCGGTAGAACTGCCACGTATTCCGTACCTGCTGGATCATCCCGAGATCGAGATCCGCGACGACGACCTCGTCCCGATCGCGGCTGCCGACCGCGAGGAACTGCCCGCGGGGGTCGCAGAAGTAGCTCTGCCCGTAGAACTCGCCGATGTTCCACGGCTTCTCCACGCCCACGCGGTTGATGGCGCCGACGAAGTACCCGTTGGCCACGGCGTGCGCCGGCTGCTCCAGTAGCCAAAGGTACTTGGAGAGCGACTCGACAGTGGCCGAGGGGTTGAACACGATCTCCGCGCCCTTCAGCCCGACCTCACGGCCGACCTCGGGGAAATGCCGGTCGTAGCAGATGATGAGCCCCACCTTGCCGACAGAGGTTTGGAACACCGGATAACCGAGGTTCCCCGGCTTGAAGTAGAACTTCTCCCAGAAGCACGGCCCGACGTGAGGGATGTGGGTCTTCCGGTACTTGCCGAGGAGCGTGCCGTCGGCCTCGATCACCGCGGCCGAGTTGTAGTACACGCCGGTCTGCGCCTCCTCGTACCACGGCACGACCAACACCATGTTGTGCTGCTTCGCTACCTCGCGCATCCGCGTGATCGTCGGGCCACCCTCGGGCTCGGCCGTCCGGTACCACTTGGGGTCCTGCTCGGCCGGGAAGTACGGGCCGTGGAAGATCTCCTGGAGGCACGTCACCTTGGCGCCCTCGGCGGCCGCCTTGCCGATCAGTTCGATGTGCTTGTCGATGGCCTCGTCCTTCGGCATGTTCGCGTAGCACTGGATCACGGCTGCCCGAACCGTGGTCATGACCTACCTCCTCCTTCGAACGCGGGGATCAGCTGTTTCCCGAAGCTCTCGATGACGGCCGCGGGGTCATCGACCATCGAGTAGATGTTGAACTGGTCCACGCCGAGCGCCTCGAGGTCCTTCAGCTTGGCCAAGCACCGTTCGGCGGTGCCGATCACGCAGAACCGGTCGACGACTTCATCGGTGACGAAGGAGGCGTGCTCGGCGCCGGTCCGGCCGTGCTCCGCGTAGTCGTAGTGGTCACGCGCCTTGATGAAGTCGGTGAGCTCCTGCGGCAGGTCGGTGGTCGCGTACCGCTTCACCAGGTCCACGACGTGGTTGGAGACCAGCGCGGGGAACCACCGGACCTGATCGCGCGCGTGCCGGAGGTCGTCGGTGACGTAGGCGGGCGCGGCGCTCATGATCTGGATGTCCTCGTATCGCCGGCCCGCCTCCTTCGCTCCCTCCTTCACGTACTGAAGGGACCACTCGACGATGTACGGGTCGGCGAGCTGCATGATCAGGCCGTCGGCCACCCGCCCGGCGCAGCGAAGCGCCTTCGGCCCGTAGGCCGCCACCCACACGGGAAGCCGCCCCTCGGCCCACTTCAGCTGGGTGGGCGTGCCCTCGTAGTCCACCTCCCGGCCCTCCGCGAGGTCCTTGATCGTGCGGCACGCCTCCTCTAGCCGCTCCACCGTGACCGGTGGCTTGCCGATCACCCGGCGGGCGCTGTCCCCCCGGCCGATCCCCATCACCATCCGCCCGCCAGAGATCTCGTTCAGCGTGGCCAGGGCGCTCGCGGTGACCGTGACGTCCCGGGTGGCCGGGTTCGTCACGCACGGCCCGATCCGGATCCGCTCGGTGTTCGCCGCGATCAGCGTGAACACGGGGTAGACGTCCTGCCACAGGACGTGCGAGTCCCAGGCCCAGACATAGTCGAACCCGTTGTCTTCCGCCAGCTTGGCCCAGTCCACAACGCGCGACGGAGGGGGGTCGAGCATGAACGTGACGCCGAAGGACAGCATCACCGCTCCTTTCCCTCGCGGCTCGGAGGTGACAGCGTACTTGAGCGCGATGTCCACCGTGACGCCCACCGGATCGGGGTCCATGACCCCACGACCGGCGGTACCGGTCGCCAGCCAGCGTCGCTCGTCCGCCCGGGTGACCCAGGCTGGGACGGCTGTGCGGAGGAGGCTCAGACGGCGATGGGGCTGGTTATCAGGCGGATCGTCGCGCTGTGCGTTCCGCTCCGGTCGACCCACGTCACTCGGATCTGCTCCCCCGGGTCGTGCCGGTAAATGGCCGCCCCGAGCGCATCGGCTGACGAGACACGTTGCCCGTCGATGACGGTGATCACCGACCGCGGGGTGATGCCGGCCGATTCCGCCGGCGCCCCGGGGCGTACGCTCAGCACCAACGCTCCCGAGGTGACGTTCAACCCCAGGCGGGCGGCCCTCTCCGAGTCCAGGTCGTCCGTCGCGACGCCGAGGAACCCGGGGGGGCCGATGACGATGCTGCCGGTCTCATTCCCCGATCGGATCTGCCCCACGATCCCGAGCGCGTCGTTCGAGGGGATGGCGAAGCCGATGCTCGAGGCGGACTGGCCGAAGTTGCTTCGGGCCGCGGCGGTGATCATCCCCACCACCCTGGCCGAGGAGTCCACGAGCGGACCGCCCGAGTCGCCGGGCTGGATCGGCGCGTCCATCTGGATCAGTCCCCTCAGTTGCTCCGAGCCTCCCAGGCCGCCGCCCACGGTGATCGAACGCTCCAGCGCGGAGACCGTGCCCTCAGTGACGCTCGGCGAACCGCCCTGTCCCAGGGCGTTGCCGATGGCCACGACCTCCTGGCCGAGGACCAGGTCAGAGGAGTCGGCGAGCGTGACGGTGGGGAGGCCGGACACGCCCTGGACCTGGAGCAGGGCCACGTCGTCCCTGAAATCGACCCCGACCACGCTCGCCTCATAGGTGCCCGAGCGCCCGGTGATCGAGACCTCGATCTTCGTGGCCCCCTGGATCACGTGATTGTTGGTGAGGACCTCGCCGGACGAGGTGACGAGCATCCCCGTCCCCGCCCCCCGGCCGATCTGACCGAAGGGACCCTGGATCTCCGTGTTGATGTCCACCACGGCGGGCTCGACGCGATCCGCGATGGCCTGCACGTCCAGGCTCGTCGCGGCCTGACCGTTCGAGGATCCGCCGGTCTCCGTGGAAGACCCCCGGTCTCTCGTGAGGCCCCACCCCAGGCCGGCCCCGGCGCCCAACAGCAGAAGCGCGGCGAGGACGGCGGCAACGATGCGGCTCGGCCGCCGCGCGGCCTGAGGAGGAGAAGCGGGTGGGTACGGCTGAGATGACGAAGGAGTCGGGGGTGGCGGCGGCGGCCAGCCGCTTGTGGGCGCTGGTTCGGGCGGATCGGGCAGGGACTGATGGGGTTCGGTTGGGTGCTCGTTCATCTCACCATTATCCAGCTCGGGCATCGGAAGCCTCCTGGTGGGTCGGTTACCCACCCATGGTCTGGCCCTTGCCTGAAGGGAGAGTTGGAGGAGCCTCAGGATCTCCTGTGAGCGTGGTCCTCCCAGCCTTCCGCGCCTTCCCACGGGTCGTAGTCGACCTCGAGGGCCTCCTGTGCCGGGCGTTCACCCTCCGGCACGTTCCGCAGGTTGAGCCGGATCCTGGTCCACGTCGAGCTTCGACCTCGCATCGAGTCCACCAGAACGTCCGCCGGAGCGAGGTTCTTCCAAACCTCGGGATGCCGCCCCTTCCACCGTTCCAGCCCCTCCCGAGCCTCGGCCTCGGTAGCCGCCCTGGCCACCTCGATGAGCGGCATGGTCGTCCGCCGCCTCCCCGTCGGCCCGGCTCGTTTGCCCGGGGCGGGTGGAGGGACGACGCCCTGCCGTTCAGGCTTCCCGCTCGCCTTGCGCCGCTTCGAGGGCTGGACCCGGGGCGGCTCGCCGGCCTGCTTGGCAAAGTGCGGCGGCCACGGCGCATCGCCGAACCCTGCCTCCTCGTGCTGTACGGACAGCTCGAGCAGCCGTTCCAGCGAGTCGGTGGCATCGTCCATGTGCTCGAACGGGTCGCCGAGCTCGGTGAACCGCTTGGGGACGGTGTCGATGGTGAACGCCTCCGCGTCGCAGCCCGGCACCTCGTCCCAAGAGAGCGGCTTGGACACGCGGACATCCGGGGTCGGGCGCACCGAGTACGCCGAGGCGACCGTCCGATCCTTGGCGTTCTGGTTGTAGTCGAGGAACACCCCGTGTCTTTCCTCTTTCCACCAGCGGCTGGTGGCGAGATCCGGCGCTCGACGCTCGACCTCCCGGGCCAGGGCCAGGGCGGCCCGGCGGACCTCGGGGAACGTCCACCGCGGCTCGATCCGGCAGTACACATGGAACCCCCGGGATCCCGAAGTCTTCGGCCACCCTCGCATCCCCAAGTCGTCGAGGACCTCCTTCGTGACCATGGCGACGTCCCGGATCTGCGGCCAGGACACACCGGGGATGGGATCGAGATCGACGCGGAGCTCGTCGGGGTGATCCAGGTCCTCCGCGCGGACCGGGTGGGGATTGAGGTCGATGCACCCCAGATTGATCACCCACCCGAGCTGAGCCGCGTCTCGGACCACGATCTCCTCCGCGGTGCGGCCAGAAGGGAAGGCCAGCTCGACCACCTCGATCCAGTCGGGCCGGGATGTGGGAGCCCGTTTCTGGAAGAAGAACTCGCCTTCCGCCCCGTTCACGTAGCGCTTGAGGGCCATCGGCCGGCCACCGACCCCACGCAGTGCGCCCTCGGCAACCGACAGGTAGTACCGGACCAGATCGAGCTTCGTGTGGCCGGTGCGGGGAAAGAACACCTTGTCCGGGTTGCTGACGATGACCTCGCGCCCGGAGACCTCGAGGACCTCTTTTCGAGCCGGCATCGCATCACCATACCGACGCATCCGGCCGGTGTGCGGAGCTGGCGCGACCGCAGATCGCCCGTGAGGTTAGGCTACGTTCAGCCAGGGTTCTCGCTGGTGGTACGCGAAGAGGAGGCTCGCGACATGGCCAAGAAGAAGGCGAAGAAGAAGGCTGCGAAGAAGGCCGCCAAGGCAGAGGCCAAGGTGGCGAGAAAGGCCGAGAAGAAGACCAAGGCGGTGAACGAGGCGGCCACGGAGGCCCAAGCGGAGGCCACACCGGCGGCGCCCAAACGCAGTTCCAGGCGTGAGGCCGGCCAAGCGGCGGCGACCCCACCCGCGCCGGCGGCATCGCCAACCCCTCCGTAGTCGTCAGCCGGGGGTGCCCGTCAGCCCAAGCGCCGCGGGACCACGAAGTCGACCAGTTCCCCGCTCTCCCTCTCGAGGTCCTTCCACCCGGCGGGGCCGAAGGCCAGCGTGGCCAGGCCTGCGGTCGGGAACTTGTCCTCGAGCAGATTTCGAAGCGGTCCCTCCCTCGCCAGCAGGAGCGCGAGGTCCTGCACCCCGGGGTTGTGCCCGATCATCATCACCGAGTCGACCTCCTCGGCCACGGCGTGCAGCCGCTCCAACAGTCGATCCTCGGTCGCCGCGTACAACGACCGCTCGATGGAGATCTCTGTTTGCCGGCCAAGGCTGGGAGCGATCCGTTCGAGCGTCTGCCGAGCCCGCATCGCCGAGGAGCAGAGGATCAGGTCGGGCCTGATCGCTGCCTTCGTCGCTTGGTCGGCGATCCTCGCCGCGGCGCGCCGCCCTCTCGGCGCGAGCGGTCGGTCGTGATCGTCGATCGAGGGATCGTCCCAACTCGACTTGGCGTGGCGGAGGAGGAACAGATGGTGGGAATCGACCACGATGGGAGGGTACCCGGGCGTCGAGCCCCCGACGATGGAGGCGTAGCATGGTGGCCCGCCGAGGGGGAAGCCATGGCCGACAGGTCAGATTCACCCGGAACGACGAAGGAGGCCAACGCCGGGCGGAAGCTCGGGAACAAGGAATATGCCCGGGAGCTTAGGAAGCTCCAGGTCGAGCTGGTGAAGCTCCAGGAGTGGGTCAAGTCCCAAGGCCTCAAAGTCGTCGTGATCTTCGAGGGCCGAGATGCCGCGGGCAAGGGTGGCGCCATCAAGCGGATCACGGAAGGTCTGAACCCTCGGGTGTGCCGGGTCGTGGCGCTCCCCGCGCCGACCGAGCGCGAGAGGAGCCAGTGGTATTTCCAGCGCTACATCGGCCACCTTCCCGCGGCCGGCGAGATGGTGCTCTTCGACCGCAGCTGGTACAACCGGGCCGGCGTCGAGCGGGTCATGGGCTTCTGCACCGAGGACGAGTATCAGGAGTTCCTTCGCTCGTGCCCGGAGTTCGAACGGATGCTCGTTCGGGCCGGGATCATCCTCATCAAGTATTGGTTCTCGGTGAGCGATGAGGAGCAGGAACGACGGTTCCAGCAGCGGATCACCAACCCCACGAAGCGCTGGAAGCTGAGCCCCATAGACGTCCAGTCACGGGCTAAGTGGGTCGAGTACTCCAGGGCCAAGGACGAGATGTTCAAGTACACCGACATCAAGCAGGCGCCGTGGTACGTCGTCGCGTCGGACGACAAGCAACGGGCCCGCCTCAACGTCATCAGCCACTTGCTGAGCTTGATCCCTTACCAGGACCTGACGCCCGAGCCCATCGAGCTGCCTCCGAAGCACAGGGACGAGGGGTACGTTCGCCCGCCCATCGCCGATCAAACGTTCGTGCCGGATAGCTTCTGACGCGGTAGCGAGGCCTTTTCCGACGAGCCAGCTCCGTCACTGACCGATCCACAGGTCCCGCACGAGCTCGCGGTCCCGGTCGTAGGTGAGCACCCGCTCGGCTTCTGCCAGGGGGACCCACCGAAGCCGGTCGACCTCGTCGGAGGGATCGAACCGTCCCTCCATCCACTCCATCAGCCAGTACGTGACCTCCTTCCAGCGTGCTCGGCCGTCGCGATACCGGTGGGTGCCGATCACCTTCCCGATCCGACATCGGAAGCCCGTTTCCTCCCCCACCTCGCGAACGGCCGCCTCCTCCAGGGTCTCGCCGGGGAGCAGCTTTCCCTTCGGGAAGGTCCAGTCGTCATATCGGGGTCGGTGGATCAGGACCACTTCGATGTCGCCGGCCGGGCCGACCCGCCAGATCACTGCCCCAGCGGCCTCGACCTCAGGGGCGATCCCATCGGCCTCGACCTCAGGCCGCGACTGCAACGGTCGGGAAGGATCCATGTGGGACACCGTATCCGAGGCGATAGGAGCAAGCCACGGGCGCGCACCCAGGTGTCGAGAAGGTGAACGCCAGGTGAACGGCCTTCCCATGGGCCTGGCCCGAACCATTATCCTTCCGGGATGCCGGTGCGCATCCTTCCCTTCGCTTTCCCCACCCCCGGCCTCTGAGCCGATGGGGTCCGCTCCGAGCCAGGCCGCCGAGGGTCGGGAGGTCGAGTGGCAGTTCGACGCCATCGACACCCGGCCGGTGGAGCGATGGCTGAAGGCGGCCGGGGATGTCGTGGCCCGGGGTGGAACGAAGCGGTTCGTCGACACCTATGCCGACACCGACGACTGGCGCCTGTATCGCGCCGGATACTCGCTCCGTCTGCGCGTGGGCCAGAGCGGCACCGAAGCGACAATGAAGTCCCTGTCGGCCGGAGCCAACGGCCTTCGCGATCGAACGGAGATCGCCGAGCCCCTGCCGGCCGGGAGCTTGGAGACCTTGCCGGCCAGCGAGGGGCCGGTCGGGAGGAGAGTCCGAGCGGTCGCCGGGTCCCATGCCATCAGGCCCAAGTTCCAGGTCCGGACCCGTCGCCAGACGTACCTCGTCTCCTCGAACGGCTCGGCGGCTGCCGCGGTAGCCCTCGACGCGACCACGATCCCCGTCGAGGGCCGAGAGCCCGCCCGGCTGCTCAGGGTGGAGATCGAAACCAACAGCGGGCCAACGCCAGAGCTCGCCGACTTCGTGGGCAAGATGCGAGATGCGTGTGGCCTGACCCCGGCATCCGTGTCGAAGTTCGAGGCCGGGCTGCTCGCACGCGGCCTGACTCCCGAGCGGTCCCTCGACCTCGGGTCATCGGAGATCTCCTCGGAATCTTCGGTCGAGGAGCTGGCCTTCGCGGTGCTCCGTCAGCACTTCGCCGCCTTCCTCCGCAAGGAAGGGGGGACGCGCCTCGGCGAGGATCCGGAGCAGCTGCACGACATGCGGGTGGCGACGCGCCGCCTCCGCGCCGCCATCGCCCTGTTCGAGGCCGCCCTGCCGGCCGAGGTGGTCATGGTTCGCGAAGAGCTGGGGTGGGTGGCCTCCGCGCTGGGAGCCGTCCGCGACCTCGACGTGCTGATCGAACAGGTCGAGACGTGGAGGAGGCGGGCCGAGGGTCTCGACGACCGCGCGCTGGGCGCGGTGGCCGGCGTTCTCTCCGCCGACCGCGACCAGGCGAGGGCGAACCTGGTCCAGACCCTCGACTCCCCGCGGTACGAGCGGCTGCTTGCCGAACTCACCTCCGTCCTCCGTGACGGGCCGGTGGGGGCGTCTGCCCTCTCACGCGTGCCGGCCGTTGACGCCGCCCCGTCGCTCATCAAACAGAGGTACCGCAAGGTGCGAAAGGGTGGCCGTCGGATCGACCGGACCTCGAAACCCGCCGATTACCACCGGCTGCGCATCCGGGCAAAACGGCTGCGGTACGCCCTCCAGTTCCTGGCCCCGATCTACGGCAAGGGAGTCTCGGCGCTCATCCGCCGCACGGTGCGCCTCCAGGACCTGCTCGGCGCCCACCAGGACGCCGAAGTTGCGGTGGCCCGTTTCGAGGCCATCGTGGCAGAGGAAGGGAACGACCTCCCACCCGCCGCGGCGTTCGCCATGGGCGAGATCGCCGAGCGCTTCGCGAAGAGGAAGGCGAAGCTCAGGCGGCGCTTCCCGAAGGTGTTTCGACGGGTTGGCGGATCGGCCTGGGCCGATGTCCGCCGGGTCATGAAGCGGGAAGCGTCGTAGCCGTGGACCTGTACCTGGTAAGGCACGCCGTCGCGTTCAGCAGGGATCCAACCCGATGGCCGGACGACGGCGAGCGACCTCTCACCCCGAAAGGGGAGGCCAGATTCAGGAAAGCGGCTCGAGGGGTCCGGCGCATCGTCACCAGCGTCGACGTGGTCCTGTCGAGCCCGTTCCCCCGTGCCTGGAGGACGGCCGAGCTGCTCGAGGAGGAGGCGGGATGGCCGGCTCCCAAGCCTGAGCCCGTTCTAGAGGCCGGCCGCTCCCCCGCCGAAGGCATGGAGGTGATCGAGCCACACCTCGACGTCGCCTCCCTGGCCCTGGTCGGACACGAGCCCTACCTGTCCGAGCTCGCCTCGATCCTGCTCACCGGCAGCCCCACGTTCCTGACCATGGGGATGAAGAAGGGAGGGATGGCGCACCTTTGGCTCGAGGACGGCCTCCGTCGCGGGACGGCGTCGCTTCGGTGGCTGGTCACTCCGAAGGCGCTGCGGGCTCTGAGCGGGTGACGTCGACGCCATCGTGTCCGGCGTGACCAGCTCCGTCCATTCGGGCCACGTGCACCTGCTCCATGCCGGCCCTGTCGCTTGGCCACTCCTCCATCCCCCGTACCACGTCATCGACGACGGAGCGCAGGGTTTGATGGATCTGGCTCACGGTCCTGCGCGCGTCGATCACGGTGAACCCATGGCGCCTGGCCAAGCGCCGGAACTCCGTCAGCAGCATCCGCTGGTACTGAACGAAGCTCTCGTAGACGTTCGAGCCTCTGAGGAAGTCCTGGCCTGACTCCCAGTAGTCGAATCCAGTGCTGGACAGGACCCTCGGCAGCAGTTGCTCGACGTCGATGTCGAGGTAGATCACGAGGTCCGGCACGAGGGCGAAGGTGTACAGCTCTTCCATCCATTCCAGCGAGACGCCGCGGACGGCGGCGCGCGCGATAAGGGAGAACACGTACCGGTCGGCGAGCACGACCATGCCGGCCCGAAGGGCCGGGAGGATCTGCCTCTCGAGCCGGTCCCAGAAGTCCGCGGCATAGAACAGGTTCAGCGTGATGGGGTCGAGCGTGTGGCCCCCCTTCGCCCGCTGGATGCCCGGCCCGGCCAGGTCGGATCGGCGCAGGCCCGTGTCGAGCACGGCGTAGCCCTCGTCCTCCAGCCACTCCTTCAGCAAGGCGACGTGGGTGGAGCGCCCGGCGCCGTCGGTGGCTTCGATCACGATCAGCCGGCCGGGAAGCGACTCCCCCTCGATGCCGGGAGGCCGGAACCCATAGAACGAGAGCTCGGTCATGGGGCTGGGAGCCTCCCCGGGCCGTCGCTCAGGTACCGGCCCAGAAGGTCGGCGTCGCGGAGGGCTTGGTGGATCTCGCCGCCGTCGAACCGCATGACGCCCGAGAGATGAGGCCGAACCAGATCGCGCATCCGCTGCTGCTGGCGGATGAGCGTCTCCGTGGCGTCCATTCGAACCAGTTGAAACTCGTCGACCAGCCGCTCGTACTCGTGCTTGATCAGGCCCTGATAGATGCGGAACGACTCCTCCGGGTCGGAGGAGAGCTCCATGTCCATCCCGGCCTCGTAATACTTCAGCTTCGGCCGACCGTCCATGATCCTACGCATCGACTCCGCGAGCGGGGTGTCGAAGTAGAACGACAGGCTCGGCTTCACCGCGAACGAGTAGAGCTTGTTCAACCAGTTGCGGCTCACCCCTCGGACGGCATCGCGAGCGAAGGCCGTGTACACGTACCGATCGGCCAGCACGACGGTCCCCGCTTGCAGCGCCGGGAGGATCACCGAATGGACGCGGCTGGCGAAGTCCGCGGCGTGGATCAGGCTGAACGACATGGGTGAGAGCAGCCGGCGCTTCTTCCCGCGCCGCGTCGTTTCCTTCACGATCGGGGAGGAGTTCCACTCGCTGAACACCACGAGGTAGCCCTGGCTGATCAGCCACTTGTGGAGCAGGTTCAGCTGGGTGCTCTTGCCCGAGCCATCGATGCCCTCGACGATGAACAGGCGGCCGGGGAGCCCGAGGTCATCACGCATCGCCATCCGACTGTAGCAGCAGCCTCTTTCCGAACGCGACCCGGAACCGTCCGGCAAGGGCCTCCCTGCGCCACGGGTCGTACACCGGGGCCTCCAGCACCACTCGCTTGCCCTGGACGACGCAGTGGATCTCCCCCCGGTGTCCGGGTGGCAGGCGGTGTTCGATCTCATCGGCCAGGACCAGCATCGTTGCGGACCGGGCGAGTTGGACCCGGTCGTCCGGGCCGAGCAGGGGACGATACCGGGAAACGCTCATACCCTCGTCCCCGGCTTGCCGGACCACCGCCGACAGCAATGCGAGCTTTCGATGGGAGAAGCCGTCGAGGTCCGCCTCGGTGATCATGTCGGCGGTGTGGTGGTACCTCCGGTAGTAGTCCACGCTGCGTCCGATATCGAGGAGGTTCGTGGCCTGGGTCAGCCGCTCGTGCACGCTCGCCCCAGCATCGGGCTCGACGGACCGGAGGATGCTCCTTGCCACGGTGGCCCGGCGCTCGGCCCGGTCGGGGTCCCAGGTCGAGAACCGAGAGGCAAAGGCGAGGATCGATGCCCTCCGAACCTCCTCGATCGGTGTCTCGCGAAGCCCCACGGCGTCGAAGGCAAGCCCCTCCCGGAGGCCCTGGCTCGAGACGGTGAGCTCGGCGGCGCCCACATGCTCCATCAACGAGAGCAAGGCCAGGCTGCCGCCGACGATGGAGTCCGCCCGCTCCCGGGAGAGGCCGGACATGAGCCGGCGACGTGAGAGCCGGCGTGACGCCAAGAGATCGGCCAGCTCCTGCACGCGCTTGCGGGTGAGGACGTACCCGTGGAGCCGGGGGATCGGGTACCTCCTCGACGCCTGGTCCATCTTGGCGAGGTTTCGGATGGTGCCGCCCGTGCCGACCACTCGCTCGCCGGGTTCGAGCTCGCCGACCTCGGCGCCCTCGAGCGTGGTCCGGGCATACTCGGTCAGCCCCTCGATCTCATCCTTTGCCGGCGGATCACTCTTCAGGAAGCGGTCGGAGAGGCGAAGGGAACCGAGGGGGAGCGTCCACGACCGAAGAGCCCGACGCTCGTCGAATTCGGTGAGCTCCAGGCTTCCGCCTCCGAGATCGGCCACCGCGCCCCTGTCGACGGGCAGCGCGTGGACCGCTCCGAGGAACGTGTAGAGCGCCTCCTCGTCGCCGCTGATCACGCGAACGCTTACACCGCTCTCGGCCTCGACCCTCGCCTGGAACTCGCCGCCGTTCTCCGACTCCCTGACGGCGGAGGTAGCCACGGCGATCAGGGTTCCGGCTTCCGCGCTCTCGGCGATGGCCCGGAAGTCCCGGAGCGCGGCCGCGGTGCGCTCGATGGTCTGGGGAGCGATGCGGTTCCCATGCCGCAGATCCCGTGCCAGGCGGAGGGGCGCCCGGCCGTTGGCGAGGATCTCGAGGTGGCCTGGTTCACCGATCCGGATCACCACGACCCGGCCTGAGTTCGAACCGACATCGATGACGGCGAGCGACCGGTCTGCCACGCGAGACATCCTTCCGGGGAAGGAGGGGGGCGGCGCTTGCGCGGAGTATAGGAGAGGCGGCCGGGCGAAGAGCGCCGTTTAGGGGGATCGAGGAGGACGCCGCGTTCGTTCCGGACGGCCCACGGTCGGAGCAAGCCGTAGATCGTTTCGGTCACAGCGACGGGCACGCGGTTCGAACGCGCTCGACGGACCACCTCCCCGTGCAGCGCCTCGAGTTCCATGCGAGCGATCCTCCCCGTTGTACGACGACGAGATCCGCGGCGTGGCTTCCCTGGACCGCACCGCCCTCGATCTGTTCGCCTGAGGTGAAGCGCGATCGACAGCTCGACCCTTACTCTTCGTCGTCTTCGTCCCACTTCCGCCAGTGTCCGAGATGTGGCTTCCGCGGCCAGGGCCGCTTGTCTTTCAGGGCCATAACGATGACTTGCGCGATGCCCACCGCGAACAGGATGACGGCGGCGACCAGCACGAACTTCAGCACGTTCGGCACCGTCTCGGCATGGATTGGGTCGGCTCCCTCGCGGAAGGCTACTGCTCAACGTGGAAGGGAACAACGCCACAAGTTGAATGTGTGCGGAAGGGGGTCGTTTCCCCATGTGAGGTAGTCGAGCCACAAGCGCCCGACAGCCTCCAGATCTCGAGGCAGGCTCGCGTCTCGAAGATCGGCCATACGGCGGGCCTGAGCGTAACAGGCGATGCCCCACCGGCTCAGGTCGATACGCGCATCACATCGAGGTCAACTCCACCCGCGATCCCGTCCACTCGAGCATAGCCGTGCAGCTGCCAGATGAGCCATTCGTGGAGTTCAGGCCGGAGAAGGAAGCGATGGTGCCACAACGGGCGGTCGAGCTCGTGGAGAACCGGATACACATGCTCGAAGTCATCCCCAACGTACAGAATGACCTCCCGTCCCCAGGCTCGTTCGATCAGCCGGATGAAATCATCGAGTTCTTCGTTGACCACAGCCGCACTGGGCCGGGCGCTGCAGTTTCCGGCCAGCTCAAGATCGACAGCAGGGGCAAGGGCGTCGCTCTCGGGAGGAGCGACGTCGAGGAAATGGCGAGCCTGGTCCGCGCCGGGCGTGCACAGAGTGAAGTAGTGGTAGGCCCCCCGATCCAATCCCGCTTCTTTCGCTCCGCGCCAGTTCTCATCGAAACGCGCGTCAATGAAGTCGCCGCCCTCAGTGGCTTTGATGTAGGCGAACGTGATGCCGTCGAGGGAGACGCGCGCCCAATCGATGACCTCCTGATGAGCGGACACGTCGATGCCGTATCGCTCGCCCTCCCTCAAGGGCGGCCGCCAGTTGGGCACCCAAAGGAACCACCAGACCGCGATGACTCCGGCGAGGAGGACGACGCCGCAGATCCCGATCAGGGACCAGCGTCGACGTCGCCCAGAGAGCACTGGCGCGTCACGTCGTTCCTTGACGGTTGATCCGGACATCGCTCTCCGTCGTTGAGGCCCGCGGTGCTTCTATCGGATGGCGGCCGCCGCCTTCGCCTCCCCTCTGTCACGGCAGTCTCGCAGGGCCACGATCCTTCCTTCGCGCACTGTGAACACCGCGTAGCTGCGATCGTCAGCCTTCCTCAAGCGGTACGCATCCACTCCCGGAGTTCGCACCACGACCATCACCCGATCGCCACGTGCGGCCACTTCCTCCAGCTCCGCCATCAGGCCACGCTCAGACTGGCGCTCGAGGGCGGCCTCGAGCTCGTGGCGACCGTGGCAGACCTGCGGCTCTGGGTCCTCGAGGCTGGGATGGAGATACGTCCACTCCAGGTCCGGATCCACGAACTGAAGCATCGTCGCCACGTCGCCCCGGGAGTACGCCTCGTACGCCCTGCGGATCAGCTCCAAGTTCTCGTTCGACATCGGATCCTCTCCTCTCGTCGCTCTGCGTCCGTGCGGGGGCCAAAGCCCCCCGAAGAGAGGCGGCGCTCGTGCGGTCGGGGGTCCACGGTCGGCACGGCGTCGACGAGCGGCACGCTCGAACGGCCGGTGGCCGGAAAGGCCAGCCAGCCGAACCCCATGATGGGGTGAGCGGGGCGTTCAGGTTCAGCCGAACGGTCGCATCCTCGACCAGTATCGAACGGAGGAGCGGAACGGGCAAGGGGACCGTGAGGTCTCGATAATCAGCCCCGAAGCCGTGGGGTTCGCCCGGCCGATCCGCGCGGCTCAGGCTCCCCCTGACGATCGAAGACATTCCAGGGAACGTCGCTGGGGGTGACCGAGTCTGAAAACGCTGATGGTGTCCGCGCGCTCCACTTCTCGGCCGGCAGAGAGGGTGCGCCGGCTGCTGCTTGCCGAAACGATCGTGCTCGCGCTGGTCGCCGCGTCATGTGGCTCCGGTTCCTCGGCCGTGGGGAACGGGTCGCCTTCGGGGACTCCCGCACAGACGACCGCTGCTCCGGCCACCCAGTCTCCGTCACCGGCCAAATCGGCGGGCGAGCACGACACGACGCGGTGGCCGATCAAGCACGTCGTCTTCCTGATCAAGGAGAACCGCACGTTCGACAACCTTTTCGGGACGTTCCCGGGCGGGGACGGCGTTTCGTTTGGCTACGACCGAGGCGTTCGGCGGCCGCTCAAGCGAGGGACCGACAAGAGCATCGGCTCGGAGGACATCCCACACTGCTACACGTGCTCGCGAGAGGCGTGGAACCACGGGAGGATGGACGGGTTCAACCAGGGTCCGGTTTCGGACCGATGGTCCTATACACAGCTCCACCGATCCCAGCTTCCGAACTACTGGCATTGGGCCCGTGAGTTCGTGCTCGCCGACAATTTCTTCTCCTCGGCCCAGGGGCCCTCGTTCCCGAACCATCTCTACTCGATCGCCGCGCAGTCCGGAGGCGCTCACGACAACCCAAGGCGCACGGGGCGGTTCCGCTCGAGCAACACGTTCGGCTGCGATGCGCCGATCGGCCAGACGGTCACGATCGTCGACTCGGAAGGTCACGAGAAGCAGGTCCAGCCGTGCTTCGACTTCCTGACCGAAGGCGACCTCCTCACGAGGGCGGGGATCGACTGGGCCTACTACGCGGCCGAACCGAACCAGCTCGGCTACATCTGGTCTGCGTACTCGGCCATCCGTCACATCCGGGAGACGAAGCAGTGGTCCCGCCACGTGCTTCCGGTGGACACCGTCATCGGCGACATACGAGCCAACCGGTTACCTCCCATCACGTGGATCACCCCACGGTACGAGGTGTCCGAGCACCCCCAGTACAACTTCTGTCTCGGGGAGAACTGGTCGACCCAGGTGATCGATGCGATCATGCGCAGCCGCATGTGGAAGGACACAGCGATATTCGTCACGTGGGACGACTACGGCGGCTTCTACGATCACGTCCCCCCGCCACAGGTGGACGGCTTTGGCCTGGGGATCCGTGTGCCGTTGCTCATCATCTCCCCGTACGCGAGGAATGGCGTCATCGACCATCAGGTCGGCGAGTTCTCGAGCGTCCTCAGGTTCATCGAGGGCAACTGGGGACTCACGCAGCTGACGGACCGCGACCGCGATGCCACCGATCTCTCCTACGACTTCGACTTCACGAAGCGACCGCACAGGCCCGACCCGCTCCCGCTTCGCTCCGACTGCTTCTCATAAGGCTGGCCCGTTGCACTGGCCCGGGCCTACTGGGCGCGCTCACAGCCAAGCAGCTCGTCCTGCAGTTCCGGCACAAGCGTATAGTATTCAATACATGCGATCAGTCTATGGAACGGATGACCGGCCCCGGCGGGATCTCACCGCCCGCGCCAGGATCCGCGACGCCGCGCTGGAGCACTTCGCCGAGGTCGGGTTCGAGGGCGCCACGATCAGGGGGATCGCCGAAGCTGCGGGCGTGTCCCCCGGGCTCGTGCAGCACCATTTCGGGTCGAAAGAGGGGCTTCGAAGGGTCTGCGACGACGCGGTGCTCGAGCTCGTGCGTCGGAAGATCGCGGCGACCCAGGACGGGGAGATCACGAACCCCAGTTTTCTGGCGGCTCTGTACGCTGCGGGTGCCCCACTCGTGCGCTACCTCGCCCGTGTCGCCGTCGACGGATCTCCCGCCGCTGCGGCCCTGCTGGATGAGATCGTCACCGGGACCGAGGTGTTCCTGACCAAGACCTGGCCTGACCGCTTCCCACGCGGATCACAGCGGACGCGGGATGCCGCAGCGGTGCTCGTGGCACAGGGCGCGGGGACGATCGTGCTGCACGAGCACCTGGCCCGGCAGATGGGTCTCGTTCCGTGGAAGGACATCGTCTCGCCGCGGATCGGCCTCGCGCAGCTCGACGTGTACGAGGCGCTCGGCGAGTTCGTGGCCTCGGGATGGGGTGCACAGATCCGGGATGCGGTAGCCAGGTTCCAGGCAAGTGGCGACAACGCGAAGGACCGAGTCGATGGATGACCTGGTCCGCACATCAGGTCATCGACACATGGGCGGCTCAGAGCCGGCCCTGCAGGGGATGGGGAGACGCTGATGGAGACCGCAATCAGAACGGAGAACCTGTCCAAGACTTTCGGTTCGACCGAGGCGCTCGCTGAACTCGACCTCGAGGTCTCTGCGGGCGAGGTCATCGGATACCTGGGCCCAAACGGCGCCGGCAAGACCACGACCATCCGGCTGCTGCTCGGCCTGATCCGAGCGACCCGAGGCCGTGCGGAGATCTTCGGCCTCGACGCTCAGGCCGATCCGGTCCGGGCCCACCGCCGCGTCGCCTACGTTCCGGGCGAGGCGAGCCTCTGGCCATCGCTGACTGGCACAGAGACCCTGCACCTGCTCGGTCGGGTGCAGGGGACGGTGGACATCGCGTATCGGGACCTGCTCATCCAGCGGTTCGAACTCGATCCATCGAAGAAGGTGCGGGCCTACTCCAAGGGCAACCGACAGAAGGTGATCCTCATCGCCGGCCTCATGACTAGAGCCGACCTCCTGCTCCTCGACGAGCCGACGAGCGGCCTGGACCCGCTGATGGAGCGGGCCTTCCGCGAGTGCGTGGACGAGGCGCGGGAAGACGGGCGGACGGTGTTCCTCTCCTCCCACATCCTTTCCGAGGTGGAAGCGGTGTGCGACCGCGTCGCGATCTTGCGCGCCGGACACCTCGTCGAGGTGGGGACGCTCGCCGAGATGCGGCACCTCTCGGCGCTGCAGCTCGAGGCGGAGCTCGACGGCCCGGTGCCGGACCTCTCCACGGTCCCCGGAATAAGCGGCCTCGAGGTGGACGGGAGCCGGATCCGGTGCCAGGTAACCGGCCCGGTCGAGCCGCTGCTCACCGTCCTAACCAGGGTTGGCGTTCGCCACATCATCAGCAAGGAACCATCGCTCGAGGAGCTGTTCCTGGCCCACTACGGAGCCGACGGCTCGGAGGGAGGCTCTGAGGATGCGGTGGCCTAGGCGCAAGGAGGTTTACGGCGAGCGCCGCGCCGCCCGGGCCGTGGCCGTCACCACTGCCACACGAGCGGGTTGGCAGGGAGCCCTGTGGGGGCTGGTCTTCGGGGCGACGATCGCGGCGTCGGCGTCCGCATATGCGGGGCTGTTCCCCACCACCGCGTCGCGCGCCAGGATGGCGCTCTCTTTCCAAGGCAACACCGCGTGGGCAGCACTGTTCGGTCCCCTCCGACGCCTCGACACCGTCGCCGGGTACACCGTCTACAAGTCGGGGATGACCGTGATCATCCTCGGGGCCATCTGGGGGCTCCTCGTGGCCACCCGGGTGCTGCGCGGTGAAGAGGACGCGGGTCGTTGGGAGCTGTTCCTGTCCGGGCAGACCACCCGCGGTCGAGCTGCCGTGCAAGCGGCGATCGGGCTCGGGGCGGGGTTCGTCGCGCTGTGGGTGCCGACGGCGCTCCTGACGGTCGGTGCCGGAGCGTCCCCCAAGGTGAACATCGGGATCGGAGCCTCGCTGTTCTTCGTGACCTCTCTCCTGGCCGCCGCGGCCATGTTCATGGCCATCGGCATGTTCGTCGGACAGCTCGCCGCGACCAGGCGGGACGCCAATCTGCTCGGGGCGGGCGTCCTTGCCGCCTCCTACCTGATCAGGATGGCCGCCGACTCGGATGCCGGGCTGGCCTGGCTTCGATGGCTGAGCCCACTCGGATGGATCGAAGAGCTCCGCCCACTGACTGGATCGAGACCCTTCGCATTCATCCCCATCGTCGCCCTCGTGGCGGTACTGGTCGTCGTCGCGATCCGAGTGGCGCGGCAACGCGACCTGGGGGCGAGCGTACTCGCGAGCCGGGACACGGCGAAGCCTCGCACGCTCCTGCTCGGGGGGCAGGCCGGGTTGACGGTCCGCCTGACACGCCCGGTGATCGCGGGCTGGATCTTCGCGCTGTTCGTGACCGGCCTCGTCTTCGGCCTCGTCGCTCAAGCGGCGGGGACCGCCGTCAGGGGAGCCCGCGGCCTCGAGCAGGCGATCGAGCGACTCGGAGGGACCTCTTCCGGAGCCGCTTCATACCTGGGCTTCGTGTTCGTGATCGCGGCCGGTCTCGTTGCGATCGCCGTGGCCGGCCAGATCACTGCCGCGCGGAACGAGGAAGCGGCCGGGCATCTGGACAACCTGCTCGTTCGGCCCGTGGCGCGCTGGCGCTGGCTTGTGGTCAGGCTGAGCGTCGCCCTCGGGCTGGTCGTCGTGGCGAGCGTGCTCGCCGGCTTCGCCGCCTGGCTTGGAGCCGTCAGCCAGCACGCCGATGTCGGCCTGGGCGAGCTCCTGAAGGCAGGGCTGAATGTCATTCCTCCGGCCGTCTTCGTGCTCGGGATTGGGGGTCTCGCCTTGGGCCTGTGGCCCCGAGGAGCGATCGGCGTGGTCTACGGCCTGGTCGTGTGGTCGTTCGTCGTCGAGACCATCGCTGCGGCTTTCGACTCCAACCACTGGCTGCGCGACACCTCGCCTCTCCTGCACATCGCGCCGGTGCCTGCGGCCGACCCCAACTGGACGGCCGCGGGCTGGCTCATCGCGCTCGGTCTGCTCGCCGCAGCCCTGGGTGTCGCGGCGTTCGGCCGTCGGGACCTTGTCGGCGCGTGAGCCCCGCGCCGTCACGCCTGTCCCGAGTTCGCCATCTCTATCCGATTGCGCCCGTTGCGCTTCGCCGTGTACATCGCAGCGTCCGCATCTCGGATCAACAGCTCCGGGCGGATGCGATGGTCGGTTCCGAGTGAGATGCCGGCGCTTGCCGTCACCGACACCTCTCGCGCGCCAAGGAGGAACGGCGGGGAGAGGGCCCCCATGATCCGTTCGGTAACGCGGCGCGCATCTTCGAGTGAACCGACGTCCTCGAGCATGGCGACGAACTCGTCCCCACCGATGCGGGCGAGCGTGTCCGAGGGTCGCAGCGCGCGGAGGAGCCGCTGTCCCACGGCGGCGAGGAGCTCGTCGCCGCCCTGGTGGCCGAGAGTATCGTTCACCTCTTTGAACCCGTCGAGGTCGAGGAAGATGACGGCCACGCCGCTGTTCGGCCTCCTGGCCAAGCGGGCGAGGGCGTTCGCGAGTCGGTCCTCAAGCAGCCGGCGGTTCGGCAGGCCGGTGAGTGGGTCGTGGACCGCTCGCCGCATGAGCTCCTCTTCGACGTATTTGCGGTTGGTGATGTCCTCCAGCATCCCGATCCCATAGTTCGGGTCGCCCTCTCCGTCGCGCACGAGCGCCATGACGGTTCGGCACCAGAGCAGGGAATGGTCCTTGCGTCGCAATTGATGCTCCACGGCGCAGCGGTCCACTGCGCCGTCGATCACCTCGCCGAGCTTGAACAGTTCGTCGTGCTCGCCACGGTCGACGAGCGCCGCCAGGGGAACTCCGGCCAGCTCGCCCGGTTCATAGCCGGCCATGAGCTCGAGCGTCGGGTTCGCCTCGATGATCCGGCCTCGGATGTCAACCGTCACCACACCGAACGCCGCCGCATCGAAGATCGTGCGGAACCGCATCTCGCTCGCCCGCAGCGCTTCTTCGGCGCGTTTGCGCTCAGTGATGTCCACCATTACCCCCTGCCAATAGAGCTCGTCTGTGGCGACATCACGAACGACGGCGGCCTTCTCGCTCACCCAGGCAAGGCGACCCCCACGCGTGACCAGCCGATACTCGGCGCTCATCGGCGAAAGCGTTCGCCGCGCTTCCGCGTCTGCGGCGATCATGCGGTCGCGGTCGTCGGGATGCAGGATCTGAAGCCACAGTTCGCCTTCACCCAGCCAGTCGGCGACCGGGTAGCCGAACATGTCCTCGATCTGTGGGCTGATGTACAGCGGCTCGGAATGCGCCGGGTCGTCCAGGACGCGGTCGAGGTAGGTGGCGACTCCAGGGATGTGCTCGACCAGCGTACGGAACCGCTCCTCGAGCCGGGGCCCGACCGACCCTTCGGTCTCTGAGGAACTCATCTCGGTCTGGTGATCCTCGACGCTCATTCTGGAGTCTCCCGAGCACCCCTTGGTCCAGGCCCGCGGGGCTCAGGTCTATTCATCGGCTGTGCCCCGGACTCGCCTTATAGCCCTCGAGGGCGTTCCTTCTGCCCGTCATGGGCAGGCACCGCTGGCTTACGATCGGAGCGATTCATGAATGGAAGGTCGCGGACGTGATCCGAGTCTCTGTACTCTCCAGGTATGACCCTCACCGCCCAGAGTTTCACGGCCGAAGCGGAGGGGCTCTCGTGCTTCCCCGCCTAACTTCGATGCCCCCTTCGCTGCGAGCTCGAAGGTCGTGTGCGCTCGTCCCCCTGCTCGCGATCTCTCTCGCGCTGGCGGTGGCGTCCTCGGCGTGTGGGTCTGGCACGAACCCGGAGACCGAGGAGTCGCCTCCCCGGAGCGCGACGGTCACGGAACTGCGCAACGTCTCGGAGCTTGGGGATCGGTTCAATCAAGACGCGGGAAAGGTCCGGCTGATATTGCTCATCTCCCCCACCTGAACGACGTGCCTTGCCGGCGCCAGTTGGGTGCAGCGAGAGATCCTGGAGAAGTACCAGACCCCGAACCTTCGCGTGTACGCGGTGTGGCTGCCGTTCCTCTCGGGCACCGAGCAAGCCGCCAACGTGTCCCAGCGCGTGCTGCCGGATCCACGGGTGGTCCACTACTGGGACGGCGCGGCCGCCACGAGCGACTGGTTCGCCGAGAACGTCGAGCACAGTGCCGCCCCTGCGTGGGACTTCTACTATCTGTACGGGCCGGACGCCACATGGAAGGGTGTCCCCGGGCCTCTCGTCAGCTCGGGTGCAACGATCATCGGGCGAAGCTCTGAGCTGGACGAGGCGATCAGGCCCCTCGTTCAAGAACCTTCTTCACCCGCCACATGAGTGAGACAGCGGCACCAGCGAGTACTCGACCCGAGTCTCGGCGGCGGATCTGGGGGGCCGCGACGACGGTGCTGGTTCTCGGCGTCTCGGTGACTGCCGGGCTCCTCTCCTCTCCCGACGGCGGGGCCCCGGTGATCTTCGTCGAGCGGATCTCCTCAGCGATCGGCGGCCTCACCTCGGCAGAGGGAAGCAGCGTCTGGTGGGTGTACGCCTTCTTCCTGGGCATCGTGGCGGCATTCAACCCGTGTGGTTTCGCGCTCCTTCCCGCCTACCTCGGCCTGTATCTGAACGAGAAGACCGAGATGGGCCTCGCAACTCGCACCCGGCGATCGCTGGCGGTAAGCGCCGTCGTGGCCGTGGCGTTCACTCTTCTCTTTGGCGTGACAGGAGCCCTCTTCTCTTTGGCTTCGTCTCTCGTCATCCGTCTGCTGCCGTGGGTGGGATTAGGAGTCGGGGTCCTCCTGATCATCGCTGGAGGTGTGAGTATCGGCGGCAAGACCCTCGGCCTTCGCACGGCGCAGCAGGCTGCGACAAGGATCGGCCGCGATGCGGGCAGCGCGGGCACCCGTGGCTATGCGGCGTTCGGGCTCGCGTACGGGCTCGCCTCTCTCGGCTGTGCCCTGCCATTGTTCCTCGCCCTGCTGGGCACGGCCGTCGCGGTCGGTGGTCCGTGGAGCGCCGTCGTGGCGTTCGCGCTCTACGGGGTCGGGATGGCCACGACCCTGGGTGTGCTCACCCTCGTCGCCGGAATCGTGAACTTCGGAGTCTTGGTCCGTGTTCGGGCGCTCGGGCGCTTCGTGTCGGAAGTCGGTTCAGTTCTCCTTCTCGTATCCGGCGCCTACGTCGTTTATTACTGGCTGACGGCCGGCAGGTACCTCTTCGCCTAGTTCATGCGAACGATCGGGTTGCTGGGCGTACCGACGAACTCGGCGGGAACGACCAGGGGCGTTGCTCTTGCCCCAACGACCCTACGAGAGGTCGGGCTCGTCGATGCGCTCCGGCAGCACACGGACGTGCACGACTACGGGGACGTGATGCTCCCGGATCCCTCGCCGGAACGGGACCTCATCACGCACCTCATCGACCATCACGGTTTGATCGCGCTGGTGACTCGGGTCCGGCAGGCGGTCGCCTCGATCCTGGACAACGGCCTCTTCCCACTCGTCATCGGCGGCGACTGCCCCCTGCTGCTGGGATGTCTCGTCGCCGCGAAGAGCCACGAGCGGATCGGCCTCTTGTTCGTCGATGGGCACGAGGATGCGTACCTTCCCGTGCAGTCATCGACCGGCGAGGCAGCGGACACGGAGCTCGCGTTCGCGCTTGGGATGGCCGACGCCTCCTGGTCGCCTGAACTCGCCGCCGTGCTTCCGCTCGTCACACCTGCCGACGTCCGGATCCTCGGTGCGCGCGATGCCGAACTCCTGCGTGCCGAGGGAGTTGCCTCGCTCGGCGATCGCATCGCACTCGTGGACGGCGACCGCCTTTCCGCCGAACCCGTCGGCGCGGCCGCGAAGGCAGTTTCGCATCTCCGAGACCCGTGGTGGTTCCACCTCGACCTCGACGTCTTGTCGACGGAAGCGCTTCCAGCGATCGACTACCCGCAACCCGGCGGCCTTGGATGGAACGAGCTCTCGCTCGTCGCCACGACGGCGCTGGGCAGGAACCCAACGGGGTGGGACGTCACGATCTACAACCCGGACCTGGATTCCGAACGGATCCATGCACAGCGGATCGTCCGCTTCATCAGTTCCGCGATCGC
>DASSSA010000054.1:0-58515 GCA_035701505.1 Actinomycetota bacterium
TGATGATGGGCACGTCGGACAACTTGCGGATGTCTCGAGCCAGGTCGCGCCCGTCGCCATCGGGAAGCATCACGTCGAGGAGGATCAGGTCCGGGAGCTGGCGGTCGCACGCTTCGCGCGCGACCGCCAGCGTCGGCGCGACCTCAGGCGCGAACCCTTCGCGCTGGAGACTCTCGGCCAGGGGCTCAGCGATCGCTTGTTCGTCCTCGACGACCAGGATGCGAGGCTTCACGAGCGTGATGGTACCCCCGGGTTCTGGCACTACTCGGGCCACAGGGAACGTTCCCTCAGTTCGATCGGCTTCGGATTTGGCGTTCTTGACCAGGGGCCCGGAATCGTCTCTAGTCTTGCGCGGGCCGTCGGGAGGGGGATCCCGTGTCCACAGCCACAACAGGGTTGACCCTGAGTCGCCACTTGTCCCGTCCACACCCTTGGCCAGATCCCCAACCCCTCCGGCTCAGGCTGTTCGAGTGGGGTCTCTCTCTGATAACGGCTGCCCTCCTAACCCTTCTCATATTCGCGACGCGAAACTGGACTGGATCCGAGTTTTGGACCGTTGCGGGGTGGCTACCCCTCGTTGTGATATCAGATCTTCTACCGGTGCCTGTTTGGGGAGGAGTGACGATAGCTCCATCCCTGCCCATCCTGCTCGCAGCAGCGATGCTGTTTCAGCCGGTTAACGTTGGGATGCTTGCTTTTGTTGGCTCTACCGACCTTCGCGAGGCTCGAAGGCAGATTCGAATCGGGCACGCACTCTTTAACCGCAGTCAGATCGCCGTCAGCGTGATGACAGCCTCGTGGGTCTTTCACTCACTGGGTGGAGACCTACGCGCGTGGCCTCGAGTGCTTTTTCTAGCCATTCTGGTCCTTGCTGTTGACATTCTAGTGAATTGGTCGTCAATCCTATTCGCTCGGCAAGTCGCAATGGGTGCTCCTTTGGGCGAAGAGGTCATAGGAATTCTTGGTGGACGGCCCGTTCCCTTCTTGTTGTCCTACATTTCCTTTGGGCTGGCTGCGGTTCTTCTCGCGGTCGTTTACCGGGTTGCCGGGAATTGGGCCCTTCTAGCGTTTATGATTCCTGTGCTCTTGGCGCGACAGGTCTTCGTTGAAAACTCACGCCTACTGGATATGCGTGAGGCGATTGTTGAGAAGAGTCGAGCCCTTCTCACTGTCGCGGGGAAGATTGCTGATGAGCGGCGAGAGGAGCGCCTTGCCGTGGCTGCCGGGCTTCACGATGAGTTGTTGCCCCCCTTGTACAAGGTCCACCTGATGGGACAAGTTCTTCGCCAGGACTTGGCAATGGGCCGACTGCTGAATTTGGAAGACGATGTTCCCGAACTCCTGAGTGCGACTGAACAAGCCAGCGAAGCGACCCAGGGGCTGATTCGCGACTTGAGGCATTCCCGTCTCGGACCGGACGGCTTGGTTGGAACAATTCACTCACTTGTTCGCGATGTGGAGACGGCTTTTCCGGGTCGGATCCAGCTGGAAATAGAAGATGTGGGTGGATCGCCAATCGTCCAACTGCTCGCCTACCAGATCCTGCGTGAGGCGCTCAGGAATGCGGTCAGGCACGCTGATGCCAGCCTTATCCAAGTCTCACTATCACGAGAAGGTCCGGACATGCGGATTACAGTGGAGGATAACGGCCAAGGTTTCGACCCTGAATCCGTGGATGCCGACCGGCATTTTGGTCTCTTGCTCATTAGGGAGCGTGTTGAACTCGCTGGTGGCGTTCTGAATGTTCGTTCCCGAATTGGGGAAGGCACGAGGATCGTTGCCCGGCTTCCCTCAGAGACTTCCTCGGAAAACAACTAGACCCCGATGATCATCGGGGTCTAGTCAGAAGCTTACAGCCTTGTGGGCGTGCCTAAAGCCTCGCGTGCGCGCCACCGGCCAACACTAGCGCGAGGAGCGAACCGGCAGCGAGTGCGAGCCGCCTCACGAGTTTCATGGCCACCTCCCTCCATCGCCCCGTTGGGCAATATGCCCATCTCCCCAGCTAGAGACTCACCCTTCCCAATCTGGGCGTCCCCGCTTGGGGGATATTGGGGTCACTATCGGGTGACCCCCGAACGGCCCACAAGCCGGGCGTTCTGCCTACACCATTCGCTGTAGGGCCGGACCAGATGGCCACTCTGGTCCTGGAGGGTGGTTCCAATCACAGCGCTCGAGCTTCATCATTGGCGTCGCGTTCGTGAGGGTCACCAGGAGGTACGCCACGTCCAGCTCGCGAGAGGCAGCGCCTCGTAGGCGGTCTCGGGTCGACCTCATGACTTTTGAGGTAGGAGTGGTCGTGCCCACCCTCGTTGGTTTGGTTCTCCTGCTGGCGAGGGGGGCTGACGATCTTTCCGCCGGGAAGATCGTTCAGCTCGCTATTTGGGCGGCCATCATCGGATTGGTTGAGCTCCTCCCTATACCCATGTGGCGGGGGACAGTCATCAGCTTGGGGTTTCCGCTACTGATGGCAGTTGCTTTCATCTATGGGCCCGCCGAGAGCGGCATAGTCGCCCTCGTGGCGGCGTCGGATCCCAGGGAATTCAAGGGTGAAGTGGGCCCTCTCCGAGCACTCTTCAACCGATGCCAAGTCGCATTGTCAGTGCTTGCCGCGAGTGCCGTGTTCAATGAGTTTGGATCAATCGACCATTCGGGGACACTGGTGTTGGTCATGGCTGCGATGTCGGCGGCAGTGGTGGACTACGTCGTGAACTGGAGCCTAGTCGCGCTCGGGGCAAGCATCCTTTACAGGATGTCCCCGACGACGGTGTTTCGACAGATGCGAGTAGGGGCAGGAAGGGAATTCTTGATCAGTTATCTCGGTCTAGCTGTCTTCGGGTTGATCCTTGCGAAGCTCTTTGAGACCGTGGAGTTCTGGGTCGTCCCCGGATACGTGGCGCCGTTGCTGTTGGCCCGGCAGATGTTCTTCCGTAGTAAGGCGCTGGAGGAAGCCCAGAAGGAACTCCAAGATCGCGAGCAGGTCCTGAGGGCTCTTTCGACGAGGATGGCAGAGGAACGGCAGGACGAGCGGGCGCAGATCGCGGCGTACCTCCACGACGATCTGGCCCAACTCCTGTTCAAGCTCTCGCTCCAGGTCGACATCACTAAGCGTCATCTCGCTGCCGGCAAGCTTGCCGAGGCGGAGAAGACGCTCGAGGAGATCAAAGACACCAAGGGGAAGACCTCGGACCGCATCCGGGTGCTGATCCGCGACCTGCACCGATCTCCCCTCGGCCGCGCCGGCCTGGAGGAGGCTCTTCACGGCTTCATCTCGGAGGTGGGTCGTGGTTCGGAGGTTCGGTTCCACACCGACATCTCGGAGGTCGCCCTGCCGGCTCCGATCGCGCTGCTCGTCTACCACATCGCTCGCGAGGGCGTGATGAACGCCCTCAAGCACGCGCATGCGTCCAACATGTGGCTCACCGTCAAACAGCTCGGGGACAACGTCGAGCTCGTCCTGAAGGACGATGGCACCGGGTTCGACGCCGAAGCTCCGGGCCCTGAAGGACATTACGGCCTGACGATGATGCGCGAGCGGGCCACCGTCGGCGGCGGGACGTTCGACATGCAAACGGCGGTCGGCGAGGGGACCACGATCACGGTGACGTTCCCCACCTCGTGGCTGCAGCAGGAGGCGGCGCCGGCTCAGGAGCCGCAGCCGAGCCGGGCCGATGCTTCCCCCGGTATCGCCACCCCTGGGGAGGAGCTTGCTCCCCAGTCCGCCCTCGCATCACGGCCACGATGAGCCAGGCCAGCCCGGCGTAGATGAACACGTCGCCGACGCTTGCCACCTGACCGACCGGTTGCGGGATGGGGATCACGTCGGCAAGCGGTGTTAGGCGATCCTCGGACGTCATGAGGTGGTGTTTGTCCACCTCGTCCGCGGTGAAATGCTTCAGCGCCGCCGTCTGACCCGACACCTCCAGCGCACGTTGGCTCATCGGCATCCCACCGTTGGCCGTAACCACCACCGCGTTCAGGGTGAGCCCCACCAAAAGCAGCGGCATCCCGGGCATCCTGATGTTGATGCCAGCGAAGAGCAGCAGGAGCGCGTAGGAAGCCCCCAGGACAGCCATCCTCACCAGGAAGTCCGTGCCGTGACGGGCGTCGGGGAGGTCGAGTGCCTGGAGCCCCAGCCCGATGGGCGCCAGCCACCAATGACGCAGGTGCAGCCGTTCGAAGCCGCGTAGCCGCCCTCCAACCAGGTACCCGGTCAATATCGACAGCAGGATGATGGAGACGAAGAGGATCATGCCTAGTCCTGTGTGCAGGGGTGGCTGATTGTCCCCCGGACCACCCACCGCGTCCAGCCCCCGGCGTGGACGCGGCCCGGTAGCATCCCGCTCAGTGGCCCGGATGGTGCCCTTTCCCATGGTTCCAACAGACAGCGCGGCCGAGCGCCGCCTGTACGAGGGATTCTTGCGACAGCTCGACGATCAATACGTCGTCTACCACAGCGTCGACTGGGTGCTGGCTGAGCGGGACGGTCCGATCGAGGGGGAGGCAGATTTCGTCATCGCCCACCCGGAAGATGGACTCCTGATCGTGGAAGCCAAGGGGGGCTCGCTTTCCTACGACGCGCACACCAAGCGGTGGAGCCAATCCGGACGCTCGGGCAGGCACCTCCTCGACGAGGATCCGTTCCACCAGGCGGCGGACGAGATGCACTCGCTCGTGCAGATCCTCTCGGCCCAGCCCGGCTGGGAACGGTGGAAGCCGTCCTACGGATACGGGGTGGCCTTCCCCGACGTCGTCTACCACGAGCGGGCCCATCCAGCCGCCCCGACAGAGGTGGCCATCGATCGCGACGATCTGGATCGGCTGACCCAGCGCGTTCCCGAGGTCATGCGGTACTGGCGCCGGGAAGGGCGCAGGTTCGGCTCGGAGGGGATGGATGCCCTGGCCACGGCCTTGGGATTCCGGGTGGAGGTTCGAACGCCTCTCGCCGTCCGGTTCGGCGAGGAGGACCGGAAGATCGTTGAGTTGACGAACGATCAGGCCTGGATCCTGAGCTTCGTGGCCCATCGCAAGCGGGCGGCCGTGACGGGTCCGGCCGGTGCAGGCAAGACGCTCCTTGCCATCCAGCTGTCAAAACGCCTTGCAGCAGAGGGTCATCGAACCCTGCTCACGTGCTTCAGCCGGCGTCTCGGCCAATACATGAGGGCATCCACCGAGGGAGTTGAAGGCCTCGACGTGGGCACGTTCCACGATGTCTGTGCCCGGATGGCTGAGGAGGCTGGACTCGCGGTCTCCGAACGCCCGGGCGAACCGGGCTCGGATCTCTTCGAGCGCGAGCTCCCCGAACTGCTTGAACGCGCGGCCCGCATCCTCGGCCGCCAGTACGACGCCATCGTGGTGGACGAGGGCGAGGACTTTCCGGAGCGGTGGTGGCCGGCTCTCCTCGCCCTGCATCGGGATCCCGCCGAGGGGATGCTCTACCTGTTCGCCGACGACAACCAGAACCTCGACGGCGGGACCTTGCCTCTCGAGCCGGAGGTTCGCGTGCCTTCCCTCCCGGCCAACCTCCGGAACACCCAGGCCATCCACCAGTTCGTGTCGGTCTTCTACCGGGGCGAGGGCAAGCCGACGGCGAAGGGCCCCCCCGGACGGCCACCGCAGATCTTGGGGTATCGCGACGACGACGACCTGGCTCACCTCCTCGCGGCCGTGCTCGGCGACCTGGTGCGGGAAGAGAAGGTTCCGCTGGGCGACATCGTGGTGCTCACGCCGGCGGGCAAGGCGAAGAGCCGGCTGCGCAACCGTGGCACCGTGGACGGCTTCCGACTCTCCGACGAACCGGAGCCGGGATCGGTCCTGGCCACGAGCGTCCAAGGGTTCGAGGGTCTGGAACGTCCCGTCGTGATCCTGGCGGAGCTGGACGACAGGCCACGAGAGGATCTGGCCCGATACCTGTATGTCGGTGGCTCCCGTGCTCGCAACCATCTCGTCGTCCTGGCCGCCGAGCCGGTGGCGAAGGAACTCCGGCGGTTGGCGGGGGTCACCCGCCCCTGAGGGACCGTACATTGGGCGCATGACTCGGGATGCCGGCTACTTCGGGCCCGACAGCGTCTCCTGGCAGGTCCATCGGGAGGTGACGGTGCTCTTTGGCGGCGCTCGCGCGGTCCTGATGCAGGCCGCGCACCCGCTGGTCATCGCCGGCGCGCGGGAGACCGGCTTCTACGAGCGGAACCCCTGGAAGCGGCTCCAGCGCACGCTGATGCTGACGTATGCCATCACGTTCGGGTCGAAGGCCGAGGCACACGCCGCGGCCGACCGGATCAACGAAGTCCACGGCCGGATCAAGGGAATCGATTCGGTGACCGGGCTTGCGTACGATGCCCTCGATCCGCAGTTGCTGTTGTGGGTCCACACGTGCCTGGTCGAAAGCGCCCTGCTGTTCGAAGCGCTCACAGTGGGCAGGCTCGACGACGCGGGCCGCCAGCGGTTCCACCAGGAGCAGATGCTGGCTGGGGAACTGGTGCGGATCCCGCGGGAAGTCATCCCTCCAACCTTCCCGGAGCTTCGGGCCTACATGCAGGGAGTGATCGAGAGCGGGATCCTCCGGTCGACGGAGTCGGCTCGCAGGGTCGCGCTGCTCTTCCACGACCCGCCGAGGGAGGCCGAGTGGAGGCCGGTCCTCCGGGGCGTGTCGCGACTCGCGTTCGCCACGCTCCCGCCGGAGGTGCGCGAGATGTACGGCATCTCCATTGGGCAGGCGGCGCGCACGGCGGTGGCCGCGACGTTCGCGGCCATCCGCCTTCTGCGGCCGCTGCTCCCTCCGCGGTACCGATACATCGCGCCGTATCAGGAATGGCGCCGGGCCCAGGCCAGGGATGTCGGGCACCCGGCTGCGCCGAGGTCGTCCGCGACGGCTGAATAGACTGCCGCGATGGACGAGATCAACGGCGTCCTGCTCGACATCGACGGCGTCCTGGTCATGTCGTGGGAGCAGATCCCCGGGGCGGCCCAGACGGTGGGGTGGCTGCGAGCACGAGGGATCCCCTTCCGGCTCATCACCAACACGACCTCGCACAGCCGCCACGAGCTGGCCAGGACCCTTCGGGATGCCGGCGTCGACGTCGCGGGGGATGACGTCGTGACAGCCGTGGTGATGACGGGCTCGTACCTTGGATCCCATCATCCCGGGGCGAAGGTGTTCCTGCTCTCGGACGGCGATCCGACGGACGACCTTCCAGAGGTGCAGCTGGTCGAGGACGGCGCCGACGTAGTGGTCATCGGAGGTGCGGGGACAGACTTCAGCTATGAGCGTCTGAACCGGGCCTTCGGGATGCTGATGGGCGGGGCGGCCCTCATCGGAATGCACCGCAACATGTACTGGCGGACGAAGGAAGGCCTACAGCTCGACGGCGGCGCGTTCATCGTGGGGTTGGAGGAGGCGACGGGCCGGAAGGCGGTGATATGCGGAAAGCCGTCTCCGACGTTCTTCCACGAAGCCGTGGCCATGGTGGGGACGCCGATCGAGCGGACGGCGATGGTCGGCGACGACATCGTGAACGACGTGCTTGGTGCGCAGGCGGCCGGGCTCGTGGGGATCCTGGTCAGGACCGGGAAGTTCATGCCAACGGATCTGGAGCCGCCTTCGAACAAGCCCGATCACGTGATCGACTCCATCGCCGATCTCCCCGGGCTGTTTCGCCCTTCCTGAACGCCGGCCGTGAGCCTGTGGCCGTCCGCGTCCCGGCGTAGTCTCACCACCTGATGGCATCCGAGCGCACCACTTTCGCCAGGCAACTCTTCGGCGCCATCGCGCCGCAGTACGACCGGATGGGGGTGGTCCTGTCGTTCGGGCAGGACCCTCGATGGCGGCGGTTCCTGGTCTCGAAGGTGAACGCCATCCCCGGGGCGTGGGTCCTGGACGTGGCCACCGGGACGGGGCTCGTCGCTCGGGAGCTGGCCGGGCGTCGCAACCTCCGCATCGTGGGGGTGGATCAGAGCGAACCCATGCTTCGGCGGGGGGTCCAGGCCCTGAAGGACGAGGGTCTGGAGGGCCACATCACGTTCGTCATGGGACAGGCCGAGCGGTTGCCGTTCACGGACGAGGCCTTCGACTCGGTGACCTTCACCTATCTGCTGCGCTACGTGGACGACCCACGGACCACGCTGGCCGAGCTGGCGCGGGTGCTTCGGCCGGGTGGCGTCCTTGCCGGGCTCGAGTTCCACGTCCCGCAGAACCCATATGCGCACCTGGGTTGGAAGGTGTATACGCGCACCGTGATGCCCGCGGTGGGGTGGGTGGCATCGGACGCATGGCGTCGGACCGGCCGGTTCCTGGGCCCCAGCATCGAGCGCTTCTACGAGCGATACCCCCTGCCGGTCCAGATCCGGATGTGGCAGGAGTCCGGGATCCACAGGGTTCGGAGCCGAGCCATGGGACTGGGGGCCGGCATGGTGATCTGGGGCGTGAAGCGCACGGCGGTGACCGGTGTCTGAGCGGCCCGAGGGTCCCGCGTTCTACGCGCTCGCGCCCGGGGGATGGCGGGATTACTGGACCCTTCTGCACCCGCCGTACACGCTGTGGCACCTGTCGTACGTGGCGATCGGGGCATCGCTCGCGTCCGAGGTGAACGGCCGGTGGCTCGCGGAGAGCCTCGTCGCGTTTCTCCTGGGGATGGGGTTGGCCGCGCACGCGATGGACGAGCTCCATGGCCGGCCGCTCTCGACCCGGATCCCGGACGGGGTGCTGTGGACGATCGCGATCGTCGGGCTCGGCGGCGCGATCGCGCTCGGGATCGACGGCGTGATCGAGGTGAGCCACTGGCTGTCCGTCTTCATCGCGTTCGGCGGGTTCATCGTGGTCGCCTACAACCTTGAGCTGTTCGGGGGATGGTTCCATTCCGACCTGTGGTTCGCGCTCGCCTGGGGGGCGTTCCCGGCGATCACCGGGTTCTTCGCGCAGACCGGGCGGGTGTCGGCGCCTTCCGTGGTCGTAGGGGGCGCGTGCGCTGCGCTCTCCGTAGCGCAGCGCACGCTCTCGACCCCGGTCAGGCGGTTGCGGCGACACGTCAGGTCCGTCTCGGGTGAGCTCACGTTGGCGGACGGGAGCGCGGAGGCGCTCGACGCCTCCGCGCTCCGCCGAACCCCCGAAACGGCGCTCAGGTACCTCTGGCTGGCGATGGTCCTGCTGGCGGCGGGGCTCGTGACCGTGCGATTCACTTGATCCGCACCAAGCGATCCCGTCCAGGACCATGGATCCGCCCTTTGACCGAAGCGCGGTTCATCGCTATTTTCCCGAGCCGGTAGGCTGGACCCGATGAATCGACCGGCCACTATCGGGGAGCTTCGCGCCGGCGGCTATCCCGACCGCACCGTGAAGGAGGAGCTCCGGGCAAACCTCCTCGCCAGACTTGGCCTGGGGGAGCAGCTGTTCCCCTCGATCGTCGGGTTCGATGCGTCGGTGCTCCCGGCACTGGAGCGCGGTATCCTCGCCGGGCACGACCTGATCCTGCTCGGCGAGCGCGGACAGGCGAAGACCCGGCTGATCCGAAACGTGGTGGGGCTCCTCGACGACGAAGCGCCGGCCATCGCCGGCTGCGAGGTGAACGACCATCCGTACCGGCCCATCTGCGCCCGGTGCCGAGCGCTTGTTGGGACTGAGGGTGACGCCGTCCCCCTCTCTTGGATCGGACGAGACCAGCGGTACGCCGAGAAGCTGGCCACCCCCGACACCTCGGTGGCCGACCTGATCGGCGACGTCGATCCGATCCGGGTGGCGGAGGGCCGGTACCTGGCCGACGAGCTCACGATCCACTACGGGCTCATCCCCCGGACCAATCGCGGCATCGTGGCCATCAACGAGCTGCCCGACCTCCCCGAACGCATCCAGGTCGCCCTGTTCAACATCCTGGAGGAGCGCGACGTCCAGATCCGCGGGTACCGCATCCGACTCCCGCTCGACCTGCTCCTGGTCGTGACGGCGAACCCGGAGGACTACACGCACCGCGGCCGGATCGTCTCCCCTCTCAAGGATCGGTTCGGCACCCAGGTTCGGACGCACTACCCCGAGTCGCTCGCCGATGAGATCCGGATCATGGACCAGGAGTCCCGCCCACCGGCCGGCGACGCGCCGATCCGCGTTCCCCGGTACATGGAGGAGGTCCTGGCGGCCCTGACCGCCGAGCTCAGGCGGTCGCCCCACGTGAATCATCGCTCGGGCGTGTCCGTGCGGTACTCGATAGGCAACCTCGAGACGATGTCGGCGGCTGCGGTCCGCCGCGCGGCCCGAACGGGTGAGCCGGAGGCAGTGCCTCGGGTGTGCGACCTCCCGGCCGTGCTGGAGGCCTCGCTCGGGCGGGTTGAGTTCGACACCATCGAGGAGGGACGGGAGGAGGAGATCCTGCTGCGAGCCCTTCGCACCGCGGAGCTGGAGGTCTTCCGCCGCCGGCTTTCGGGGTTCGACTTCGCCCCGATCCTGTCGAAGTTCGGGGCCGGCTTCGTGGCCGAGACCTCGGACCTCACGCCTGCCTCGGAGGTGCTCGGCCAGTTCGGCGATCTCCCGGGTCTGGCCAAGTTGCTCGAGCGGCTGGGCGTGGAGGAGGAGAGTCCCGGTGTGGCCGCCTCCGCCGTCGAGTTCGCCATGGAGGGGCTGCATCTCTCCCGCCGACTGAACAAGGAGCAGTCCGGAAGGCTGGGGGCCTACCGCTACGAGGGACCCTCGGCCTCGTAGGATCTGCCGGCGTGCGTCGGGTCCACGAGTTCGTCGGGTACGTCGTCGTCGCCCTGTTCGCTGTGGGCTGGCTCTGGGGACTGGTGATCTGGATCGCGAGGCGCCAGGCCGGCGACTGGTTCTGGCGGTGGCTGGCGGCGGTCCAGGTGGCCGCCGTGGTACAGGCGCTCATCGGGGTCGTGCTCCTCGTCCTGGGGTATCGGCCGGAGACCTGGCTCCACTACGTCTACGGGTTCGGGCCGCTCGTCCTTCTGCTCATCGCCCACGCATTCGCCCGGGAGGAGCCGTTCCGAGCCCGCCCGTGGATCCCGTTCGCGTGGGCTGCGTTCTTCTGCTTCGGCCTGGCCCTGCGCGCACTCACTACTGGACTCGGCTTCGCCTAGCGGCCGCACGACGTTCCAGCGGACCCGGCGTACCCTGGGTGGATGCGGTCGCGGTACTCGCAGTGGGACGGGAGCCAGGACCCTTTGGGGCCGGACGTCCCGGCCGCCGAGCTCCTCGAGGAGATGTCGGAGGACCTCCTGTCGGGAGCCGGGGCGCAGGGCGCCATGTCCGGCCTGTTGCGGCGGGGTATGCGGGGTCGGTTCGGCGGCCTCGACGCGCTTCGGGCGCGGCTGCGCGAGGCACGGGCCCGCGAGCAGGCCCGGCTGAACCTTCAGGGCCCGCTGGAAGAGATCCGTGAGCGGCTGGGGGAGATCGTGGAACGCGAGCGCTCGACGCTCTCGTTCAAGGCCGAGGAGGACGCGCGGATGCGCGAGGCGGTCCTCGATTCGCTTCCCCCGGACGTCCCCGGCCAGATCCGCGAGCTGTCGGACTACCGGTTCGTGGATCAGCAGGCCCAGCGGGAATTCGACGAGCTGATGGAGCACCTGAGGGATCAGGTGCTCGGCGCGTATTTCCGCAACATGGCAGAGGGGATGCGCAACATCTCCCCTGAGCAGATCCAGCGGTTCAAGGACATGCTCGCCGAGCTGAACCAGATGATCGAACGGCGGGATCGGGGCGAGGACGACGACTTCGACGGGTTCATGCAGAGGTATGGGGACATGTTCCCCGACAACCCGAGAACGCTGGACGAGTTGCTCGAGAACATGGCCCGGAGGATGGCAGCGCTGTCGAGACTGCTCGCCTCGCTCTCGAGTGAGCAACGTGCCGAGCTCCAGGCCCTCGCCGAGCAGGTGATGGCCGACATGGATCTCGCCTTCGAGGTCGATCGGCTGGGGGCGAACCTCGCATCGATGTTCCCCGACATGCCGTGGGGCGATCCGGCGCTGGCGGCCGGAGACGAAGCCATGCCCCTGTCGGCGACGGTGGACGCCATGGAGCGGTTGCACGATTTCGAGGATCTGGACCGATCGATGCGCGGGGAGTACGCGGGGGCATCACTGGAGGACGTCGACGAGGAAGCCCTCCGTCGCACCTTGGGTGAGGCTGCCGCGCGCGATCTCCGGAGGCTCAAGCAGATCGAGCGGACCCTGGAGCAGGCGGGCCTGGTCTCCCGGCGTGAGGGACGGTTGGAGGTCACGCCGAAGGGCGCTCGCAAGCTCGGCGAGCGGGCCCTGGTCAAGGTGTTCGAGCGCCTGCGCCGGGACCGAGAGGGGACCCACGATGCCCGGGAAGTCGGTGGCCCGGCCGAGCCGACCGGTTCCACCCGGCCCTGGACATTCGGCGATACCGGCCAGATCGCGGTGCAGCGCACCGTGTTCAACGCCGTTGTCCGAGGCGGACCCGGTGCCGACGTTCATCTCCGCCCCGACGACTTCGAGTTGGTCGACGCGGAGCAGCGGACCGAGGCCGCCACGGCCTTGCTGCTCGACCTGTCCTTCTCCATGCCGCTCCGGGGCCACTTCGTGCACGCGAAGCGGATGGCCCTGGCCCTTCACGCGCTGATCGAGGGCCGATATCCGCACGACCGGCTGTACATGATCGGGTTCTCCGATTACGCGAGGAGGATGGAGCCCCAGGACCTCACCGCCGCTGGATGGGAACGCGTCTACGGAACGAACATGCAGCATGCGTTCAACCTGGCCGGGCGGCTGCTGGCGCAGCACCCCCGGGCCACGCGGCAGGTGATCATGGTGACCGACGGCGAGCCCACGGCTCACTTGGAGGGCGAGGAGGTGTTCTTCTCCTGGCCGCCCGTCCCCAGGACCATCCAGTTGACGCTCGCCGAGGCGCTCCGGCTGTCGCGTGCCGGCGTGACGGTGAACGTGTTCATGCTGGAGGACTCGCCGGGGTTGATCCGGTTCATGGAACGCCTGGCCAAGCTGACCGCGGGGCGCATCTTCCTGATGGACGACCGGGAGATCGGCGACTTCATCGTCCGGGACTACGTGTCGCGGCGAACGCAGTAGTTCGATCCGGTTCGATCCGGTTCGCTCATGTTCGCGCGGCCGTGTCCCACCACATCGTCACCAGCCGCTGCGTGTCCGGGCCCGCCGACCAGAGCCCCTCGTGCTGCGTCAGGCGCGTGCCCAAGGCCTCCACCACCTCGTCGTCGCGATCGCGCGTCAGACACAACCTTCGCCGGATGAGCCCAACGGCGTCCTCGCGCCGCTGGAACCCGCTCGGTGTTGGTGGGCGCTCGATGTCCTTGCGTCCGACGTCGAATCCGAAATCGCGGAGCGCGTCCTCGGCGTCGTCGGCCGTGGGTTCGGTGGGCCGTTCGAGGCGATGGAACCGAAGCCACAGGTCGCTCATCCATGCCAGCGGGTGCGTGGACGTGATCTCGATCACGACGCGACGGCGAGCGTGGGCGTCGAGCGCCCGCGCGAAGGGCTCGAGGTCCTGAACGTTGTACAGGACATGCGCGCACACCACGACGTCGGAGGGCTCGACCTCATCACGGACGTCGGGCCACTGGCCGAGGACCGGGACCGCGTCGACGCCCGCGGCCGCCGCGGCCCGAAGGAACTCCTCCAACATGGCCTGAGAGCCGTCGACGCCTGAGACGCGAGACGCCTGCGGCCACAGTCGAACCGACGCGGCCCCTGCACCTACGCCGACGTCCAGGACCGTGCCGCCATCCGGCAGCGCCTCCGCAGCCCGAGCGGTTGTGGGTGAGGGTTGGCCGATCGTCGCTCGTCCCGCCCGGGACCGGAACAGCTCGGGTGGGAAGGTCCACGGCGACTCGGGGGCCCGCGACATGATCTCGTCCGGTATGGCCCAGCTCGCCAGGGCGGCACCCCATCGCTCCGAGGCGTTCACGGGCTGGCCCTCAACGGCGTCCTGCTGGGATCGCTCCAATGAGTGCCTTGACCTGCCCGTTTGGTCTCTAGAGCACACCGTCGGCATTCGGAGTCCGCGGGGCCCACCAGGCCGACCGATCGCAATCGTCGACCCGTACGAGAACGCCGCGCACGAAGTCGATCCGGTTTTGCGCGTGCGGTCTCGTCGGCGCAGCATGTGCCGATGGTGCGCGAGACCCGAACGCCGCCAGCCCCCAATCGTCTGACCCGCCGGGAGTTTCTCCGCAACACCGCGGTCGCCACGACCGTCGGCGCGGTCGCGCCGTTCACGTTCGTGCGGAGCGCGCGGGCGCTGACCCTTGACCTCGAGCGGCTCGTGCGTCAGCAGCGACTCCGAGCGATGACGCCCGGCATCGCCGTCGCCGTGGTTCGCGGCGACGAGATCGTTGCATCGGCCGCGAGCGGGTGGGCGGATCGCGAGAACGGTGTCAGGGTGAAGCTGGACACCGTGTTCATGCTCGCTTCGGTCGCGAAGACCGTGACGTGCGCGGGCATCATGACTCTCGTCGAGGACGGCCTGCTCGACCTCGACGCGAACGTCAACGACTACCTCCCGTTCGAGGTGCACATCCCAGCCGCGCCGAACGCGGCCGTCACGATGCGGATGCTCCTCGTACACACGTCGGCGATCGGTGACCGGTACAAGGTTTGGGGCACGCCGTACTCGAACCCAACGCTGTACTTCCACGGCGACTCGCCGATCGTGCTCGGCGACTTCGAGCGCTCGTACCTGGTGTCGGGAGGGACCAGGTACCGCGAGGACGCGAACTTCTACGAACGGCGTCCCGGGAAGGCGTACTCGTACTCGAACATCGCGGTCGCGCTCGCCGGGTATGTGGCCGAGGTCGTCGCGGGTCTTGACTTCAATGAGCTCTGTAAGGAGCGTATCCTGACGCCGCTCGGCATGGACCAATCCGGGTTCCGGCTGGCGGACATCACCACGACCAACCTCGCGATGCCGTACCGGCTCGACCGGGACACTGGAAGGTTCAAGGCTTACTTCCAGTACGGGTATCCCGACTACCCGGACGGGGCGCTCCGGACGAGCGCCGTCCATCTGGCGACGTTCCTCGCCGCGTTCATGAACCACGGGACGATCGGTGACGTGCGCATCCTCGAGAGGAGCACGGTCCGCGAGATCCGGAGGAACCAGATCCCGGACGTCGTCTCGTGGCACCAGGGGCTCATCTGGTACGGCGCATCGCCGAACGGCTACTTCCGGATGGGCCACACGGGCGGCGACTACGGAGCCGCGACGCGGTTGTTCTTCCGCCCGGATAAGCAGGTCGGAGTCATCTCGCTCGCCAACTCGTATATGGGTCACAAGCGGTGGGACGCATTTCGCGCGATCGAGCTGCGGATCTTCGACGAGTTCTCATAGTCAGGATACCGAGCATTCGGTACCTTCACCGACATCGTGCGCCACTTGTTTCGTGAGTTGCCCTGACTGTCTTGCCAGAAGCCATCGAGGCTGACCTCGTCATCCGAGGCGGAAACGTCTACGACGGAAGCGGGGGCCCGTCGGTCGTCGCCGACGTCGTGATCCGGGGCGATCGCATCGTGGCCGTCAGTGATGTCGGACCCGTTGTCCGTCGCGTGATCGATGCCGAGGGTCTCGCGGTCGCACCTGGGTTCATCAACATGATGAGTTGGTCGAACGAGTCACTAATCGAGGACGGCCGATCGCAGAGCGACCTCCGGCAAGGCGTAACGCTCGAAGTCATGGGCGAGGGTTGGTCCATGGGGCCGCTCACGGAAGGGATGAAGGACGAGATCGAGCGCCGAGGGGCCGGCAACCCCCTCGTCGAATACGAGATCGAATGGACGACCCTCGGCGAGTACCTCGAATGGCTCGAGCGTCGAGGCGTGTCGCCGAACGTGGCCTCCTTCGTCGGCGCCTCAACCGTGCGCATCCACGTGATGGGGTACGACGTCCGACCGGCGAACAAGCTGGAGCTCCACCGGATGCGCGACCTCGTGCGCGAGGCGATGGTCGAAGGCGCGCTCGGCGTGGCCTCGGCTCTGATCTGTCCGCCGGCGACCTCCTCGACAACGGAAGAGCTCGTGGCGCTTGCGACGGTCGCCGCCGAGTTCGGCGGGATGTACGCCTCGCACATACGTAGCGAAGGCTCGACGCTTCTCGAAGGAGTCGAGGAACTCCTCGAGATCGCTCGACTGGCTGGCGTCCGGGCCGAGATCTATCACCTGAAGGCGAGCGGACGGACCAACTGGCCGAAGATGGACCAGGCGATCGCGATGGTTGAGGCCGCGCGCGACGACGGGTACTGGATCACGGCCGATGCGTACCCGTACACATTCTCGGGAACCGGCCTCGACGCGTGTATCCCGCCATGGGCCCACGACGGCGGCTTCGACGCGCTCCTGGGTCGGCTGAGGGATTCGGAGACGCGGGCTCGCGTGCTCGATGACATGCGCTCCCCCTCCCCCTCCAGGGCGTGGGAGAACCCATTCCTCGAGACCGAGCCGGACGGCATCGTGGTCGCTGGATTCCGTCAAGACGCGCTTCGCGACCTAACGGGCGCGACGCTCGCCGAGGTGGCGTCGCTGCGGGGAACGACACCTGAAGAGACGGTACTTGATCTCCTCGTCGAGGACGACAACAATGTTGGCGCGCTCTACTTCGGGATGTCCGAGGACAACGTGCGGAAGGTCCTCGCACTCCCATGGGTCAGCTTCTGCTCCGATGAGGAGTCGCAAGCGCCCGAGGGGGTCTTCCTGAAGGCCAATCCGCACCCGAGGGCGTACGGTGCGTTCGCCCGCGTCCTCGGCACGTACGTACGCGATGAGCGGATCCTTCCTCTCCACGAGGCCATTCGGCGGATGACGAGCCTGCCCGCCGAAAACCTCCGGCTCGACGGCCGCGGGAGGCTGCGCGAGGGAGCGTACGCGGACGTTGTCGTGTTCGACCCGGCGGAGATCCGGGATCAGGCGACCCCTCAGACCCCACACCGATACTCGATGGGGGTCAGGCACGTCCTCGTGAACGGGACGCCCGTAATCTCCGATGGCGAGCACACTGGCGCAACACCAGGCCGATTTGTGAGGGGGCCGGGAGCGGCGGTCATCCAACGGCCGTGACCACGTGACGCGACGAGGGGGCAGGCCGCGCTTCGGCGTGTCGCGTGCTCAAGAGCATCGGACACTCAGTCGCACTCGGTCATGACCTGATCCGTGTCCTCCCCGAGAAGGGGTGGTGGGCGGCGGACCGGCAGGAGCCCGCCGGAGAGCCGGATGGGGTTGGCAACCAGCCGCAGCGGTCCTCGGACCCGATCCGCCACGTCCTGCACCATGGCCCGGCCTTCCGGCGAGGCGAACACCTCGTCCAAACTCCTGACGGGAGCGCACGGCACGCCCGCGCGCTCGAGGGTGCGCAGCCATGCGTCGACCGGGCGTGCCCGGAAGGCATCCTGCAGCAGTGGGATCAGCTCGGAGCGGTTCCGAACGCGGGCGTCGTTCGAGGCGAACCGAGGATCCTCGGCCAGCTCGGGCCGCGCGATCACCTCGCACGTGAGCCGGAACAGCTTATCGTTGCCGGCCGCCAGGATGAATGGGCGGTCGGCGGACTCGAACAGTTGGTAGGGAACGATGTTCGGGTGCTCGTTGCCGATGGGGCCGGGGACGGCGCCGCCCAGCAGGTAGTTCGCCGCCTGGTTCACCAGGGCGGCGAGGCTCGCCTCGAACAGCGAGACGGTGACCTTCCGTCCCCTACCCGTCCCAGCCCGGCCGAGGAGCGCGGCCTGGATGCCGTTCGCGGCGTACAGCCCCGCGATCACGTCCAAGAGCGCGACCCCGACCTTGGTGGGCTCCCCGCCCGGGTGGCCGGTGAAGCTCATCAGTCCCGAGAGGGCCTGGACGATGATGTCGTAGCCCGGCTTCGACGCTCCCTCGCCCTCATCGGAGAACGCGACCAACGAGCAATACACGAGACTCGGATGGAGGGACGCGAGGGATTCGTAGTCCAGGCCGAAGCTGGCCATGAGCCCGGGTCGAAAGTTCTCGACCACGACGTCCGCCCGGATGGCCAAGTCGAGGGCGGCCTGTCTGCCGTCGGGCGTCGACAGGTCGAGGACGACCGATCCTTTGTTCCGGTTGAGGGAGAGGAAGTACGCGGCGTCCTCGCCGACGAACGGCGGTCCCCACCGCCTGGTGTCGTCGCCGGTGCCCGGGCGCTCGACCTTCACCACGTCGGCGCCCAGGTCGGCCAGGGTCATCGTGGCGAGTGGCCCCGCGAGGACCCGGGAGAAATCCACCACACGCACCCCGGAGAGGGGCGCATCGATGGCCGTCCGACCGGCGGGCTCGTCGTGGTGGCCTGACACCGGATCTCCACCAACGAGGGCTACAGGGGCAACGATGGAGCCGCCGGAACCCGAAGGTTCCAGCGGCTCCATCGCGATGTATACACCGCTCCCGGCGACGGGGTCAAATCCTGGCAGCGACGGGATGATCAAGAGGCACGCGACCGGCTGGCGGTCCGGCTCGGAACTTGCCACGATAGCCGCGTGAACCAGGAGAGCCTGGAGCGGGCGAACGCGTTTCTGGCCGCGGTGGCGTCCAGGGTCGGGCCGGGCGAGCCGCTGGAGGTGAGCCCCGCGGACATCGCGCGGGACATGGGCCTCCCCGAGCCGCTCGCCGCGGCTCGCGCGGTCCGGGCGTTGCTGGCACGGCGTCGCCTGGAGATGGTAGATGGCAAATACCGGCTGGTGGACCCCAGACCCATCGAGCCCGGCGAGCGGGAACAGGTGCCCCGGCCCCGCAGGCCGAGGTCCACCCGGCAACCGGCGGCCGAACCGGGGCCACCCTCCCGGCCAACCTATTCGGAGATCGGTCGCGAGGCCATCGAGCGGATGATCGAGCTCGGACGGGAGGTCGCCTCCCTCCGAGCCGGCCTGCGCACCGCCAGAGAGGAAGCTCGCGAGTCTCGCGAGGCTCGGGACGATGCGGAGCGCCGGGCGCATGCGCTGGCAAGCCGGGTCAGGGATCTCGAGGCCCGGGCCGAGATGGCCGAGGCGAACCTTCGGACCATCCTCGCGGCGGCCCGGGCGTCCGGTCGAGAGGTACCGGTGGGCGACACAGAGATGGAAGCCATCCTCGGCGTCCTGAAGGGGGACCAGGAGGAGCGGGAGCGCTCGGCGAACGCCTGACCGGTCGACGACCCGCGTCGTTGACCGTTCAGCCTTAAGGTTGCGACGTGGAAATCTCCCTGCTCTCGCCGACCGTGACGGCGGCGAGGTGGCACGCGGCGAAGTGTCCGGGGCGAAGCTCGATGAGCCCGAGGTCCTCTCCCCTGCATCGGTCCTCCACCCCGGCCGCTCGGGCCGCGCCCGTTGCCACCTCGGGGCACCTGGGGTGGAACCGGCATCCCGGTGGGATCCTCGTTGGGTCCGGCGGCTCCCCTGTGAGGATCGGCCGGTCCAGTCCGCCGGCCTCCGGCACCACGTTCAACAGTGCTTTCGTGTAGGGGTGGAGCGGTTTGGTCAGTACATCCTCGGCCGGGCCGATCTCGACGATCCGGCCGAGGTACATCACCGCCACACGATCGGCGATGGTCCAGGCTAATCCCAGGTCGTGCGTGACCACCAGGATGGCCAGGCCGAGGTCGTCCCGGACCTGAAGAAGTAGGCGAAGGATCTCACCGCGCACCGACGCGTCGAGGTTCGACACGGGCTCGTCGGCGACCAGCATCACCGGGTCGAGCACGAGGGCTCCGGCGATCACCACCCGCTGGCGTTGCCCTCCGGAGAGCTCGTGCGGGTAGTTCAAGAAGAACCGTTCGGGGGGTCGCATCCCGGCCCGGGAGAGCGCGCGAGCCACGAGCTCTTGCTCGGTCTGGCCATGCGGGCCCTGGTGGATCCGGTGGATTCGCAGGCCTTCGGCAACCGACTCGTAGATAGTCTGACGAGGGTTGAGCGCGCCGGTGGGGTCCTGGAAGATCATCTGCACCTTCCGCCGATAGGCCCGAAGGCCCTTCGAGATCCTCTTGCCCTGGAACAGGATCTGGCCTTCCCTCGGTGGCTCGAGGCCCATGATGGCCCTCGCGGTCGTGGTCTTTCCGCACCCCGACTCACCGGCCAGGGCGAGCACCTCACCCTGGCGAAGCTGAAGGCTCACGCCATCCACGGCCCTGGACTGCGTCGCCTTCCGACCGAGGATGCCGGCCCCCAGGCCGACCCGTCCGGCGAACGTGACCTTGAGGTCGCGGACCTCGAGCAACGGTGGAGCCACCTCGTGGTCCATCGCCTGTTCCCCGGGGCTGTTCCGCTCGTTCATGGGCCGGATCCGGGGGTTCGTGCCCCCTCCAGCTCGGACTTGGCCGAGTCGACCAGGAGGCACGCGGCGCGCCACCCCGGGGTGACGTCGAACAGCCGTGGGTCGATATGGGGGCAGGCCTCGAAGGCGACGGGACAACGCGGATGAAACGTGCATCCGTCGGGAAGATCTTGAGGATACGGCGGGTCACCCGGCAGGCCCGAGGGAGCTCGCCGGAATCTCCCCTCGCCGATGGCGGGGAACGCGGCGGAGAGGGCCCGCGTGTATGGGTGGGCGGACTCGTAGAACACCGACTGGGCCGGGCCCTCCTCGACGATCCTCCCGGCGTACATGACGGCCAGGCGATCGCACACCTCGATCAACACCGAAAGGTCGTGGGTGATGAACAGCATGGCCAGCCCAAACTCGCGCTGGAGTTCCTTCAGCAGCTTCAGCACCTGCGCCTGCACCATCACGTCGAGGGCGGTGGTCGGCTCGTCGGCGATGATCAGGCTGGGGTTGCAGGCCAGAGCCATGGCGATCATCACCCGCTGCCTCTGACCACCCGAGAGCTCGTGAGGGTAATCTCTGATCCGGCGCTGCGGCAGGCCGACATGCTCGAGCAGGCTACCCACTCGAAGGCGAGCTTCCCTGTCCCCGGCCTGTTGATGGATGAGGATGGCCTCCTCGATCTGCTCCCCCACCCGTTGCACCGGGTTGAGCGCGTGCATGGCCCCCTGAAACACGATCGAGGTCTCCGTCCATCGCACCGCTCGGAGGCGCCCCGGCTTCATGCCCAGCACGTCCTCGCCGTTCAGCAAGATTGAGCCGGTGACCTCGGTCCCGGTCGGGAGGAGCCGCAGCAGCGCTCCGGCGATGGTCGACTTACCGCATCCGGACTCGCCGGCGAGTCCCAGGACCTCGCCCTTCCCGATCTCGATGTCTACTCCGCGCACGGCCGGGACCGGCCCTCCCTGCGTGCGGTAGTTCACGAAGAGGTCACGAACCGAGAGGAGGCTCATCGCTCCCGGATCCGGGGGTTCAGGATCTCGTCAAAGGCGTACCCGCACATCGTGAACGCCAGCACCACCAGCACGATGCATACCCCCGGCGCCACGAGCCACCACCACGCGCCGAGGGAGGTAGCTCCAGCGTCATAAGCGAACTCGAGAATCGTCCCCCACGATACGTGAAGGGGGTCTCCCAGGCCCAAGAACGACAGAGTCGTCTCCGACAGGATCGCGATGGCCACCACGAGGATCGTATTCGCGAAGATCACGGGAAAGACATTCGGCAAGACGTGGCGAGTCACGAGGTGCCAGTCGCTGGCCCCAAGGGCCCTCGCCCGCTCGACGAACGGCCGCTGCTTAACTGAGAGGACTTGGGCCCGGACCACTCGCGCAGTAGACGGCCAAGAGGTAACGGCGATCACCACGACGATGATGAATAGCGATTGGCCCAAGATTGACGCGAGCACGATGGCCAGAGCGAGCCACGGGATAACGAGGAACCAGTCTGTTATCCGCATCAGGAGGGCGTCGACCCACCGGCCCCGGTAGCCAGCGACGATGCCGACCGATGCGCCGATGATCATCGTCAGGACCGTGGCCATGAGTCCAACCATGAGCGAGATCCTGGATCCCCAGATGGTCATGGTGAGGACGGACCGACCGAGATCGTCGGTACCGAGCGGGTACTTCAAGCTTGGGCCGGCGAGGATCGGACCGTTAGCCAGCGTGGGGTCGAGGCCTCGAGAGCTCGAGATGACGGGAGCGAGCAAGGCGATCGCTCCGAAGATCACCAGGATATACAGGCCCGCCATGCCCATCCCGTTCTTGCGGTAGATGCTCCAGAACTGAGTGACCGCCCGGCGCCGGCGCTTCCATGTGATGGCCCGCGGCGTGTGCGGGACTCGGTCCTCGCCCAGCGATCCCCTGAACTCCGGGCCTGGCTCAGTGCCAGTTGGGACGGCCGGAATCCTTGCCATCAGGCCTCCCGTACCCTCGGGTCGAGGTAGGCGTACAGAAGGTCTGCGATCAGGTTGGCGATGATCACCGCGAGGCTGAAGAAGAGGAACATCCCTTGGAGGAGTGGAAAGTCCTTGGCCGAGAGCGCATCGAATGTGAGCTTCCCCAAGCCAGGATATGAGTAGACAGTCTCCACGGTGATGGCCCCCGCGAGAACGTACCCGAAGTTCAACGCGACCAAGGTGACCGTCGGCAGCAGTGCGTTGCGGACAGCGTGGCGCCACAGCACGAGCTTCTCGCGAAGACCCTTAGCCCGTGCCAACGTGATGTACTCCTCGCCCAGAACGTCAAGAAGAGAGGACCGCATCAGGAGGTAGTACTCCCCGAGGAACGCGAGTGTGAGGGTCAGGCAGGGTAAGAACAGATGGTTCAGTAGATCGACGAAGTGCCCAAAACCCGTATAGTTCTGCGTGACCGAAACCAGACCGCCCGTCGGAAACAGGCCAAGCGTGACCGCGAAGAAGATCAGCAGCAGGATCCCCAGCCACCATTCCGGCATGGCGTACAGGACCAGGGAGAACCCCATCGAGGAGAGATCGAATCTGCTTCCCCGCCGCCATCCAGCGTGGATGCCCATCAGAACGCCGAAGATCGTAGAAAGGATCGTGGAGATCCCAACGAGGATCAACGTGGGGCGCAGAAACTCACTGAAGATACTCGTGACCGACTGACCCGGGTACACGATCGTTGACTTCCCCAGGTTTCCGCGCAACGTGTCTCCGATGTACGTGAAGAACTGACCGATCAACGGCTTGTCGAGTCCCAGATCGCGGATCAGCTGCAGTTGGTCTGCCTTGGTCAGGCGTGCTCCGGCGGCCCGGGCAAGGAGGACGGCTGGGTTCCCGGGCAGAACGCGGAACAGCAGAAAGTTGAACAACAAGATGAAGAACATCGTTAGGACGACCTGCCCGATCTTCTGAAGCAGGTACGTCCTCGTCTTCATTCAGCCCGCTCGTCTGTCCCGTGCTCCGAAGACGGCTGTCCTATGCCCGCCCCTCCTCACTCCGTCGACGGGCAAGCAGGATGCCGCCGATTACGACAACAACGCCGAGCGCGATTCCCAGCCATATGAGACCTGAAACTCCGCCGCCCGGCGAAGTAACCTCGCCGCTCACCGGCCTGAGGTGCACGTAGGAGCTATTGCCGTAGGCAAAGAGTAGGAAGCCATTTGGTTGGGGCTGCGGGACGAAGCCAGTCCATCGGTCGCTCCGGTAGGCCTGAAGGCGCCCGCTGTAATAGAGCACGACCTCCGGGACCTTCTCGTAGACGATCTCCTGCATCTGCTCGATGATTGGCTTACGGACCGATGGATCGATCGCATTCCGCTGCTGCTGGTACAGATCGTCGTACTGAGGGTCGGAGAAACACGTGTCACTCCACGACTCACACTGGCCGGTCGTGAAGGTAGATAGGATGAAGTCGGGGTCTGGATCGGGCCCCCATCCCCACATGTACATGTCGTAGTCGTTGGCGTACCAGTTGTCGACCAACTTGCCCTGCGAGATCGCCTCTGGCTTGATCTCCACTCCGATCTGCTTGAGCCAGCCCCTAATGAACGGCGCAGCCTTGACCTCTTGGGGCTCGCTGGGCATCACGGAGAACCGGAAGCTCAGGTTCTCTCCTCCATCTGGCATGTTCCGGATCCCGTCGCCGTCGGTGTCCATGTAGCCGGCCTGGTCAAGAATCTGATTGGCCCCTGCGATGTCGAAGGGGATGATCTGGTCCGACGGGGGCTGCCAGTGCCATTGCGGGAACCCGCTTGGGACGATGGTTGTGCCGGGCACGGCGTATCCCCGCATCACCTTGTCCACTAGGGCCTGCTTGTCGATGGCCATTGCGATGGCCAGCCGCAGTTGCTGGTCTTGGATTGCCGGGTGGGCCGTGCTGTCGCCGCAGTTCTTACAGGTCGGCGCTGGCTGGCCGTTCGGCACCATGTTGAAGCTCATCTGGTCGAACTCCGTGGTGGCAGGGACGTTGGCCGTGATGCCTGGCTGGCTTTGCAGCGTCTGGAACAAGTCGGCCGGGATCTGGTCGGCGAAGTCGATCTCGCCTTTCTTCAGGGCCTGAACCATAGCCTCGGCGTTATCGAACTTGCGGAAGATGACCGTGTGAACGTATGGGGTCCCCTTCCAGTAATGCGAGTTGTATCGGAACTTCCAGAACTGACCCTTCTTCCACTCGATCAGCTGGAATGGGCCCGAACCAACCACGGGGATATGTTCGTAGTTCTTGGCCTCGGTCCTGCTGAATCCCCCCCATATGTGCTCGGGCAGGATGTAGACCCACGGGGGAAATTCCGGCGCCATCGTGGGCTTCGACGTCTTCCAGACAACGGTGGTGTCGTTCGGAGCCGTCACGCTCTGGGTGAAGGGAAAATAGTTACTAAACGCGCTGATCTTGTTCTTGACTATGAAATCGTAGGTGAAGGCGACATCACTGGCAGTCAGTGGCTGCCCATCCTGCCAAGTTGCGCCGGTGCGGATCGTGTAGGTCCATGTGAGTCCGTCCGGGCTGTGCTCCCACTTCGTGACGAGGCCGGCGGTCGGTGTGAGATCCTTGTCTGAGAACTCCACGGCAAGGTCGTAGTTGAGATTGAGGAATTCGTACTCGGTGGCGGATAACGCCCGGAACGGGTTGATCGTATTCAAGTCCTCCAGGACCCCGATCGTGAACGTGCGACCGACCGAGCTACTGGGTGAAGAGGTCGCGGTCTGCGCCAGTGCTCCAGACGCGAAGCTCCCCGTGACGATCACGCCTACCGTGGCCAGGAACGCGATGACCCGGAACCGTCTGCCCACTGTCATGAGGCCCATCGTTCGCCCTCCCGTCTTTGGCCGCTGCCCTACCTGTGTACGAGTGGCCGAGGCCCTCGGGTTCCCCCAGGCTCCGGACGACCTGCCAGCATCGTTTCATCGTTGGGTCTGAGGGCGCCCGCCTCGTCCGGCGTGTATAGCACGGTTCGCCTCGGAAGCTCCAGGCACGGGCGGGTTACACGGTCGGGTCCGAGGGATGACCGGCGGTCAATCAGGGACGTTCCGAGGGATCCCATCGCACCGGCAAGGGTTTGTCCCTAAGCTCCCGCACGAACGAGACGCACTCGAAGACGGCGGCCTCGATCAGTGACTTGCCCTTCTCCGCGGTCGCCTTCGTGGCGTCACCGTGGACCCCGGTGTGGCTGATCGCGTTCCACCACGGCATGAGCTTGAGCGGCCCGTCCGACCAGTCCATCCAGGCGTTCTGGCCTTCCGGGAACGAGTTCTCGTCGACGGCCTTGCCCATGTCGACGGCTCCGGGGTCCAGGTGGAGGTAGATCGAGGTCTCGAGCTCGCATGCATGGCCCATGCCACCGGGTTCGGATTCCCGAACCTCATCGATGACCTTTATGGCCTCTCCGCTGGTGAGGTAGAAGGCCGCCGCCGCCAGCACGTCGGGATGCTCCAGGGCGACTAGGCGGGCGGCCATCTCCACGAGGGGGATGTTCGAGCCGTGGCCGTTCAGGTACAAGATCCGCTTGAACCCGTGTCGCGCGAGCGAGGTTCCGATGTCGGTGCAGTACCGGACGAACGTGTCCCATCCGATCGTGATGGGACCAGGGAAGTCCATGTGATGCGGCGTGTACCCGTGGATGATCGGCGGCAGCAGCACGACCTGTTCCGGGATCTCCGCGGCGGCCCGCCCGCAGATCTCGGTGGCGATCCTGGTATCGGTGTCGAGGGGCAGGTGCGGCCCGTGGTCCTCGAGCGTTCCGGCCGGGATTAGGCACACCCGGTCCTCGGCCACCGCCCGCCGGACCTCGGGCCACGTCAGTCGTTCGTAGAGGAGCGGCGTCGTCCAGGTCACCCAGATCCCCGCCTCGTCAACGCCAGGCCCGTCAGGTCGATCTCCACGTAGTCGTTCCGGCACGGGTTCCCTGAGGCGACCCACAGCCGTTGTGCCTCCAGGTCGGCCACCATGGAGAACATGACCGCCGAGGCCTCGTCGCCCTCGGCCGGGTCCGGGTGCAGGCAGATGGCCTCGGGCCCGGGGCCGTGATCGCGGAGGACGTCCATGACGGCCTCCGGAGTTGCCGGGCGGCGTTCGGCCAACAGGTGGTCCAGGCGAGCCAGGCGGGACCGGCTGCCTTCCGAGGGCTCGACCCCCAGAGAGGCCAGCCGGCGGTCGAGGTAGTGGTTGGTATGGGCGCCGGGACCGTCGAGGACGGCCAGCTCTTTCCCGGTCGTCTCGATCGTCATCGAGTCTCCTCCCCGGAAAGCCATCACGTGGCCGTAGCCGCCCGCGCGCGACGCCGTCCCGGCTCGCCGGACGGCGTCGTCGCGATCGGCCGCTTCCAGCGAGTGCCGGGACACGAGCACGCGCGGCACTCCGACGTGGTCGTCCAGGGCGGTCAGCGAGCCGATCCCTTGGGCCGCGCCGTGGCCATTCACGCCCACCGCCGGAAGGCAGGACACGATCGTCGGGGACGCCACGGCCACGGAGCCGTCGTCGGGAACGTCGATCACCACGGCGATGTTGCCGAGGTCGCCGGCCACCCATTGCTCGTTGTGCCCGAGGAGGGTAACCCCCGGCGCGGTGACGGCGAAACTGGAGCACCGCTCGATCCTGGGTTCGACCGGGCTCGGATCCCCCGGCGCCCTCGGCGGAAAGCCCCCCTCCTTGCGCCGGAGGAACAGCGTGCCGCCCTCCGGCGCCTCCAGGAGCGGCTCGAGCTCCTCGAACGCATTCACTGCGAACAGCTCCAGGAACGGGACGGTCGCCCCCGCCGACATGCCCTTCAGCGTGGCCATGAACTGTGGGAAGCTCGACTCGGCCGCCGCGAGGTACGGCGTCAGCAGCTCTTGTAGCTGGTGCGTCGATACCCCACGGCGGGACATGTACCGTTCGTAGAAGCCGATCGACTCGTTCACCAGGTCGCGAAGCTCACGGCCGATCCGTTGACCCCGTTGGACGGGGTCGCCCTCGGCCCGCACGATCCGGAGCTCGCTCACCCTGGCGCCGCCCTGGCGATCAGCGCGTCGAACACGGCCTGTTGTGCGGGGTCGTGTTCGGCGTTGTCCTCCGGGTGCCACTGGACGCCGAGCATCCATCCCTCGTCGCGCTCGAGGGCCTCGATCAATCCGTCCTCGGACCAGCCGGTGGCGAACAAACCTTCGCCCACTCCGTCCACCCCCTGATGGTGATGCGTCGAGCAGGACAGCACCTCCGCTCCGGCTGCCTCCGCGATCCGGCTGCCGGGGGCGAGCTTCACCTCGTGACGAGCCAGATCCTGACCGCTGGGGGTGCCGTGCTCCAGATACTCGGGGTGGTCGGGGAGGTGCTGGATCAACGTCCCGCCGTAGGCCACGTTCATCACCTGCATGCCTCGGCAGATGGCGAGCGTCGGCATCTGCCTTCGGTCGGCGTCTCGGAGGAGCGCGATCTCGAAACCGTCGCGATCGGGCTCGAGACCGTAGACCTCGGCGTGTGGTTCCCGGCCGTATCGGGATGGCTCGACGTCTCCTCCGCCCACCAGGAGCAGGGCGTCGAAGGGTTCGAGCATCTCCTCGACCGGAGTGTCGTCCCCCGGCAGGAGGAGGACCGGACGCCCGCCCGCCCGCCGGACGGCATCGATGTAGTTCTCGGGGACGCCGTACCCGCCGACGTTCCAGAACGAGACCCGGCCGGGCCGCAGATGGTAGGCCACCACCGCGACCTGACGGGTGTCCATCGCCCTTCCCCGCTACCGCGCCGCCCGTCGGACGACGTCGGCGAAGCGCCGGAACACCTCATCGCCCCGCTGCTCGTGGGCTGCCATGTGTTCCTTGGCCTCCAGGCGGATGTCCTCGGAGGACTTCCCCCATGTGGCCTCGAGGTCCATGAGCGCCTCGGCCTCGTCCAGCCATTGCTCGAGTTCGGCACCGTCGATCTCGAAGTGGAACTGGATGCCCCAGGCGAGATCGCCCACCCGAAAAGCCTGGTGAGGCACGTCCTCGCCGGTTGCCAGCAGGGTCGCCCCCTCGGGGAGTTCGAAGGTGTCCTGGTGCCATTGGAAAACCCGGTCGCCGTCGGCGAAGGCCGAGAGCAATCGGTCGTCGGCCGCGGCCTCCGTGGGATGGATGGGCTGGAACCCCAGCTCGCGCCTGGCGGCCTTCATCACCGGACGACCGAGTGCCCGGGCCAGGATCTGCGCGCCGAGACAGACACCGAGAAACGGCACGCCTGTGTCCACCGCCTCCCGCGTGAGCGCTCGGTCCTCGAGCAGGAACGGGTGTCCATCGACCTGGTCGGCGTTGACCGTTCCCCCGAGCATCACCACGCCGGCGACTTCGGAGAGCTCCGGGAGCGGCTCTCCCTCGAACGCGTCGACCAACAGGAGCTCGACACCCGCGGACCGAAGCGATGGCACGGCCACGCCGTACGTCTCGAACCCGTCGTTCCGTACAAGGACCAGCGGCTTCATGGCTCCGAGTGTACCGGCAGCCTTGGGGCTGCTCCGCTCCCCGAAAGCTCAGCCCCGCTCGAAGTACCGAGTCAGCTCCCAGTCGGTCACCGTGGTGTTGTCGAAGATGACCTGCTCTTGCTGGGCCGTGTTCAGCAGGTGTTCGAAGACGAAGTCGCCGAACGCCTCCCGTGCCACCTCGCTCTTGCCGAACGCGTCGATGGCCTCGTGCAGCGACGAGGGAACCCTCGGCACGTCCTTGGCCTCGTAGGCGTTGCCCTCGAACATCGGGGGACACTCGATCTTGTTGCGGATGCCGTGGAGCCCCGCGGCGATCGTGGCCGCGTAGGCCAGGTAGGGGTTGACATCGGCGCCGGGTATCCGGTTCTCGACCCGGTAGCCCCTGCGATGGCCCACCACCCGGAACCCGCAGGTCCGGTTGTCGTGGCTCCACACGATGGCGGTCGGCGCCCACGAGCCCAGCTGGTACCGCTTGTAGGAGTTGACGAACGGCGCGAACATCCAGGCCATCTCGCGAGCCGTCGACATCAGGCCGCCCAGGTAGTACCGGAAGGTCTCCGACATGTGGTGGGGGTCCTCCTCGTCCCACATGAGCGAGTCGGATCCGTCTTCGTTCCACAGGCTGGAGTGCACGTGGCAGGACGACCCGGCCTCGGCCATCGTCCATTTCGCCATGAACGTCAGGGCGGCGTTGTTCAGCGCGGCGATCTCCTTCGCGCCATGCTTGTACAGCGCGTGGCGATCCGCCGTCTCGAGCGCGTCCGCGTACACGAGGTTGATCTCGTGCTGGCCCTTCCCGAACTCACCCTTGGAGAACTCGACGGGCACGCCGGCATCGTTCATCCCGTTCCGGATCTGGCGGATCAGCCACTCGTCCTTGGTGGTCTGGAGCATGTGGTAGTCCATGATGTAGGTCGACGTGGGGTGCAGATCCTGGTACCGCTTGTCGGCGGCCTCGTCGAACGACTCCTTGAACAGATAGAACTCGAGCTCCGATCCGCTCATCACCGTATAGCCGGCTTCCTTGGCCTTCTCCACCTGGCGCTTCAGGATCTGGCGCGGTGCCACCTCGACCGGCTCGTCGGTGTCCTCGTCCGCGATGTCGCAGATCACCATGGCGGTCTTGGAGATCCACGGGACGAGGCGGAGCGTGGTGAGGTCGGGGATCAGCTTGAAGTCGCCGTAGCCGGTCTCCCAGCTCGCGTACCGGTATCCGGGGAGCGGCTCCATCTCCATGTCGATCGCCAACAAGTACAGACAGGCGTGGAGACCTTCGTCGGCGAGCACCTCCTCCAGGAAGAAGTGCGGCAGGATGCGCTTGCCCATGTACCGGCCCTGGAGGTCGGTGAACATGCACAGGACGGTGTCGACCTCGCCTTCCTTCGCGAGCTCCTCGAGCTCCTTCACCGTCAAGGTCCCCTGGTGCATCGGACCTCCTTCTTCGGACCGTCGAGCGCGGCGACCTGCGGCATCCGCGTGCGCCGCGTGCGCGTTCGCCGCTACCCGACGGCTTCCAGATCGCGCTCGATCGCCGCGAGATCCTCGGCCGTTCCCTGGACCTTCGGGCCCTTGAACCACTTCCGCGCGGAGACGATCCACCAGATCCCGGCGAAGCCGATTACGATCCCTACAGCGATAGGTGCGTAGTTGAGCGCGTCCATCACCTTGATCCCAAGACCGCCGGGGCTGAACTGCGGCATCATCAGCATGATGCAGATGAAGACCGTCCAGACCACGGCGATCGTGCCCACGAGGTAGCTCCACTTGCCGAGGTTCCAGGGCCCCGGCTGGAAGCTGCGCCCGGCACGCAGTCGCAGGAACGTCGGGGTCACGTATGCGATGTAGAGGCCGACCACTGCGATCGAGGTCACCGCGAAGTACGCGACGGCGCTGCCCCTCCAATAGGCGGGGGCGACGAGCAGCCACGCTCCGACGACCGCAAACCAGATCGAGTTGGTGGGCGTGCGGGTTCGCTTGTTGATCTTGTGCCAGACCTCGTGCGCAGGGATCGCCCCGTCGCGCGCGAACGCGTAGATCATCCGAGAGTTCGCGGTCACCGAGGCCATCCCGCAGAAGAACTGCGCTCCGATCACGATGAGCAGCATGAAGATCGCCCCGCCCTTCCCCACGGCGTCGAGGAAGATCTGCGCGGGCGCCGCCACGTTGGCCGTCTCCAGCTGGAACGAGAGGGCGTTGTCGTAGCCGGTGGCCCCCTGCACCGCGTACCACACGCCCAGGAGCAGGATGTAGCCGAAGATGACCGAGACGACGACAGAGCGGTAGATGCCCCGCGGGCCGGAGACGTCGGCCGCGTGGGTCTCCTCTGTCAGGTGCGCCGAGGCGTCGTACCCGGTTAGGGTGTACTGGGCCATGAGCATCCCGATGAGGAAGATGTAGATCGTTGAGCTGAAGAACCCGGTGCTGAACCCCGATCCGTTGATGAAGCCGGCCACCTCGTCGGGGCTGCTTGGGGTTTTGCTGAAGCTGAAGATTGTTGCGAACCTCGTGTGCTGGTCTGGCACGATGAACAGGATCCCGAAGATGATGAGGACGCCCGCCAGATGCCACCAGACGCTGACGTCGTTCAGGAGGGCCACGAGCCGGATCCCGAACGTGTTCATCAATCCGTGGATCGCGAGTACGGCGGTGTACGTGCCTACGAGGATCAGCTTCGTGATCTGCACGTCGAACGCGATGTTCATGAACGCGCAGACGAACGCCGCGAGACCGAAGTCGATCCCGGCCGTCACGCCAACCTGCCCCAACAGGTTGAACCAGCCCGTGAACCACGACCAGGCCGGGCCGTTCTTGGGGGCGACCTTCGCCGACCAATAGTAGAGGCCACCGGCCGTCGGGTAGCTGGAGCAGATCTCGGCCATCGCGAGCGAGACGAACGTCACCAGGATTCCCACCAGCGGCCAGCCGTAGGCGGCGCTGGCCGGCCCGCCGATCACCATGCCGTACCCGAACAACGTGAGGCAGCCGGAAAGGATCGAGATGATCGTGAACGAGATGGCGAAGTTCGAGAACGCTCCCATCCCCCGCCTGAGCTCCTGAGCGTAGCCCAGCTCGTGGAGGCGTTGAACGTCGACAGAGCGTGCCGTTCCGGTTAAGGGCGGGCCCCCCCCACTACCGATTGAAGGCTGGCCGCCCCCTGGTGCGTCGTCCATCGCTAACCCCCCCTCTGGTGCCGTGGAAGAGCTGTGCGTATTAGGGACCGTGGGGTTCGTCCCCGTCAAGTCGGCGCTCCGTGGATCGGGTTCCGATGGGGCACGGACTCCGAGCTAGACCTAGACTCGGCCCGGAGGTGACGGGGATGGGTGATCGTGTCGCAGGGAACGTCTGCATCGTGACCGGTGCCGCGTCGGGGATCGGGCGGGCCACGGCTCTTCGACTGGCGGAGGAGGGGGCGCTCGTGACCTGCGTGGATCGGAACGGGGACGGGGTGCGAAACACGGCCGAGACAATTGGCGAGGCTGCCGTGGCCGTGGTCGCCGATGTCGCTGACGATCCCCAGGTCCGTGCGTACACGGACGACACGGTCAAGAGGTGGGGGAGACTCGACGTGGCGTTCAACAATGCCGGTGTGAACCTTCCCACGGTCTTCCATGAGGCCCCCGACGAGCTGATCGACCAGACGATCGCTATCAACCTGAAGGGGGTGATCTACGGGTGCCGGGCCGCCATCCCCCACATGCTCCGGCAGGGCGGCGGGTCGATCATCAACACGGGCTCGGTGAACTCCCTGGTGTCCGAGCCCTATCTGTCCATCTACGCCGCGACCAAGGGGGCGATCCTGATGCTGTCGAAGTCGATCGCCCTCGACTACGCGAAGCAGGGGATCCGATGCAACTGCCTGTGTCCCGGCTGGGTGGACACCCCGGTGAACTACGCACACGCCGAGATGCTCGGTGGGATCGAGAAGGTCTACGCGACGATCGACAGCTTCCAGCCGATCGGTCGGCCCGGCGAACCTCGCGAGATCGCGAACGTGGTGCTGTTCCTCGCGAGCGACGAGTCCTCGTTCGTCACGGGTTCGGCCGTCGTCGCGGACGGCGCGATGACGGCCCAGTAGCGGTACGCTCGGGCTGTGGAGATCATCGCGAGCCACGAGGCGCTCGAGTTCGTTCGCGGGGCCAGCGGCCGGCTGTGGGTCTGGCTGGATCCGCACGGGGGCCTCGGGTCTCCCTACATCTACCTGATGACGGCTACCGAGCCGCCGGGCGCGACAAAGGCGACGCGACGGTTGCGGAGCGCACGCCGCCCCCACCGGTTCCGGACCTACCTCGTACAGGACGTGGAGATCCTCCTCGATGCCGGCCGCCTGGAGCCGCCGCAGGAGCTCCACCTTGAACTCAAGCGTTTCCCGAGGCGACGCGTCGACGCGTTCTGGAACGGCGCGATCTTCGCGGGCGAGGACATCCCGCCCCCCGACCAGTGGTGAGGCTCATTCCTCCGGGGTCACGTACGCGGCGGTGATGCCGCCGTCGACGACGAGTGCGGTGCCGGTCATCAAGGACGATTCGTCGGACGCGAGCCACAGCGCGGCGTTCGCGATCTCTTGGGCATGGCCGAATCGGCCGATCGGGATGTGGACGAGCCGTCGCGCTCGGCGGGCGGGATCGGCCAGCAGCTCCGCGAGGAGCGGCGTCTCGATCGGGCCCGGACAGATCGCGTTCACGCGGATGCCCCGGCGGGCGAATTCGACCGCGATCTCGCGGGTCATCGACAGCACCCCGCCCTTCGAGGCTGTGTACGCGATCTGGGGCGTGGCCGCACCGACTAGCGCGACGAACGACGCGACGTTGATCATTGACCCGCCGCCGGAGTCCAGCATCGCCGGGATCCCGAACTTGCACCCGAGGAAGACGCCCTTCAGGTTGATCGCGAGGGTCTTGTCCCAGACGTCCTCGGGCGTGTTCGTCACCGAGTCGTCCTGCGGGTGGAAGATCCCTGCGTTGTTCATCATCACGTGGAGCCCGCCGAAGGTGTCGACGGCGAAGCGGACCATCGCCTCGGCCTCGCCGGCGTTCGAGACGTCAGCGTGCTGGTACGCGGCTTCCCCGCCCTCGCCGTGGATCTCGTCGGTCACCCTTTCCCCGGCGTCATCGACCACGTCGGAGACGACGACCTTCGCGCCCTCCTTCGCGAAGAGCTTGGCAGAGAGCATGCCGATTCCGCTCCCGGATCCCGTGACGATCGCGACCTTCCCGTCGAGCCGCTCCACTTCATCCTCCTTCGTTCCTCCAAGACCTCGGGTTGACGTGGGTCGGCGGTCCCGGCCCTCGATCCCCGCGAAAGTCTTCGGCGGCGAGCATACCCATGGCGGTGCGCGTTTCGACCCGTCGCGCCCGGAGCGCCGCCATGATGTTCGACAGGAGCGTCCGGGTCACGAGCAGCGCGGGTCGGTCGATGACGGGAGGGCTCTCTGCATGCGGCGAGGCTGGGGAACGGAGCGCGGGCCGGTCAAGTCGCACGGGGCGAGGGGGGATGCGCGGCCGCATCCCCGCTTGCCCGAACTGCGACTCGTCCCTGCGTGAAGGCCATCTCTTCACTGATCGACCGAGGCGGCCGCTTCCGGATACGCTCTGCCTCGGCTGTCGATGCTCAGAGAGTGAGGGCGACCGTGACCGGCGACGACCGCGACCGCCTGGACGACACGGTCGAGAAAATCGCGTCCTTCATCGGTCATCGGCCGCCCTTCGACGCACTCGACGCCGAAACCCTGCGGAGTATCGCACGAGCGACGATCACCCGCTTCTACGCGCGTGACGCCACCATCATCGAGCAGGGCGGAGACCCGGCCAAGTTCCTCTACGTGGTCCGAAACGGCAGCGTCCAGATCCGCAACGAGGGGACGGTCGTGGACGTTCCAGGTGAGGGCGAGGTCTTCGGGGAGCTGTCGCTCCTGACCGGGCTCGAGCCCACGGCGTCCGTGGTGGCACACGAGGACACGACCTGCTACCTGATCGACGCCGGAGTCGCCCGCGACATCCTCGGCTCGCCCCTGGGTGCGGCCTTCGTACAGGCGAGTCTGAAACGCGTATTCGTCAACGCGTTCGAGCACCGAAGCTCCTCGGGGATCAGGACGGCGATCCACAGGGCAACGGACACCGATGCCGCCGTCTCCGCGGCGCGCGAGCTGCCCGAGGCCGTGAGCGCACTGGTCGAGGCTGGGGCCGACGCGATCGAGGTCGGCCGCGTCGTCGGAACCACGATCGACTCCCTTACCCAGAAGCTGCTCGAGCTCGCGCTCGAAGACCTCGGCGAGGCGCCCGTCCCGTGGGCCTGGCTCGCGCTCGGAAGCGAGGCACGCCTCGAGCAGGCCCTCAGGACGGACCAGGACCACGCCCTTGCCTATGATCCGCTGAACTGGTCGACGGAGGAGATCGATCCGTTCTTCGGCTCCCTCGCGGAGCAGGTCACCCTCGGGCTCGAGGCGGCCGGCATCCCCAGATGCAGGGGCGACGCCATGGCCATCACGCGAGGGCTTCGCCGCTCTGTGGAGGGCTGGCGTGAGGCCTACCGGGGCTGGATGAGCGACCCTGGAGTCGAGGGAAGCATCCTTACGTCGATCACCTTCGACTTCCGGCGCATCGCTGGGCCGCTCGACGTTGAGCCCGCGCTCGAGGCGGTCATATCCACCGCACGCACGACGTACCCGCAGTTCCTGCGTCATCTGGCGCATCGTGCCTTAGACCAGCATCCACCGACCGGTTTCTTCCGGGACTTCGTCGTGGCCGACAAGGGCGAGCACGCCGGCAGGTTCGACATCAAACACGGTGGGGTCACGATCGTTGCCAATCTGGCTCGGGTCTTCTCGACCCGTGAGGGAAGGACCGAGAAGCGGACGCTCGACCGCCTCCGCGCCGCCGAGGAGACGGGTCAGATCAACGGGCAGCGACGTGAGGCACTCGAGGAGGCGTTGCGGCTGCTCTGGCAGACGAGGCTCGAGCACCAGGCTGCGCAGGTTCGAGCCGGGGCCGAGCCCGACGACTTCGTCGATCCCAAGACGCTCGGACCCATCACACGCCTCGGCCTGAAGGAGGCCTTCAAGATCATCGCCGGTGAACAGAAGTGGCTCGCCGCGGATCTCGGCGTCCGATACTGAACGTAGTCCAAACACGGCAGTCGAACGCCACCCGATAGGTTCTCGCGCGGGTTCGTGGACGGAATGCATGGGGTCTGTGCAGCGGCTCGACGCGCTTCGCGCACTCTTGACGGGACGCCCTCCAAACTCGGCGCGGCTGTCAAAGGCTCGTTGACCATGGCGCTTTGGTGGTGTTGGTCCCGGCGACGTCTCCGACGACGATGGGTGTGCGGCGTGTCGTGACCGAGCCGCCGCCTCGCTCGGCGGTCTCAACGCCTTAGTCTTCGGTGCGGGCAGGGCCTCGACGCGCGCTCTCTGAGACCTCGCAGGAGGATTGGGAGCGCCTCCGTCGGGGTGTGGGGTGACGCCGCGTGCGCGCCCTGGTCGCGGATGGCGGCCGCAGCCGCCTCGCCCGCCTCGTCGGCGACGTCGGTGAGCACGACCTTGGCCCCTTCCCGCGCAAACAGGTGCGAGGCCAGCTTCCCCATGCCGCTCGCCCCTCCGGTGATCAACGCCACCTTGCCGTCCAGACGGCCCATCCCCGCGCTCCCTTCCATCGCTCACCGCCGGCCTCGCCGACGCCGGTCCGCGAATGCCTATCATCGACCACCGGCCGGCGGGCGAGGAACGGATCCCGCCAACGGAAGGGAGACCAGGCCGCCGATTGGTAGATTCGGCGTTCGATGGACCTTCCCGAGGAGCTGGCCAGCCGGCCACCGCGAAAGACCGGTCAGGAGCCGACGGCGACCATCACGCTCGAGGCATATGGGCGCCTGAGGGCCGAGCTGGACGAGCTGACATCGACCGGCCGCTCACGCATGGCCGAACGGCTGAAGGCGGCGCGTGAACTCGGCGACATCCGCGAGAACGCCGAGTACGACTCGGCCAAGAACGAGCAGGCCCTCATGGAGTCGCGGATCAGGAGCCTGGAGCGGATGCTGCGTGATCCGGAGATCATCGAGGCGCCGTCGATCTCCGACGTCGTGGCGCCCGGGATGCTCGTGACCGTCAGGCCGCTGGACGACGAGGATCCCGACGACGAGACGTACCTGCTGGCCGAGTCGGCGGAGGAGCGGGCGGCCGGAGTCCGGACCATCACCACCACGTCGCCGCTCGGCCAGGCCCTCATGGGCGCCCGCACGGAAGAACAGGTCTCGTACGAGGCGCCGGGCGGCACCTTCCGCTGCGTGGTTGTGAGCTTTCGGCCGAACGGTGCCTAGCTTCGCCGCGGCTTCCCTGGAGGGGTAGCCTCCCCTACAGGATGAGCGAGTCGCCCGGGACCGAGCCCCAGGCGCCCGCGCCCCGCGTGCGGGACATGCCAGCCCCACGGAAAACCGCGGGTGTGTTCGGTCCCGCCATGCGGTTCGTCTTCATCTGGCCCTACCGGGCCATCCTGGCCGGGCTGTACCGAGCCGGGGTGCGTCCCTGGCAGCTGACGGTTGCGTCGCTCGTGGCGAACGTCGTGGTCGGCTGGCTCCTGCTCACCGGGCGCCGATTCCTGCCGGGCGCGCTGCTCATCCCCGCGGGGTTGTTCGACGTCTTCGACGGGGCGGTGGCCCGGCTGCGAGGGGAGGACCGGCGGGCGGGCGCGTTCCTGGACTCGGTGCTCGACCGGATCGGCGACATGGTCCTGTTCGGGTGCCTGTACTGGTCCGAACAGGGCCAGCGACACGTTCTCGCCGCGGCCCTGGCGCTCGTCACGCTGGTCACGGCCCTGACGGTGAGCCACGTGCGCGCGGAGGCGGAGGCTGCGGGGATCCAGCTCTCCAAGGGGTTCTTCCAGCGGCTGGAGCGGTACGTGGCCATGACGGTCGGACTCATGGTGCCGAGAGCCCTGGTCCCCATGCTCGTGGTGCTCGTGGTGTTGGGAGGTGCCACGTTGTTGCAGCGGGGGTGGTCGGCGCTCCGCCGGCTGTCACGTCCCACCCAGGATCAGCGCTGACAGGATGGGCAGAAGTAGGTCGTCCGCCCCGCCACCACGGTTCGTGAGAGTTCCGACCGGCACCGGGGGCACCTGGCCCCAGAACGCCCCCGGACCCGGCTGAGCCAGCCCCGCCGGGTCTCCAGGTAGTCGACGTCCTCCACGGCGGCGCCGAGGACCCGCCGCATCGTTCGGAACAGACGAACGCGGTCGGTCGCGTCGAAGTCCTCGACCCGCCGACGGGGGTGGATCCTGGCCTGCCACAGGATCTCGTCGGCCACGAGGTTTCCGATCCCGGCCACGAGCCGTTGGTCCATCAGGAGGGCCTTGACGGCTCCCCGTCGGCGCGAGAGCGATCCCAGGAACTCATCGCGCTCGACGGTGAGCGCGTCGGGGCCGAGGCTGCCCAGCAGGACCTTCAGCTCGTCGTCGTCACTGGCCAGCCACACCCCTCCGAGACGCCGCATGTTCCGGTAGCGGAGCTCGCCCTCGTCGAACACGAGGACCAGCCGATCGTGTCGATGCCGATCGGGCTCGTCGCCCGACCACACGAGGTCTCCGGTCATGCCGAAGTGGAACAGGAGGGTTGGGCCCGCAGCCGGGCACACGAGCCACTTCCCATGTCGCCCGGGCACCTCAAATCGATGGCCGGTCAGCAGGCGGCCGACATCCTCCGGAGCCTCGTTCCTCACGATGGCCGGGTCGAGGACGTCCACGGCCCGCACGATCCGGCCCGTCGCCTGCTGGGCGAAGAAGCGGCGGTACGCCTCGACCTCGGGAAGTTCGGGCACGGCGGTAGTGTTACCGAAAGGTTCGCCGACGTCCGCCGAAGGTTCGAAGAAAGAGGCCGTGGCCGAGTACATCCGGGTCGCGTCGCTGGCAGAGGTACCCGAAGGGGAGCTGCGCGGGTTCGAGCTCGCCGCAGGGAGGATCGCCGTGGCCCACGTCGAGAACGAGCTCTTCGCCCTAGGCGACGAATGCACGCACGAGGGATGCCTGCTGTCGGAGGGTGAGGTTGACGAGTCCGCCGACACCGTGGTCTGTGCGTGTCATGGGAGCGCCTTCGATCTTCGCACCGGCGAGCCCGTGGAGGGTCCGGCCCAGGATCCCGTCCCAACGTTTCCCGTCCGGCTCGTGGAGGGATGGATCGAGCTGGTGCCCATCGTCGCAGGAGGAGACGCGTGACCCTGGAGAGAAGCGCCGGATGAACGCCGCGCTGCGACCGCACGCCGTCGTCATCTTCGGGGCCTCCGGCGACCTGACGAAGCGCAAGCTCCTGCCGGCCTTCTGGAGCCTGTTCGTCCAGGGTCTGCTCCCGAAGGGCTTCGCCATATCGGGGTACGCCCGCACCGAGATGACCGATCAGGAGTTTCGGGAACAGGCCCGCGAATCGGTCAAGCTGTTCGGCCGACGGACGCCGGACGACGAGGCATGGCGGGGGTTCGCGGAGCGCCTCTCATACCTCCCTGGCGAGTTCGCGAGCGAGGGCGCGATGATGCGACTCGAGAAGCACCTCACGTCGGTCGACGAGCGGTTCGGCACCGAAGGAGGTCGGTTCTTCTACGCAGCCACGCCGACCACCGTCTACCCCGACATCGTGCACCGTCTGGCCGAGGCTGGTCTGCATCGGGACGCCAAGGTCGTCTTCGAGAAGCCGTTCGGCCACGACCTGGCTTCAGCCCGAGAGCTGAACGTGAGGATCCACGAGGTCTTCGACGAGTCCCAGATCTTTCGGATCGACCATTACCTGGGCAAGGAGACCGTCCAGAACATCCTGGCATTCCGGTTCGCCAACGGGCTCTTCGAGCCATTGTGGAACCGAAGATACCTCGACCACATCGAGCTCACCGTGGCCGAGGACATCGGGATCGACGGCCGGGGGACCTTCTACGAGCAAACGGGAGCCATTCGCGACCTCGTGGTCACTCACCTGTTCCAGGTCTTGACGTTCCTGGCGATGGAGCCGCCGGTGTCCTTCCACCCCGACCGGCTGCGGGACGAGACGGTGAAGGTCCTGCGGAGCGCTCAACCCTGTGATCCATCGCAGGTGGTCCGGGGCCAGTACCGCGGCTACCGGGGGGAACCGGGCGTCGCCCCCGACTCGACCGTCGAGACGTTCGCCGCCTTGAGGCTGGAGATCGACAATTGGCGGTGGGCGGACGTCCCCTTCTTCCTGAGGACCGGCAAGCGCATGGCCGCCAAGTGCAGCGAGATCACGCTCAAGTTCCACAAGGTCCCCTTCAACGTGTTCCGAGGGACGGACCTCAATCTGCCCATGCGCGACCACCTGACCATCAGGATCCAGCCGAACGAGGGGATCACGCTCGCCGTGAACGCCAAGAAGCCGGGGCCGGGTCTGGACTTGGAGCGCGTCACGATGGATTTCGACTACGAGGAGGAGTTCGGGGGGCAGATCGCGGACGCCTACGAGCTGCTGCTGCTCGAGGCCATGGAGGGCGACCACACGCTGTTCCTCCGCGAGGACGGCGTGGACCGCGCGTGGGAGATCCTTCAGCCGGTCCTGGACAATCCGGCGCCGGTCGTGGAATACGAGCCGGGTGGCTGGGGGCCCGCCGAAGCGGACGCGTTGATCGCCCCGCACCGGTGGCACGCCACGCCGGCGCACCGTCTCTGAGCGCCGGATGCCCTGAGCGAACTCTCACCTCGACCGACGATCCAGACGGGCGTCGGAGGGGTGGCACCGACGCGGCCCCTCGGATACGCTCTCCGGCCTCACTTCCCCGCACAGGAGGCATCGATGGCGGAGCCCACCAGGTTCGACCTCTCGACCGACGACATCCCCACGGCGTGGTTCAACATCATGCCGGACATGGTCGGCGCGGGGATCCAACCGCTCCCGCCCCTGCACCCCGGGACGAAGGAGCCGATCACGCCCGACCTGCTCGCACCGCTGTTCCCCGAGGCATTGATCCTCCAGGAGGTGTCGACCGAGCAGTGGATCGACGTTCCCGGGCCCGTGCTCGACATCTACCGGCTTTGGAGGCCGACCCCACTCCACCGGGCGGTCCGGCTGGAGCGGGCACTCCAGACCCCCGCGCGCATCTACTTCAAGTACGAGGGAGGATCGCCTGCCGGGTCCCACAAGCCCAACACCGCTGTGGCCCAGGCCTTCTACAACAGGGAATCAGGGGTCCGGAGCATCTCCACGGAGACCGGGGCGGGGCAGTGGGGCTCGGCGCTCTCGATGGCCTGCCGGTTCTTCGGCCTCGAGTGCCTGGTGTTCATGGTCAAGGCATCGTTCGAACAGAAGCCGTACCGGCGGATCTTCATGGAGACCTTCGGGGCGGAGGTGCGGCCCTCGCCGTCGAGCACGACCCAGGCGGGGAAGAAGATCCTCGAGGCGAACCCGGACTCGACGGGTTCGCTGGGGATCGCCATCAGCGAGGCCATCGAGGTGGCCGCGACGAACGATGACACCCACTACTCGCTTGGATCGGTCCTGAACCACGTGCTGCTGCACCAGACGGTGGTGGGCCTGGAGGCCCAGAAGCAGATGGAGATGACTGGGCAACGTCCCGATGTCGTCGTCGGCTGCGTCGGCGGCGGATCGAACTACGCCGGGCTGGCCTATCCGTTCATGGCCGAGCGGTTGCGGGGGACGTCCATTACGAGGTTCCTGGCCACCGAGCCGGCCGCCTGTCCCACGCTCACGAAGGGAAGGTTCGCCTACGACTTCGGCGACACGGGGCAGATGACTCCGCTCCTCCCCATGTACACGCTGGGCCACGACTTCGTCCCGGCCCCGGTGCACGCCGGCGGCCTGCGGTATCACGGAGATGCGCCCTCGCTCTCGCTGCTCGTCCGGGAGGGGCACATGGAAGCCGCCGCGTACACGCAGAATGAGGTGTTCGAAGCCGCCGTGCAGTTCGCGCAGACGCAGGGCATCATTCCGGCGCCCGAGTCCGCCCATGCCATCCGCGGGGCAATCAACGAGGCCGTAGCCGCCAGAGAGGCCGGACAGGAGAAGGTCATCCTCATCGGGCTGTCCGGGCACGGGCACTTCGACATGCAGGCCTACGACGACTACCTGAACGCCCGCCTCCCGGAGGTGGAATTCGACCCGTCGGCGGAGGAAGCGGCGCTGGCGATGCTGCCGGAGGTCCCGGTCGGGGGCTGACCTCGACGTCCCTACCCAGCCCGGCGCGTCTCGGCCAGACGCCGTTCCAGGAACCTCCGTTCCTGGGGGTTCGTGACGAGCTCGAGCCCTCGCTCATAGGCGGCGGCCGCCTCTTCGAAGCGGGCCAGGCGGCGAAGCAAATCGGCGCGGGCGGAGTGGAACAGCTGATAGCCGTCCAGGGCCTCTGCCAGTGGCTCGAGGGTCCGCAGACCCCGGTCCGGTCCGTCCGCCATTGCCATGGCCACCGCCCGGTTGAGCTCGACGACTGGGGAGGGCGCCGCGGCCGACAACGCCTCGTACAGCGCGGCGATCAACGGCCAGTCCTGCCTACCCCTTTCTGCGCGGGCCGCCTGGTGGCCGCCACCAACCCTACCGACGATCGGCGACGGGCGGGATCGACAGCGCGGCGGGAGACGGTCGGCGTCCGGCGGGCCGGTAGGCTAGGTGCCGCGATGTCGGCCCCCGAGATCGATCCGCTCGACTTCCTGGCGATCGACCGCCTGCTCTCCGATGAGGAACGCGACATCCGCGATGCCGTTCGAGCGTTCGTTCGAAGCGAGATCCTGCCCGGTGTGGGGGAGTGGTTCGAGCGTGGCGAGTTCCCCAGGGAGGTGGCCAAGGGCCTGGCCGAGCTCGGCCTCCTTGGGATGCACCTGACCGGGTACGACTGCGCGGGGGCGAACGCGATCTCCTACGGCCTGGCCTGTCTGGAGCTCGAGGCCGGCGACAGCGGGTTCAGGTCCTTCGTCTCCGTGCAGGGCTCGCTGTGCATGTTCCCCATCTGGAAGTTCGGGACCGAGGAGCAGAAGCTGCGCTACTTGCCGAAGATGGCCCGCGGCGAAGTGGTCGGGTGCTTCGGGCTCACCGAGCCCGACGTCGGGAGCGACCCGGGCCGGATGCGGACCTCAGCGACCCGCGACGGCTCCGAGTGGGTACTGTCCGGGACCAAGATGTGGATCACGAACGGTGGCATCGCGGACCTGGCGGTGGTCTGGGCCAAGGCCGACGACGGTGTCCGCGGGTTCCTGGTCCCCACCGAGTCGCCCGGGTTCTCCGCCAGGGATATCGAGCGCAAGCTGTCGCTCCGAGCCTCGGTCACCTCCGAGCTCGTCCTGGACGAGGTTCGCCTGCCCGAGGACGCGATGCTGCCCGGCGTGGTGGGGTTGAAGGGCCCGTTGTCCTGCTTGAGCGAGGCGCGGTACGGGATCGTGTGGGGCGCCATGGGGGCGGCGCGCGCCTGCTTCGAGAGCGCGCTCGAGTTCGCCAAGACCCGCGTGCAGTGGGGCAAGCCGATCGGGGAGTTCCAGCTCACCCAGGAGAAGCTGGCGAACATGGCGGTCGAGATCAACTCGGGGATGCTGTTGGCGATCCACCTCGGGCGGATGAAGGATGACGGCATCCTTCGGCCCGAGCACGTCTCGATGGGCAAGCTCAGCAACGTGCGGGAGGCTCTGGGGGTGGCCCGAGAGGCCCGAACGATCCTCGGGGCGAGCGGCATCACCCTGGAGTACCCGGTGATCCGCCACATGAACAACCTGGAGTCCGTCCTCACCTACGAGGGAACGAGCGAGATCCACACGTTGATCGTTGGAGAGGCGCTCACGGGACTCCGCGCCTTCGAGTGACCAGCATGTAGCCTGCCGCTGCGGGTCCGAGCCATGGCAAAGCCGGAAGGAGGAGGTTGGAGGATGGCGCGCGAGTTCGATTGGGCGCTCTTCGAGAAGGCCGTCGACATCACGACGTCCGCGGTGCGGGGCACCCTGGGCGGGGAGAACAGCCAGGCGCCGAAGTTCGCGGCCGACGTGTTCCGGGAGGTGTGGGCGGCCCTGAAGGATGCGGCGGGGGATCTGTCGGCCCGGGGTAAGCCGGGGTTCTGAGGCTACCCCGGTCGCGAGAGATCGCGGAGGGAGACCACGCCGACCAGCGCGGCCCCGTCCATCACCGGCAGGTGTCGGAATCCCCGATCGAGCATGATGTCGCGGGCTTCGCGGACGTCGGTCGCGGACTCGACGGTGATCGGATCTGGGGTCATCCACTGGGAGATGTGGTGTTGCGCGGCGTCGAAATCGGCTGCCAGCGCGCGGAGGATGTCGCGCTCGGTGAAGATCCCGGCCGGCCTCCCCTCCTGGAGTACCAAGGCCGAGCCGACGTGATGGGCGCCCATCATGGTGGCCGCTTCGGCCACGGTCGCAGTCGGCTCGACGGTCACGACCTCCTTGCTCATGACGTCGCGGACGGTGGTCATGGCCACATCCAAGCCTAGACCCCGCCGGTTGGGTCGCAAAGCCCTGCTTCGCTGGTACGCACCGCGCCGACGCGCGTACCCATGGCGGACCACGCGCGACCCGTACCGGATCCTGGTCTCCGAGATGATGCTGCAGCAGACGCAGGCGTCGCGCGTGGTCCCCGTCTTCCGGTCGTTCGTGGCCCGCTTCCCCACCGTTCACTCGCTCGGAGGGGCGCGCCTCCGCGACGTCGTCACCGCCTGGCAGGGCCTCGGGTACAACCGCCGAGCCGTGGCCCTGTGGGAGGCGGCCCGCACGATCGTCCGGGACCACGGGGGGAACGTTCCGGACGACCCGGTCGAGATGGAGAGGCTCGCCGGGGTGGGCCCGTACACGGCGGCAGCCGTGTCCTCGGTGGCGTTCGGATCGTCGGTGGCGGCCGTTGATACGAACACGCGGCGGATAGTGGCTCGGTTCTTCCTCGGCGCGGAGCCCGACGGCGTGTCGCCGCGCGAGATCCGTGTGCTGGCCGACGCATGGCTTGACGACCGAGATCCGGGCGGGTGGAATCAGGCGGTGATGGACCTTGGCCGGGAGCGGTGCCGGCCTCGGCCTCGGTGCGGAGCGTGTCCGCTCAGACCGCTGTGTCGCTTTGCGGCCGAGGGCCGGGAACCCGCGCCGGCCCGGCGGCGGCAGCCCGCGTTCGAGGGGTCGTTCCGACAATTGCGCGGCGCCGTCGTCCGCACCCTCGTCGATCGGGAAGGGGCGTCCCTGGCGGAGTTGTCCCGTGAGACCGGGGTGCCCCTCCAGCGAGTGGGCGAGGCGGTGTCGGCGCTGGCCGCCGAGGGCCTGGTGGTCGCGGGGCCGGCCGCCCGGGCGGGCCGCCCGGGCGGCCGCCTCCGCCTCCCCGGCTGAACGGGAACGTCGGAACCCCCCGCCCCCGTCCAATCGCTCGACCGTTCGGACCGGCTAGGGAGGCCTCCATGCGCAAGGCAGTGCTGTCGATCATCGGGTTCCTGGTGCTCGCCGGGATCGTCGGATACGTCTCCACGTGGGGTGGCGGGCTCCAGTCGGAGCAGTCAGTAGGTGGCGGCGGGGGCGCGGCCGGTCGGGCACCCGAGACGGCAGAGGGTCGGGTCGGGAGCGACGAACCAGTCGCCGCTGTCCCGATGCCGGGATCTGTGGACGGACAGGATGCCGGTCTCGCCGCGGGGGGAGGACTCTCCTCGGTCGGATCGCTTCCCCCCATCGGTCCCGACATCGTGAAGACCGCCGGCATCTCGATCGAGGTGAAGAGCGGTGGGTTCGAGACGGCGTTCAACGCCGCGACCACGATCGCAGGAAGGTACGCCGGCTACGTCGAGGATTCATCGATGCACGGGATCAAAGCCAAGTCGGGCGAGCTCACGATCCGCGTTCCCGCCTCCGCCTTCGACCGGGCCATGAACGACCTCCGAGGCCTGGGCTCGGTTGAGGGGCAGTCGATCTCGGGCCAGGACGTGACGGCACAATTCGTCGATCTCGACGCACGGCTTCGGACCTGGCAGGCCCAGGAAGCGGTGCTCCTGCGGCTGATGCGACGAGCGACCTCGATCGAGTCCACGCTTCGGGTCCAGAACCAGCTACAGGACGTGCAATTCCGGATCGAGCAGATCAAGGGCCAGCTCCGCCTGTTGGAGGACCAGACATCGCTCGCAACGATCGACGTTTCGCTCCGAGAAGTGGGTGCCGTGGTCGGCGTTCGGCGGACGGCGGCCCGTGAACGGCCCAGCCTCGGCGAGGCCTGGAACCGGGCGGTCGACGGATTCCTCGGCGTGATCTTCGCCGTCGTCGTCGGGCTGGGGTACCTGATCCCGTTGGCCGCGATCGCGTTCGCCATCGGGTTCGGTTACCGCCGGTACCGGGCCAGGCCGGCATCGGCCACGTAGACAGCTTGCCTCGCGGACCAGTGGTTGTTAGTTGACACTAACGTAAGGCCAGGCTTAACCTGCCGGGTATCGTGGAGGCTGCCCTCCGAGCCATCGCCGAGCCTCGCCGGCGTCAGATCCTGCGCCTGGTTCGCGACGAGGAGATGAGCGCCGGGGAGATCGCCTCCCATTTCGAGGTGACCCGTTCGGCCGTGTCCCAGCACCTCCGGGTGTTGAAGGATGCCGGGCTCGTCTCCGAGCGGCGGAACGGGACCCGTCGCATCTACCGGATCCGGCCCGAGGGGCTTGCCGAGCTCCGCGAGTTCATCGATGGTCTGTGGGAGATCAAGCTCGCCACCCTCAAGCGAGTGGCGGAGGCCGAGGAGAGGAGGCGGCGTGGTCACTGAGGGGACGGAGGTGCTCGCCCACGAGCTCCGGATCGAGGCCCGGCCCGAGACCGTGTTCGCGTTCCTCACGGACCCCGACAAGATGACCCGGTGGAAGGGCGACTCGGCGCAGCTCGACGCCCGGCCCGGCGGCGTGTACCGCGTGCAGATCGGTCACGCGGTGGTGGTCGGCGAGTTCGTCGAGCTCGATCCCCCCCGCCGGGTGGTATTCACGTGGGGGTGGGAGGGGAACGACGCCGTCCCGCCTGGATCGAGCACCGTCGAGATCACGCTCACGTCCGACGGAGAAGCCACGATCCTCCGCCTGGTGCACCGAGACCTTCCGGAGGAACAGCGCGCCGAGCACGATGGAGGGTGGAAGCATTTCTTGCCGCGGCTGGCCACTGCCGCCGCGCACGATCAACCAGGCTCCGGAAGCGGAGTCGGTTAGGCAGCGGAAGGAGGAGACCGCGTGGGCGCACCGGTGGTGCACTTCGAGATCAACGGAAAGGACCTGAAGGCCCTCTCCACGTACTACTCGCAGCTGTTCGGGTGGCAGGTGCATGAAGCCATGCCGACCTACGGCCTGGTGCACACGGAGGCCGGCGGCAGGGGCATCGAGGGAGGTATCTCCGGAGAGAGCGAGAACCCGGGCGTGACGATCTACGCCGAGGTGGACGACCCCCAGAAGTACCTGGATCTGGCGGAGAGTCTGGGCGGCAAGGTGGTCATGCCGGTCACGGACATGGGCATGGTCACCTACGGGCTGTTCACCGACCCCGAGGGACATCTCGTCGGCGTGGTCAAAGCGGAGGAGGCCTCCTCCTAGTTCGAACGCGTCTCGCTGCGGGACCGGCCTGAATCGGGCCTCGGTACGACCCGTCAGCCGACCTTCAGCGATGGGAGGACCTCCCGGCCGAACAGCTCCACCGCACGTGCGGCTGGCTCGAGATTCATCCCCGGATAGTGGAGCCGGACGATCAGGTGGAGCTCCCGGTCGCCGAAGGCATCGGCGAGAGGCCGGAGAGCTCGGATCACCTCCTCCGGCGTGCCCGCTGGGGTCCACGTCCGCATCGTTTCCTCGTTCGGAGGCATGGGCTCCAGCCGGTCGTCGTCCGGCGTATCGGCGGTGCCCTCCCACGCCCGATACGTGCCGAGCTGGTGTGCGACGCCCGAGCGTGTGATCTCCCAGGCATCGGCGTCGTTGGTGACGAACGCGTTCTGGATGAGCGCGATGCCGAGGGAACGAGGATCCCGCCCTGCCGATCGCGCCGCCTCGTCGAGCGTCGACAGGGCCGGCCGGACCTCCTCTGCGGCGTCGGCGTCGGTGATGTATCCGTCCGCCATCCGTCCCGCTCGTCGCACAGCCGCGTCCGCGTATCCGCCGAGATAGATCGGGATGCCTCCTTCACGTGAGGGCGGCGGTGTCACCTTGACCCGGTTGTACGAGTGGGCCCTGCCCTCGAACGAGAACCGGCGCCCAGTCCAGGCCCGCCGAAGGACGTCGATGGTCTCGGCGGTCCTGATGGCTCGTTCGGATCTCGGGACGCCGAACATCCGAAACTCCTCGTCCCGCCATCCGATCCCCAGGCCCAGGATCAGGCGGCCCCCGGAGAGCTGGTCCACCACGGCGGCGTCCTCCGCGAGGCGCAGGGGATCGTGGAGGGGCGCGAGGACGACCCCGGTCCCGAGCTGCATCCGATCGGTGGTAGCGGCCAGGGCCGCGAGCATCGGAAGCAGTGACGGGAGGTAGCCGTCGGAGGCGCCGTGGTGCTCGCTGACCCAGGCTGAGTCGAACCCCACGGACTCGGCCAGCCGCACCAGGTCGAGCGTCTCCCGGTACTCGCGAGCGAAGGTCCGCCCTGACCCCTCGGGGATCTGACCGGTGAACAGCCCGACGCCCACACGAACGGCCATCGCGCGCACCCTATCGGGGCCCGGTCGCTGGGCTCAAACCGGCTGCCCATGGGCATCCCGGGCAGACCAGAACGATCGTCCGGCTAGACCCCGAGTGGTTCGAACCTCACACCCACTCGAGCGTGTACCGGAGGATCTTGTCCGGGAACTTCAGGTAGACGTATTGTCCGGTCTCGGACTCGCCGTCGGGGAGCACGAGAACGTCCTCCACACCCGGCACCTGCCGGCTGGCCGCCGCTAGCAAGACGTCCCGCGTTCCATCTTCCCTGCGTAGATCGTCGGGCCAGTGGACGAACAACTTGGGGGGGGCCATTACTTCGGCCATCGGTTCCTCCTGGGTTGAAGTGTGGCCGAAGACCCCAGCATCGGTCAAGACCAGGGTTCGGGCCCCACCAGGGGAGCGGGGACCGGCGGGAGCGAGGGTCAGGGGGTGAGGTAGGGCCTGGCCGGCCGGGTCACCGCCTCCACCGACGTCGCGTTCACGATCACCTGCTTGCCCAGGGGGTAGATCGAGCCCCTCACCTCCACCCAGTCGTTCGCCTGGAACTCCCCCGGAGGGACGTTCACCACGCGGACCTGGGCGGTGGTGGCGTCCGCGACGCAACACGTGACGATGTAGCGGGTCAACAGGAACTCACCGGCCGGCGTATCGGGGAAGCGCGTGACGATGCCGATGAAGTCGACCTGCTCCCCAGCCCGCCGGGCGAGCGCCTGCTCGCCTGCTTTCGAGTACTGGGCCGCGGCCACGTCGACCAGCGTCAGCGGGCCGCTTCCGGGGTCGGCGAGGGATCCGCCGAAGCCCGCGGAGCTGAAGCCCGGCCGCTTGCTCGCCGAGAAGCTGCCGAGCGTGGCCGGCGGGAGGGCCAGGATCACGACGACCGGGACGACCATCAGCCCCATGACCCAGGCATCTCGTGAGCCGATGGGCCGGGGAGAGCGGACCCGAGCCGAAACGATCAGCCCCGCAGCGGCGGCCGTGAGCAGCGTCGCGCCCACCGGCACGACCCATGACGTCCTGGTGGACAGGTATAGGTCGTCGCGCCCGGTGAGCAGCAGGAACCAGAACAGGGCGGCCCACGCGGCAAGCACCAGCCCACCGGCGACACGACCGGGGCTCCACGTTCGGGGTGACTCGCTGCCGGGCGAGCGCTCGTGGGCCGTGCGCCGGACGGCAACGGAGTCCTTCATCCGGCCACCACCATCACCCACATGGCACCGACCAACGTCGTGGCGAACACCGTCACCACGAGCATCGGCAGGAACCCCCTGCGGAACGTGCCGGCGTACAACGCGCCGAGCTTGAGGTCGATCATCGGCCCCGACACGAGGAACGCGAGATGCGCGGCCGGGCCGAACTGCACGAATGACGCCGCGACGAACGCGTCGGATTCCGAGCAGAGCGAGAGCACGGTGGCCAGGCCCATCATCATCGCGATGTCCAGGACCGGCGTCCCGGCGACCTTCGACACGAACGAGGCGGGCAAGAACGTCTGGACCATCGCCGCGGCCGCCGCTCCAACCAACAGATACCGACCCATGAACAGGAAGTCGTTGCCGGTGTGGAGGAAGAACCTCCGCCACCACGCCTCCGGCGGCCCCGGCTCGACCAGAACGGCATGCGCTTCTTCGGAGCGGGGCCGGAGCACCTCGTCCTTGCTCCGGCTGCCGAGGACCCACCCGACCATTATGGCTACGAGCATCCCCAGCCCGAATCGTCCGATCACCATGGTCCACAGCGACGACCGCGCCCGGTAGGCGACGAACGTGGACGCGATCACCACGGGGTTCAAGACCGGGGCCGCGAGCATGAACGTGACCGCCGCCGACGGAGTGAGTCCTCGGGCGGCCAGTCGTCGAGCGACCGGCACTGAGCCGCATTCGCAGATGGGGAAGGCCACGCCGGCCAGGGCCGCCGCGGGGAGCTGCAGCGGTCTCGGAAGCCCGGCCACCCGCTCCAGCGCGTTCACCGGAACGAAGACCTCGATCGCCGCGGAAGCGAGGGCACCCAGCAGCACGAACGGCATGGCCTGGACGACGAGCGAGCCGAACACGATGAGGAACGCCTGGATCCAGGCGATCCGGCCGGGCTCGAGGATCCGAAGGAGGCTCGCGGCGAGGGCCAGGACGGCGACGATGACCGCAGCGGTGCGAACGGTTGCGATCCTCGCGGGTTGCGAGGGCGCGACGTCGACCATCAGCAATACCTCCCGAAGGAGACCGCGAAGCCCTGGAACGCGTCCTCGAACACGCGCGTCCCGTCGGGGGCCGTGACCCCCATCGTCGCCTGGACCACGGCGTCACCCGAGATCCCCTCTTCCGCCAGGGCCCCCTGGTCCAGGAACAGCCCTCCCGAGACGGCCCCGCCGATCACGTTCGGATCGCCCGGGACCCCGGCGTCGACCTGCGAGACGACCTCGGAGACGCGGATGGCAGCGCCGTCGGTCGATCCGGCATCGGCTCCGGAACCGCCCCCAGTCCCCGCGATCGCTACGACCAGGGAGCCGCCGGCCGATCGCTCCGCGGCGGCGACCAGCCGCTGGGTACGCCTGTCGATCGAGCCGATCGAGCCTTCCAGGACGACCGCCAGGATGTCCGGGACGGCGTCCCGTCCGAACCCCTCCGCGAGCAGCCGCTCGGCGGCCGGCAAAGCGGAGCCGCCCGTCGGCACGACGATCGCGTCGCGGTCGTGGCCGACATACCAGTTGCCCCCGACGATCCCGCGATCGACTTCATCGCTCGCGACCAGGCCGATCAGCGGACGCTGGTCCATCGCTTGGTCCAGGTCGTCGGGGAACGTCGCGATCACGGAGAGGGGCGCACCCGGCCCCCAGGCCTCCACGACGCGACCATCATCGTCTCGCACCAGCGCGCCGGTGATCCCGTGTTGCGACGGCAGGCCGCCGGTGCCGATCGTCGTGAGCGTCGCCGTCGGATCGAGCGGCAGGGAACCGGTGTCGCCGGCCAGTGTGGCCGCACCGCGCTCCATGAAAGACCGGAGCGAACGCCAGCTGCGCGGATCGTCGCGGAGCTCCTGGGTCCCCACGCCCTTCCATGCCACCTCGAGGACGAGCCGTGGCCGTTCGCCGTCGGAGATGCCGGCGAGGGCCGCCCCCGCTCGAACCTCCGGGTGTGGTCGGCGGAAGCCCAGTACCTCGGAGAGCGTCGGGGCGATCGCGTCGAGGCCCGTGCCCCGCGGGACCAGGGCCCCCGGCTCGATCCCCGTGCCGAAGAACGCGATGGGCACCCGTGTGACCGTGGAGCCTTCGGCGACGGTCGGCCATCGGCCGCCATCGTCCGGGCCCGCAACCGCGTGGTTCCCGGTCACGGCCATCACGTCTGGCGACCGTCCCTCGCGGAACCCCGCCGCCAGCTTCGCCTTCAGCTCGGTCGGCAGCGGACAGAAGGGAACGCGAGCGTGGGCCACGTCCGCAGGGCACGACTTCCCAGCGCACGCCGCGCGCAGCACGCCCGCGGGCACGCCGATCGCGGCGAGCACCAGGAGGAGGACGAGCAGGCGCCGTCCGAACACGACGGGACACGCTATCGCGATTCCAAGGCACGGACCGGCCCTCCGCACCTTCGGGGGAGGGGTCTGTTAGGTTTGCCGACTCGCCCGTGGGGTCGTCTCGTCGCCTGCTCGTTGTCGTCGCGCTGCTCACGTCGGCGTGCACGTCGTCGGGTGGCACGTCGGCAAACCCGCCCGCCCGAACGAGCGGCCCGACCGTCCCCACCCAGGTCTCCGCGAGAGCGCTGTCGAGGCACGTGTGCGCGGACCTCTCCCACGAGGTGTTGCTCCGGACGTGGCATGGATACTTCCCCGGGCGGAGTGGGGACATCCAGATCGTTCCCAAGGACCCCAACTTCGTGAACGGTGGACTGACCCACTCGACGCCGTTCGCGTACACGCAGGACGTCCCCCTGTTCCTGTACGGACCGGGCTACGTGCGACCCGGCATGTACCATCGGCCGATCACGCTCGCCGATATCGCACCCACCGAGGGAGCGATGCTGAAGTACGACTTCCCCGCGCCAGACGGGACCGCCCAGGACCAGGCGTTGCTCCCCGCCGACGCGCGGCCCCTTCCTCGGCTGCTGCTCACGCTGATCTGGGATTCCGGAGGGATGGACGTTCTGAACCGATGGCCGAACGACTGGCCGTACCTGCGCTCGCTCCGACCACACGGCGCCTGGTTCACCCATGTGACGGTCGGCGCGTCGCCATCGAACACGCCCACCGGGCATTCCATCATCGGAACCGGGGCCTTCCCCATGCGCACCGGCTTCGTCGACGAGTACGTCCGGGTGAACGGGCGGATCCAGAAGCCGAACGCGAACGGTCCGGCGTTCCTGCTCGAGCCGAGCCTGGCCGACCTGTACGACCGCGACATGGGCAACCGCCCGATCGTCGGGGCCATCGCCAGCCTCTCGGCCCACATCATGATGATCGGGCACGGGTCGCTGTGGGGTGGCGGCGACAAGGACCTCGCGGTCGCGCGGGAGGCGCAGTTCGGGCCCACCGCGGGCGCCGAGTCCGACGTGTGGAACCTCACGCCTTCCATGGCGCCCTACTACACATTCCCGAGCTACGTGAACACGCTCCCGCCCGTGACGGCCTACACGCGAGCCCTCGACCAGGCCGACGGACGGCTCGACGAGGCATGGCGGGGCCATCCCTTCACGGAGCTGCACAACGGGTTCGACACGCCGGCCCGGACCCCGTACCAGACCAGGCTGGTGGAGAGGGTGATCGAGCGAGAGGGCTTCGGGAAGGACGACATCCCGGACCTGCTGTCTGTCAACTACAAGGCCATCGATACGATCGGGCACCTGTTCAGCGCCGACGGCGTGGAGATGTCCGACGCGGTCACCTACCAGGACGAGGCGCTTCGCCAGCTTGTGTCGTTCCTCGACCGCGTGGTCGGTAAGGGAAGGTGGATCATGACCCTCACGGCCGACCACGGAACCCAGCGGGACCCCGCAGTGAGCGGCGCGTTCATGATCGATGTGAACAAGATCGATTCGCTGGTCCGCAGGGCGTTCGACGACGACGACGGCGTGCCGCTCGTCGAGAAGGTCAGGGCCACCGAGATCTGGTTGAACACCGACGAGCTCGCGAACAACGGATTCACCCTCGACGACGTCTCGCAGTTCATCATGCGGATGACGCAGCAGCAGACGTTCAAGAACCGGAACACGCCTGTCCCCGGTCACGAGGACGACGTCGTGTTCTCCGCGGCGTTCCCCTCGACTATGCTGTCCCGGCTCCCGTGCCTCCCCGAGGCCCGCGCGAGCTGAGCGACGAAGGGGGAGGACCGACCGGATGGCGGTGACCAGGGAAGCTCCGGCCCAGGACCTGGTCCCGGCGCCGGAGCCGGGGAGCCGCCTCCTCCGCCGCCCCGCCGTCTTGGTGCTGGCGATCCTGGCCCTGCTGCTCGCGTTCGGCTGGACGTTCCTGCGCGATCCCTCCATCAGCGCACCCACGCGCGACCCGGCTTGGTACACGTGGCGGTCGAACCTGATCATGCACGACGAACCCGGCCTGATCGCCGGTCCATGGGGCCCGATCAGCATGTTCTCGGGCGGATACCGCGTCGTGGTCCCGCTCTACGGGTCGGTCCTGCAGCGGGTGGCCGGCATCGACCTGTACACGTTCAGCGCGTTCATGATGATCGGCATACCGATCCTCACGGGCCTGGCGCTCGGCGCGTTCTCCTACCGGCGCCACCGCGACCCACTGTTGTTCCTGCTGGTGATGGTGGCCACGGCGGCGCTGTTCATGACCACGCCGTACGTCGGCTACCTGGACAACATCACGGTCCTCTACCTGCTGTCGCTCACCCTCGCGTTCTACGAGCCGGGACAGACCTCGTGGGGAGCCAGGTCGGCGCTGTTCCTGTTCGGCATGGGCGCCGCCTTCACCCACCCAACAACGTGCTACATATTCGGCGGAACCCTCCTCGCCGTCTTCGCCCTGCACTTCGTGACCAGCCGGTTCTCGCTGTCATCGGCCCTCCGACGGGACGGCCCGAGCCTGCTCTCGGTGGGCTCCGGGATGATCCTGGGGTTGGGGTCGTGGCTGGCCGGACCGTGGGGCGTGAAGGGGTCGCTGGCCGATGCGGCGCTGCCTCCCCCGTACACGATGGAGGTCTTTCTCCATCGGCTGAGCGGATGGGTGGGATCGCTCCAGCCCCTCATCACGTTCCCGCTCATCCTGCTGGCCATCGGATGGGTGATCTACCGGGCCCGGAAGGACCGGCGGGCGGCCGACACGTTCGGGACGGTCTCCGGTCTGTGGTTGCTCCCGTTGCTCGGCGTGTTCGGCTTCCTAGTCGGGAAGACGTACCCCTACTACCGGTTCATGAACGCCACCGCGGCGCTCATGCCCCTCCTGGGCCTGGGGCTGTGGGTGGCCGTGCGGTGGCTGCTGAGCCGGGGCGGGACCCGCATGGTGGCCGTCCTGGGCGTTTTCCTCCTCGTGGGGGCCATGGCGTTCGTATGGGTTCGGGGCCGCGACGCCTCGCAGTGGGCCAAGCCAAGCAACCAGTGGATCGACCAGCCCACCCGAACGGCGCTCACGGCCGCGGACGCGGTCGCCGCGCGCGAGCCCGGCCGCCCCATCGTGTTCATCCTGAACTTTGGCGACACGTACCAGGCGTACGGCTGGGCCAAGACGTTCACGAACGTCTCACGGACCGGCCTTCCCGGCGACGCCGTGAAGCGGTCGATGTCCTACTTCGGCAGCGTGCATGACTTCCTGGCGAACCGACCGACGGAGCTCTCGGATCCGACGTACAACGAGATGTCGCGCGACTTTTTCACCGAGGTGCAGGCCCTGGAGCGGACGTACCCGCAGCCCCCCGTCGTGTTCCTGATCCGGCAGTTCAACGGCAACACCGAGAACGCCGCGCTGCTGGACCAGGAGCCACCGCCGGGCTACCTGGCCAGGATCGGCGACGACATCGCGGTGGTGACCGGACGGAGCCTGGCCACCCCGTCGCAGGAGACACTCGATGCCGGCCGCGCGGCGGAGGCCGCGACGGCCGCGCTCTACTCCGACCATCCTGGCATCTTCGGGAACCTGGGACACACGCTGTCGGTGTTGGGCGCGCTGGGGCTGCTGCTGGTCGTGCCGGGCCTGATCGCGGCGAGGTGGTTCGAGCTCGACGACGTCTGGCTGAAGGTCGCGCTGGTCCCCGGCATCTCCATCGGGCTCACGGTGATCGCGGCCATCGCCTGGGTGTCGATCCGCCGGGCCCCCTTCACCACTGCGGACGGCTGGGTATCGCTCGGGCTGGCCACGGCGGTTGCCGTGGGGCTCCGGGTCGGCAAGCCGAGGCTCGACCGCCTGTTCGCCGGTGTCTCACGGTTCTTCGCCGAGCTGTTCGCGGTGTTCTCCAACCGGAGTTTCTCGGCGCTCATGGGGACGCAGTTCGTGGCCCAGGCCGCAGACGGCATCGTCCAGGCCTCGCTGGCCAAGTCGATCGCGTTCGGCGGCGAGAAGGGGTTCGACGTGGCCAGCGCGCCGTCGGCCCGCTACCTGCTCGTCGTGGTCCTCGCGCTCTACGTGCCGTACACGGTGGTCAGCCCGTTCGTCGGCGCGTTCATCGACCGCTACGACCGCAAGCTACTGCTGATCCGGTCGAACCTGTTCCGAGCGACCGCCGTCGCCCTGGCCGCCCTGGCGCTGGCCGCGGCCGGTGACGCCCTCCCCGATGCGATCCTGATCCTGGCGATCCTGGTCGCGCTGGCCTGCACCCGGATCCTGCTGGCGATCAAGTCGGCAGGCATCCCGGCGGTCGTGCGTGGCAGGGACCTGCTCCAGGCGAACGGCCTGTCCCAGGCCGGCGGGGCCATCTTCCAGGTCGTGGGCGGCGGAGTGGCGCTGGTGGGCACGGCCCTCGCGCCCTCGTGGATCGTCGCGCTCCTCGGAGCGGCGCTGTACCTGGTGGCCGCGATCGTGGCACGCTCCGTCGAACGCCTGGAGTACGAGCGGCGCACCTCCCGGTTCGCCGAGGAGGTGCGCCGAGTCTTCCGGGACATCGCGACCGGCCTCCACGAGGTGTTCGGCCGGCCGGCCGCGGCCCTGGGCCTTGCCGGATTCCAGGCGCTGCGGATGGAGTTCTTCGGATTCGTCGCCCTGGTTTTCGCCCTCCAGGCGCGTCATCTGCTCTCGGGCTCCGACTCGGACAAGACCGTCCTGGCCATCGCCGGGGCGTGCGGGGCGATCGGCGCGGCGATCGGCATGGTGCTGGCGCAGAAGCTCAAGGACCGGGTCCCGCCGTACCGGTTGCTTGTATCGGCCATGGCCGCACTCGGGGTCGGCGTCATCCTGTTCGGCGGGGTCCAGACGATCGCCGGTTACTCGGCGATCACGTTCGTCGGCGCGCTGGGGTTCTTCCTGGGCAAGATCTCGGCGGACACGATCATGCAGCAGGCGCTCTCCGACGACTTCCGCGGCCGCGGGTTCAGCCTGTTCGACATCGCCTACAACTTGGGGTGGATCGTTCCGGCCTTGGTGTTGTCGCTCGTGTGGAACGATGATCGGGTCCGGCTCATCCTCATCGGATCGGGCATCGCCTTCCTGCTCGTGACGGCGGCCGTCTACCGGTGGGCGAGGAGCATCAAGGATCAGCTGGCCAACCAGGACGATATCGCCGATGCCCGAGCCGCAACGGCCGACGAGGGGGCCCGGTGACGCCGCTTCCCACGCCGGACCCGATCGGCGACCCGTCGGGATACCAGCGCCATCTGTTGTCGCTGCTTGGCCACGACGACCCGACTGAGGTGCAGGGCGCGACGCCCGCCGCATGGCGATCGATCGTCGAGCGTTCCGGCGACCTCCTGGCCGTCCGGCCCGAGCCCGGCGAGTGGTCGGTGCTCGAGTGCCTGGCGCATACCACCGACGCGGAGATCGTCTCGGCGGGCCGGTACCGGTGGATCGTGGCCCACGACGAGCCCCCCCTGATCGGTTACGACCAGGACCTGTGGGTCGACCGGCTGCACCAAGACCCGGAGGATCCCGACGAGTTGCTGCGGCTCTTCGAGACGCTCCGACGAGCCAACCTTCAGCTCTGGGCCCGGGCGACGCCCGCGGAGAAGGCCCGCGTCGGCCTGCACGAGGAGCGCGGTCCCGAGAGCCTGGACCTGTCGTTCCGCCTGGTCGCCGGGCACGACCGGTTCCATCTGGACCAGGCCCGGCGAGGACTCGCCGCGATCGAAGGTCGATCAGATCGGTGAGGATCGGGAGATCCGGTCCTCGAACTCCGGGAAGTAGCTCGAGATCATGGCGACGTCGAACGAGGGAAGGATCAACTCCTTCGATTCGCGTTCCAGGAGGAACTGGAAACAGGCCCGGACGAACTCGTCGAGCTCCCGGAAGTTCCGGCCGAGGCGTTCGAAATCGGCGAGCGACACGGTCACCTCGTGGACGCTGGTGGATCCGTCCTCGTCCCGAACGGTGACGCCGAATCGCGGCACGAAGTTCTCGCCGCTCGCACGCCGGACCTCGATGTCGGCCACGCTGTCCCCCCCGCGGGTATCGTACGCGAGCTCTCGAACGGAGGTCCTCCCCTGCCCGAGGTGATCACCGAACACGTCACCCTTCACTGCGAAGTGGATGGCGAAGGTGAGCCGGTCACCGTCGTGGCGCATGGCCTGACGAACAACTGCCGGGAGCTTGCGGCGCTCACGCCCATGGTGCCGGGCACGAAGGTGCGCTTCGACTTCCGCGGCCACGGCAGATCGAGCGCCCCGCAGACCGGGTACAGGTTCGAGGATCTCGCGGGCGACCTCGACGCCGTTGCCGCGGCCTACGGGGCGACGCGGGCCGTCGGGACATCGCTCGGCGCCGGCGCCATCGCCAACCTGGTGACCCGGGATCCCCACCGGTTCGAGCGGATGGTGTGGCTCCTGCCGGCCGCGCTGGACCTTCCCTTCGGGTTCAAGGACCGGTTCCTGGAGCTCGCCGCGAGCCTCGACGGCAAGACCTCGGAGGAGGCGCTGGACGCGATCGTGTCCGACCCCGAGCGCGTGGCCCAATACGTACAGACCCCGTGGAAGCTGGAGATCGACAAGGTCATGTGGGAGCACGAGCACCCCGATGGCCTGGCCCGGGCGATCCGGGAGGTCATCGAGGACTGGCCGGTTCCCGACCGGGAGCTCCTGCGGAAGGTGACGGCGCCAACGCTGCTGATCTGCATCGAGGGCGACGAGATCCATCCGGCAGAGCTCGGCCGCATCCTGCACGACCTCCTGCCGAGCTCGGAGTTG
>DASSSA010000055.1:0-20462 GCA_035701505.1 Actinomycetota bacterium
GACGTTCGCGGCTCGAGCAAGCTCGCCAGGGAGATGTCGACGCTCGATTTCACCAGGCTCATGAACCACTTCTACAAGGTATCGAGCGAGGTTCTGATCGAGCGCGATGCGATCATCGAGAAGTTCGTGGGCGACGAGGTCGTGGGGCTGTTCGTCCCGTTCATGACCGGTCAGGAGCACGCCAAGCGCGCGGTCGAGGCAGCCGAGGAGCTGCTCCGCGCCACGGGCCACGGATCCACCGAAGGCCCCTGGGTTCCACTGGGAGCCGGTGTGCACACCGGCCCGGCATTCGTCGGCATCGTCGGTTCCAACGAATCGAGCGACTTCACGGCGCTCGGCGACCCGGTCAACATCGCTGCGCACCTCGCGTCGCAGGCGGCGATCGGGGAGGTCCTCCTCAGCGAGGAGGTTGCTGCCGGCGCGGGACTCCTGGATGCGGCTCTCGAGCACCGGTACGTTTCACTCAAGGGTCACCCGATCGACGCATTCGTCCTCTCCCTGCCTCATCGGGCGACCCCAAGAGCGATGGGGTGAAGCCCGTCAACGGCCTCACGCTCCTCGTCGACTCGGCCAGCCTGATCTATCGGGCGCTCTTCGCCGTCCCCGACACGGTCAAGGCTCCCGACGGGACCCTGATCAACGCGGCCTACGGATTCCTCGGGATGCTCGAGGGCCTGGTGGCCGAGCACGATCCGGCGTTCATCTGCTGTGCGGCCGATGACGACTGGCGACCGGAGTGGCGGGTCGAGCTCATCGACACCTACAAGGCGCATCGGGCGGAGCCGGGGAGCGCGCAGGAGCAGGCGGAGGAGCTCCTGGCTCCCCAGATCCCGCTCATCCTCGAGATCCTCGCGGGGTGCGGGATCCAGGTGGTCGGGCATCCGGGCTACGAAGCCGAGGACGTCATCGGTACCATGGCCCAGCGCGCGCCCGGGCGGGTGGCCATCGTCTCCGGCGATCGGGATCTCTTCCAACTCGTGCGGGATCCGAACATCCTCGTGTTGTATCCACGGCGAGGCGTCTCCGAGGTGGACGTGGTCAACGAGACCTACATCGCAACCAAGTATCAGATCCCCGGTCGCGCGTATCGCGATTTCGCCGTGCTGCGCGGCGATCCCTCCGACGGGCTGCCGGGGGTCCGGGGGGTCGGGCCCAAGCTTGCGGCCGGCCTCCTGGCCCGATACGGGAGCCTCGACGGCATCATCGAAGCGGCACGGGGATCCGATCAGGGGATCGCTCTCGGCAAGGTTCGTCGCGACCTCGACTACGTCGAGCGCGCCCTCAAGGTCGTGACCATCCCCACGGATCTGCCCATCCCGCAGGTCGACCTGACCCGCCCACGACGGGAGCCGAGCCCGACGGTCCTCTCCCTGGCCGAGCGATACGGGCTCGACGGCGCGCTCCGCCGCCTGGTGGCCGCGCTCACGTCGGCCCGGACCGGCCCGTGATCGACAGGCCCGAACCGGCATCCTCCCGACCTGGTAGCGTTGTCGATGAGGGCACCAATCGCGGTTGACGCTACGAGCAGTTCCCTCACTCCCGGCTGCTACGGCCGGCGCCCGAACGGCAGCTCTTAGGCCGGAACGGCGAAAGGAAGGAGGGATCGCACGTGGCAACTGGAACCGTGAAGTGGTTCAGCTCTGAGAAGGGCTTCGGCTTCATCACTCCCGAGGACGGCTCCGCCGACGTGTTCGTGCATTTCAGCGCGATCGCCGGCGACGGATACCGCAACCTCGACGAGAACCAGCGGGTGGAATACGACGTGAGCCAGGGGCAGAAGGGCCCTCAGGCCGCGAACGTCCGCCCGGCCTAAGGCGTCTTCGAACGTACCGCGAGGGCCCGGCACGAGCCGGGCCCTTCGCATTTCCTGGATGGAAGCACACCACCGCCAGATAGTGGCTACGACTCGTCACCCAAGTTGGAATTGCCCTCCAGGAATCCAGTCGAGGCGACTTCACCCTCGTGGGGGCCGTGGTACTTCAGCACGAAGAGCCCGTTCCTGATGTCCACGACGTAGATCAGGCCGTCCTTGACGATCGGATAACTCCACATGACGGCGTGGTCGGGGCCCGAGCTGAGCGCAGGGTCCTCCGTAGCCACGGAACCCAGTGGTTCCGGGACGAAGGCCGCCAACTGCGTGGGTCGAGCCGGGTCGACGGTGGAGAAGAGCTGGATTCCCGCGCTGTGCCAGGTGACCAGCGCCAGGTGCTCGGTGACCGTGGGATTGTGCGAGGAGAAGCTCGACCCCATGTTCCGATCCCCGCTCACCCCGTCGCAGTACGCCTCCTCGTTGTACGGCGCCACCCGGTACTCCGAGACAACGTAGGGACTGCGCTCGTCGGTCACGTCGATCAGATGGACCCAGCCCCAGGGACACCCCTCGTCTGGCCCGATCCCCCCGTAGACCTCGTCGGTGGTGAGCACCAGGTCGCGGCCGGGAACCTTTACCGCACTGTGCGGTCCCGGCCCCGCCCATCGGACCCGCCTGGTCAATGGCGTGACCAGATGGATGTCGGGCGCCGGGAGTCCCTTCGCCACTTCGGAGGTGTCGAGCACGAAGAACCCCGCCGTGAGGAAGGCGAGGTATGCGCGAGTCCCGTCGGGCGATACCGAAAGGGAATGGAGCTCGTCGTTCGGTCCTAGGTCAGGAAACGCGGTCGACCACGAGGCCACCTCCCGGTACGCGCCCTCCCGGGCGCTCGAGATGTCGGTCACGAGGAGGTCCCCACCGAAATAGCCCGGCGTCGACAGATAGAGAAGCGCCCGGCTCTGATCGTTCGGGTCCTGCCACAGGAAGAACTCGTGGGGCGTCCGTTGGGGGTGGTAGGTGGACACGAGCACGGGCTTCGCGGCTCGCTTCCCGCCGATGTCGTAGAACCGTACGGTGGGCTGCAAGGGGGAGCCGCGGCAGTCGTGGATGAGGGGATCGCATCTGAAGTTGAGGACGAGGAGCAAGTGCTTCCTCGGCCAGATCCTGAGCTCGCGCGAGGTCTCGCTGGGGTTGCCCTCGTCCGGCGGGCCGATCTCCCCCACGACCTTCGGGCGCCCCGGATCGTGGATGTCCACCACGAGGACTCCGGCGTGCGGGTGGCCCTTCGAGCCATCCGTGCGGCTGCCGACGTAGGCGAAGTCGTTCCACACCGCGAGCCCTGCATTCATCCCACGATGGAAGAGCGGATCTTGACCTACCACGGTAAGCGAGCCGGGAAGCTGCGGTGGCGTGGCAGACTGGCGCGGGGAAGGATCGTCGGGAACTGCGCCGGTACACGCGGTGAGAAGCGCCGCGAGCACCCACGGCCCCAGGCGGCTCAAGCGCTCCGCGCGCGCTTCGATCATCTCGAGCACCCCCTCCGATGCCGACGATGGCACCCGAACCGTCACCGGTAAAGCCGGCTTGCGGCACCTACGGGTGATCCTCCTCGGCCTCGTCCAGGATGCGGCGGAGCACAGGGAGCACCACCCGGTCCTTCTCCCGCCCTGCGGCCTCCTTCGACCTGATCACGTCGGCCAGGGACGCCACATCGACATCGACGCCGAGGATCTTCAAGTGCAGGGCATCGCGCGACAGGTCCTCGTACCCAGCCGTGCCACTCGGCTCGAATGTCAGATCCAACCGACCGTGATCGGTCACGAGGTTCCACATGTCCGCGCCGCCCAGCGAGGCGGCATCGTGGTCGAAGGCAAGGCCTGCCGGCTCGCTCGCGGTCCAGACCCGCGCGTGCATCGACTCCAACGCCGCCGACAGGCGCTCCAGATTCTCCTTGGACCACTCCGGGACCACGTCGACGTCGGTCGTTAGATAAGGAGAGCCGTAGATCACGGCGGCGAAACCACCAACGAGTACGAACCGGACGCCGTGCTCTCTGAGGACGGCCAATATCCGCTCTGGCGCGAGCTCGGGCTCAGCCACCGCGGCTCGCTGCGGCCGCTCGGCCGGCCCTGGCGAAACGGAGCGCCGCCTGGTGCTGGCGAACCCGCGAGTCGACGTCGAGGGCCAGGTTCGACCGGGCCACCGACCAGTCCGAGTCGTCGATCGGCGCCAGCCGGACCTGGAGGTCCAGCCCGCACGCCCGGATCAGCTGCCCCAGGCGCTCGGCGGTGGGCTCAGTCCGGCCCCGCTCGACCCGAGCGATCGCGGACTGCGTAGTCCCTACCCGGTGGGCCAGCTCGACTTGAGTCAACCCGGCTCTTCGCCGGGCCTCCTTGATCAGCACTCCGCCGCTCATGGAGGCAGTATAGCATTACTGCTATATTATCTCCGTGACGCCCCCTGGGAGGGCGCTAGGCTCGGGTCTGACATGGAACAACGCGTCAGCCTCATCACCCTCGGCGTCCGGGAGCTCGACCGGTCCCGGCGGTTCTACGAGGCGCTTGGCTGGAAGACCGGGGCTGCGCCGAGTGACGACGTCGTCTTCTTCCAAGCAGGCGGGTTCATCCTGGCGCTGTGGGATCGGGCCAGGCTCGCAGAGGACAGCGGGGTCCAGGACGGCGGTGGCTGGGGCGGCGTCACGCTCGCGTACAACGTGAGCTCGCCCCCTGAGGTCGACGCGGTCATCGAGGAGGCCCGGGAGGCTGGAGCAACGATCGCGCGGGAAGGGGGAGCGACCTTCTGGGGCGGGTATTCGGGGGTGTTCGTCGATCCCGACGGTCACCCCTGGGAGGTGGCCCACAACCCCGCCTGGACGCTGCACGAGGACGGCACGATCAGGCTCGAGTAGGACCTATCGGCGTGTGCTCGGCCGCCGTCGGCTACCTCGCGGTGAGACGGCCAGCGTGAAGGATCCCAGGACGGCTACATCACCTCGAAGGTCTCGTACACCGAGATCTTGGCGCCGCCCTGAAGGACCGGGCAGTCCTGGGACATCGTGACCGCCTCGTCGAGCGAGTTCGCCTGGATGATCGAGTACCCGCTCGCGGGTGATCCGGCGGGACCATCCGTGACCTTTCCCATCGGGTCGATCGTCTTGGCCCGCTCGGTGAATGGGTTGCCCCCGTCCTTCAGGGCCGGACCGAGGTTCTCCATCCAGACGTTCCACGCTTTCATGACGTCGGCCTGCTCGGCCTCGGTCTCCGGCATCTTGCCGCCGCTATAGAGCAATAGGTAGTCGGCCATCTTCCCCTCCCTTTCGGGGTTGCGGAAGCCAGCATCCTACTCCTCCTCTCGGGAAGTTTCCGAGGCCGCTGGCTCGGGATGGAAGCGAAGAGCCGAGTGATGTATCAACGAGCCGAGGCTTCCCAAGGGAGGACGAACATGCTTGGAGAGGCGCTTCTGTCGAGCGACGCGCGGAACACCGCCGGGATCCTGTTGATCGCGATCGTCGCCGTGGAGTTCGGCGGGACCTACATGTTGCGGATCGTCCGTGGACGAGAATCCGTGACCGGCTTCCAGCATGCGTTCGCTCGGGCCGGGCACGCGCACGCGGGCGTCCTGGTCACCTTGTCCCTGGTGTGCCTGATCCTCGTCGGGGCGGCGGACGTGAGCGGGCTGTGGGGGACGCTCGCGAGAAGCGGGGTTCCCCTCGCCGCGATCCTCATGCCCGCGGGTTTCTTCTTCTCCTCCATGGGCCGCGGTGCCACCCAGCCCAACCGGCTGATCTGGTTGCTCTATGCCGGCGCAGTGTCGCTCGCACTCGGCGTGACCTCGCTCGGCATCGGCCTGCTCACGGCCTGAGGGGCAGGCGCCAGCGGAGTCGACCAACGAGGCCGGGTAAACGTTCCTGCTCCCTTCGGGCTCTGTAGCTGTGGGATGGGAGGGCGAGAGCCTACAGTGCCAGAGGTGGAGGGCCGTCCGGTGGCATCTCGCGATCTCAGCGAGCGTGTCGAGCGCGACATCGAGCGCCTGTATCGAGATTCGGCCCCGCAGTTGTGGCGCGCCATCTACGGGTTCGCCGGAGGCCGGCGGCACTTGGCCGAGGACGCCGTGGCCGAGGCGTTCGCCCGGGCGATCGAACGGGCGCGCGAGATCCGCGACCCGCTGGCCTGGATCTATCGCACGGCCTTCCGGATCGCCACCGGTGAGCTGCAACGAGAGCGACGTGGCCCGCCGGCACTCCCTGACCCCGTCCCGGGCATCGATCCGGCCGAGGTGCAGGACGTCCTCTCGGCACTGTGGACCTTGTCGCCGAACCAACGGGCTGCGGTGCTCCTTCATGACCAGGAGGGGTTCACCGCCCCTGAGGTCGGGCGGTTGATCGGCATCTCGCCGGCCACGGTCAGGGTGCACCTGTTCCGGGGGCGACGGCGGCTCCGGGACGTCCTGGGAAACGAGGAGGACGGTGATGACTGAGCGTTGGCTGCGTGAGGTGGCGAAGCTGCATCGGGCCGAGCTTCCGGCCGATCTGTGGGAGCGGATCGCCGAGGGGCCACGGCTCCAACCGCTTCCGCCGCCGGGCCCGTCGCGAGTGATCGTTGCGACGACCGCGCTCGCACTGTTCCTCGCTGCGGCGGCGCTGCTGTGGATCGTCTTCACGCCCTTTCGAACCACAGTGAGGTCGCTCGCGGGCTCCGACGTCCTTCCGGTTCCCGCGCGTGGGGAGACGTCACCGATGTTCCTTGCAGACGGCCGTCCCGTCTTCGTGGTGCATCACGAGGACGGGACTCTGTCCGTGGTCGACGCGTTCTCCTCTCACCGGGCATGGGGGTTCGAGGAGCCGGTCGAGTGGTGTCCGACGACGCGCGAATTCGTCGAGTGGGCGCACGAGGCGCATTTCAACGAGTTCGGGACGTGGACGTCCGCGGGGCCGGCGCCGAGTGGCCTGGCCACCTTCGCCTTCCAGGTCGTGGGACGCGATGCGGCCGGCGATCCGACGTCGATCCGGGTCGGGGCGATGCAGGCACCCGCCCCTGGAGGTTCTGCACCCATCACCGACCCTTCGCGCCCGCCGTTCTGCCCGGGGGCGGAACCAGTGACGTTCACCATCGACGCCGCACAGGTGTGGGACTCCCCGGCCGGGGCTGTGGCCGCTCGGCCACAGGGATGGATCGCCGTCAGGGGAACGTTGTCGGTCGCATCCGACGGCTTCGTGCGGCTGTGTTCCCAGCTCGATGGGGAGCGCTGCCAGGATGCCGCGGTGGTCCGAGGGATCGATGGGGTCGGCCTGATGGTCAACGTCCTCCAGCGGTATCCAGGAACCGGGTACGAGAAGCCCCACGTGTGGCTGGCGCAGGTTCGAGGTGCCGTCCTGGACGATCTCGCGATCGGCGATATCCGAACCACTGGATAGAGCGCTTGCGTGCGAGCCTCTGTGCGGCCACGATGCCGGCACTGTGAGCGCGGAGACCGAGATGCTGAAGCGGGACCTGAGCGGCACAGCCAGGCCGGTGGCCGCCGCCGCGGTGGCCGGTTCCCTGACCGGCGCCGTGATCGGCGGCATCGGTGGGAGGGTGGCGATGTTCGTCCTCCGGCTGACCTCGGACCCCGCGCTTCGCGGCCTGAACACCGATGACGACTTCACCATCGGGACCTTCAGCGGCGCCACCCTGTTTCTCGTCGTCGTCACAAGCGTCTTGGGGATCATCGGGGGGTTGGTCTACCTCGTGGTTCGGGGCTGGCTTCCCGAACGCGGCCGTCCGTGGCTTTTCGGCGCGATGACCGGCATCGTCGGCGGCGCGACGGTCATCCGTCCCGGCGGGATCGACTTCACGCTCCTCGAGCCACTCGGCCTGGCCGTGGCGATGTTCGTCGTCCTTCCAGCCGCCTACGGCGTGGCCACGAGCCTGCTCGCCGAACGGTTCCTCGCAGACGGCTCGGCCTTCGGACGCTCGAGGGCGTGGATCGCCGGACTCGTCCTGCTGCTTCCTCTGGTGTTCCTCGGCGTGGTCGGCCTGGCCGTGCTGGCTCTGATCCTTGCTGCGGTGCTACTGGGCCGCGCGGCGCCCGAGATCGCGTCCCTGTGGAACTCGCCACCGGTCGCATGGATCGGGCGGGTTGGGCTCGTCGCGATCGCCCTCGTGTGGAGTGCCGAGCTCGTGAGGGACGCCGTCGAGATCCTCTGACCCCACCGGACCGCTACGGGTACGACGTAGCCGTGCGATCCCTGCGTCAGGAGCGGACCAGCGCGTCCTCCCCGTCGAGGCTCGGAAGCCGAGCGAGCGCCTCACGGAGTGCCTCGAGATCGGCCCGGTCCAGTCGCAGGAGCTCCGGGGGGGGCTCGAACATCCTCTCCATGATCGCCGCCCAGGTCTTGCGGCCGAGCGCCGTCAACACGACCAGCTTCACCCTGCGATCCGTCGGCGACGACCGCCGTTCGGCCAGACCGCGTTCCTCCAGACGGTCCACCATCCAGGTGGCGTTCGACGCGTCGCACGCCCACTCCTCCGCCAAGGCCCCCATCGGCCGGCCCTCGCCGGGCTCGAGGCTCGCGAGCGCCTTGGCGTCCCCCGGCGTCAGGCCGTAGCGCCCCAGCACACGGGTTCGGTGCTTGGCCGTCTTGAAGAAGAACGCGACCAGCGGCCGCCACGCCTCGGCCGCAAGCTCCTTCTTGCTTGTTCCCGCTTTGGTCCCTGCTTCCATATCCCCATGCTAGCCCAGGCTGGGAGAAAGTTCAACTGTTTCAAAGATTTAACCTCATGGACACTTGACGTAGCTAAACTATCGCGCGTAGGGTGTCCGTCATCTCCGAAGGGAGGTGCGCCCGTGCGCCAGAACGGCATCGCCATCGAAGTCGAGGGCTTGACCAAGCGGTTCGGAGACGTCGTCGCCCTCGGCGGCATCGACTTCCAGGTCCCGACCGCGACCATCTTCGGCCTCCTGGGCCCCAACGGTGCGGGAAAGACGACCGCCATTCGGATTCTGACGACGATCCTCACGCCCGACGAGGGCCGTGCCGAGATCCTGGGGCACGACGTGGTTCGGGAAGCGGAAGCGGTCCGGTACCGGATCGGCCTCGCCGGGCAGTTCGCGGCGGTGGATCCCAACCTCACCGGGCAGGAGAACCTCCGGCTCGTCGGCAAGCTGGCTCAGATGCCACGCCAGGCCATCGGGGCCAGGGCCGACGAGCTCCTTCAGCTCTTCGACCTCTCCGGTGCCGCCGACCGCCCGGTCCGCACGTATTCGGGAGGGATGCGCCGGCGACTCGACGTCGCGGCCGCGCTGGTCCAACGGCCGCCGGTCCTGTTCCTCGACGAGCCGACTACTGGGCTGGACCTGCAGAGCCGGAACGCGCTCTGGAACACCATTCGGGAGCTCGTGTCCGAGGGCACCACGGTCCTGCTCACGACGCAGTACCTGGAGGAGGCCGATCGGCTGTCCGGCCGGATAGCCGTCGTCGACGTCGGCAAGGTCATCGCCGAGGGCACGCCCGCGGAGCTGAAGTCGAACCTGGGCGACACCGTCATCGAGATCGGGATGCCGGGCGAGGTTGAGGCCCTCCGGGCCCAGGCCGCGCTGGCAGCGCTGAACGGCGGGCCCGAGGTCGAAGGCACCAGGCTTTGGTTGTCTTCCGACAGCCCGAAGGTCCTGATGGATGTGCTGCGAACGCTCGACGGTCAGGGGCTCTCGCCCTCGTCGCTTACTGTTCGCGATCCGAGCCTCGACGACGTGTTCCTCGCCCTCACCGGACACCACGCCGAACCCACGACCGAGACGGCGGAAGAGCCGTCTCAGATCGGAGCCGCACGATGAGTCAAACATCCATCACCGTTCCGTTGCCCGTTGAGCGCCACGGTCTGAGCCGTCTGAGCGGCGCGGTGTCCGACACGCTGGCCATGGCCGAACGGAACCTCATCACCTACATTCGGGTCCCCCAGCTCCTCGTGTTCTCCACGATCCAGCCGGTGATCTTCGTCCTGCTGTTTCGATACGTGTTCGGTGGCGCGGTCAGGCTTCCCGGGTTCCCCTACTCCTACGTCGACTACCTGATGCCCGGAGTCTTCGTGCAGCTGACGGTGTTCGGGGCGATCGCGGCCGCCGTGGGGATGGCTTCGGACCTGAAGAGCGGCCTGTTGGAGCGACTCCACTCCCTCCCCATGGCGCAGTCCGCGGTCCTGGCCGGCCGGACGATCGGCGACTTCTCCCGCAACGTCTTCGTCATGCTGCTCGTCACCCTCGTGGGCTTCGCGGTCGGGTTCCGGGTGCACACGAACATAGTCCTGTTCCTGGCCGGCATCGGGCTCGTGCTCCTGTTCGCTTACTCGCTGTCGTGGGTCTTCGCCCTGGTCGGGCTGGCTGTGGGCGACCCGGAGACCGCGCAGGCCGCGGCGTTCCCCATCCTCGCTCCCCTGGTGTTCGCCTCCTCGGCGTTCGTCTCGACGGAGACGATGCCCGGATGGCTGCAGGCCTTCGCCGAACACCAGCCCGTCTCGGTGACGGCCAGCGCCGTTCGGGCCCTATCGAACGGAGGGCCCACGGCGAGTTACGTGCTCCAGTCGCTCGCATGGATCGTGGTCATCATCGCGGTGGCCGCGCCCCTCGCGGTCCGGCGCTATCGGAGGGCCGTGTAGCCGGCCCGAACGATCATTGGTTCCCGAACTGAAGGGTCTCGGGGCGCTCCAGCAGGAGAACGATCGCGCGGGTCGGCGTCACCGGGCGATGCTCGATGCCACGCGGGACCGTGAAGAGGTCACCCGAGTGCATCTCGACCGGGGCAAGGCCCTCGAGCTCGATCCGGAACTCGCCCTCCCAGCACAGGAACAGCTCATCCTCATCGTGGTGGTGCCACGGAAACTCGCCCTCGATGGCGGCGATGCGCACCACCGCGTCATTCGCCACGATGAGGTCCCGCGGCTCGAATGGCCGCTCGATGGCGGCAGCGACGTACGGGATCGAGACCGGGTCGTCCATTGCGCCATGCTATGGGAGACCCCGCGAACCCGTTGGGGGGTCTTCGAACGGCACCCCCGCTATCCTCAATCGATGAGCCTGTACCGACTTGCGGAGCCCGTGGACCCTCTCGTCGCTCCCGCCATCGTCGCGGCGTTCGACGGGTGGATCGATGCGGCGGGCGCATCGACCGCGGCGACCGTGCTCGTCGGTAGCGACGGCGAGGCCGTGGCCACCTTCGATCCCGACGCCCTGTACGACTATCGCTCGCGCCGGCCCGTCCTCGACGTCCTCGACGGGAAGCTGACCGAGCTGGTGTGGCCCGACCTCACGCTGAAGCGAGCCCGGCACGGACCGCGTGATCTCCTCGTGCTGACCGGCCCCGAGCCCGACTTCCGATGGCGCGAGCTCTCCCAGGACGTGCTGGAGATCGCGGTCAAGCTGGGGGTGGTGGAGTGGGTCAGCCTGGGCGCCATTCCGGCGGCCGTGCCGCACACAAGGCCCGTTCCCATCCTGGCCACCGCGTCGAAACAGGGACTTCTCACGGAGGAGGAGCAGCAGGGACCGGAGGGCCTGCTCCGCGTCCCGTCCGCCGCGCTCAGCACGATCGAGCTGGCGGTCTCGAGCGCTGGGCTCCCCGCCGTCGGCTTCTACGCACAGGTCCCGCACTATGTCGGCGGTCCGTTCGCCTCGGCCACCATCGCGCTCCTGGAGCACGCCAGTCGGCACCTCGGGGTCGAGTTGCCGCTCGGGGCGCTTCCGGACGAGGCCATGACACAACGTCAGCGCCTCGACCAGGCGGTGGCGGACAGCGAGGAGTCCAGGGAGTACGTCCAGCGTCTGGAGCAGATGGCCGACGACCAGGAGCAGCCCTCGGGCGAGGACCTGGTCTCGGAGATCGAGCGGTTCCTTCAGCAGGGCGGAGGCGAGGGCGGTTCCGGGCCACGGGGTGGGCGTTGACCATCCTGGCAGGGTCGATCCCGCGCCCATCCGTTCGTCGATAGGGTGAACCCCGGCTCTCTTGGGGAGGCACGATGGAAGGTCCCACGCAGATCAGGCCGAAGGGGTTGGCCGACTATCTCGACGTGCTGTCGAAGGCGGTGTTCCAGTCCGGCATGAGCTGGCGAGTGGTCGAGGCCAAGTGGGACGGGACGCGGGAAGCATTTCGGGGCTTCGACCCCAACAACGTGGCGAACCTGACGCCGAAGCAGATCGACGCGTTGGCGGAGGACACGCGGCTCATCCGCAACCGTCGCAAGATCGAGGCCACGGTGGAGAACGCCGAGACCATGCTCGCCCTGGAGGACGAGTTTGGCGGGTTCAAGAGGTACCTTCGGTCTTTCGAGAACTTCGAGGCCCTCTCGGCCGACCTGGTCAAGCGGTTCAAGTTCCTGGGCGACACGGGCTCGTACTATTTCCTCCACGTGGTCGGGGAGCCGGTGCCGTCCCACGAACAGTGGATGAAGTCGCACCGACCCCAGGGCTTCGTTCCCCGGACCTCGAAGGCGAGGACTGCGAAGCCACGGACGTCGAAGGCGAAGACCGCGAAGGCCCGGACCTCGAAGCCTCGAACGCGCGGCTAGCATGTCGGCATGCCGGAGACGCCGCCGAGCGAGCGGACGAGGGTCAAGCGCCACCCCGAGCGCGGCTCCTACGATCGCGCAACGATCGATGGCATCCTCGACGAGGCACTGTTCTGCCACGTCGGGTACGTGGCCGACGGCCACCCCCGGGTGATCCCCACCATCCATGCCCGTGTCGGTGACACCCTCTACGTCCACGGTTCGAACGCCAGCCGGACACTTCGCACGATCAAGGGCGGGGAAGAGGTGTGCATCGTCACCACGCTCCTCGACGGCCTGGTCCTGGCTCGCTCGGCCTTCATGCACTCGATGAACTACCGGTCGGTCGTGGTCTACGGACGAGCCCGGGAGGTCTCCGACCGGCAGGAGAAGTGGATGGCTCAGAAGGCGCTGGTGGATCACGTCTGCGCGGGCCGCTCGGATCAGGTCCGGATGCCGACCGATGACGAGCTCCGCCAGACGACGATCCTGGCCGTGCCGCTCGAGGAGGCCTCGGCCAAGCTCCGCACCGGACCGCCGAAGGACGACGAGGCCGACTACGACCTTCCGGTCTGGGCCGGCGTCCTCCCCATGTCGAGCGTTCCCCAGACGCCCCTGGACGACCCCCGCCTCGGCCACGGAGTGGAGCCCCCTCCCAACGTAACCGGCTACCACCGCCCGCCATCCCCAGCCTGACCTTTTCCCCCTCCCGGATTTGACGGACCGCCCCGCCTCGTGGTTCGATATATCGGTTCGATATAGACAACCGATATATCGAAGCGCAACCCAAGGAAGGAACCAGATGCTTGAGCTCGCGATCCTGGGCCTGCTGAAAGAGCGGTCCATGCACGGCTACCAGCTCTCCAAGCGGCTGACCGACACGCTCGGAGGGTTCTGGCGGGTTTCCTACGGCTCGCTGTACCCGACGCTGCGGCGCCTGGAGCGCGACGGCGCCGTGGAGCGTGTCTTCGACGCCCAGGAGGTCGTCCGCCGCAAGAACGTCTACCGCATCACCGAGAAAGGCGAGGAGCTCTTCCAGCGACTGTTGGAGGAGGCAGGCGCCGAGTCCTCCTCCGAGGACAATCGGTTCCGGGTCCGCCTCGCGTTCTTCAAGTACCTGTCGCCCGATACCCGGATCCGCCTGCTGGAGCGCCGGCGCGCCTACCTCGAGGAACGGCTTTCGACCATCACCGCCTCGCTCACGGCCACCCGTGAGCGCTTCGACACGTACGCGCTCTCGCTGATGGAGCACGGCCGCGAGTCCACCGAGCAGGACATCGCCTGGCTGAATGGCCTCATCGCGGCGGAGCGACGCCAGTCCGATTCGATGAGAGAGGGAACGAGGCGCCGCAAGCCCCGAGCGCTTCGCAGAAAGGAGCGCACGATATGAGCAAGGTCCGTCTCGCGATCGTGGGCGTAGGCAACTGCGCCTCATCGCTGGTCCAGGGACTGGAGTACTACAAGGAGGCGGACCCGGATGACCGGGTGCCGGGCCTCATGCATGCGCAGCTCGGGCCGTACCACGTGTCGGACGTCGAGATCGTTGCCGCCTTCGACGTTGACGCCAAAAAGGTCGGCAAGGACGTTGCCGAGGCGATCGTCTCGGAGCCGAACAACACCATCCGCTTCGCCGACGTGCCGCCGACGGGGGTGACCGTGCAGCGGGGGCAAACCCTCGACAGCCTGGGCAAGTACTACAAGGAAGTCATCGCCGAGTCCGACCAGGCGCCGGTCGACGTGGCGAGGGTCCTTCGCGACGTCCGGGCCGATGTGCTCGTGTGCTACCTCCCGGTCGGGAGCGAGGACGCCGCCAAGCAGTACGCACAGGCCGCCCTGGACGCCAACGTGGCCATGGTCAATTGCCTGCCAGTGTTCATCGCGTCGGACCGCGAGTGGGGCCGGAAGTTCGTCGACGCAGGCCTGCCGATCGTCGGTGACGACATCAAGAGCCAGGTTGGGGCCACCATCGTGCACCGCATCCTGACCAAGCTGTTCGAGGATCGCGGGGTAAAGCTGAACCGGACCTACCAACTGAACTTCGGCGGAAACATGGACTTCATGAACATGCTGGAGCGGGAACGGCTGGTGTCCAAGAAGCAGTCGAAGACGCAATCGGTGCAGAGCCAGCTGGAGAAGCCACTCGACCGCAAGGACATCCACATCGGGCCGTCGGACTACGTGCCGTGGCTGGAGGACCGCAAGTGGGCGCAGATCCGGCTGGAGGGGCAGTCCTTCGGCGACGTGCCGCTGAACATCGAGCTGAAGCTGGAGGTGTGGGACAGCCCCAATTCGGCTGGGGTGGCCATCGACGCCATCCGCTGCGCCAAGCTGGCCATGGACCGCGGGGTCGCCGGCCCGCTTATCGGGCCGAGCGCCTACTTCATGAAATCGCCGCCCGTCCAGTTCACCGACGACATCGCGCACGAGATGGTCGAGGAGTTCATCCTGGGCAACGGGGCCAGCCGGGGCGCCGACTGGACCGCGTTCTTCGACGCCCAGCCCGCGTAGGGGAAGCTTCAGCACCCTTCCGCCGCGCCAGAACCTAGGATTCGCCCGTGAAGGGGACGCTGGCGCGCACTCGTGACGCGCTCCGAAGTCATGATTTCCGGCGCCTGTTCGCCATCCGGTTGGTGAGCCAGTCCGCCGACGGGTTCTTCCAGGCCGCGCTGGTCGCGTCCGTCGTCTTCAACCCGGAGAAGCAGAGCACGGCCCTGGGCTTCGCCATCGCGACGCTCCTGGTGTCGCTGCCGTTCTCTGTGGTGGGGCCGTTCACCGGGGTGTTTATCGACCGGTGGTCCAGGCGGAGGATCCTGGTCGTCGCGCCGTGGATCCGGGCAGCGGTCGTGGGGCTCGCTTTGCTGAACCCCCGGACGGTGGCGGTCCCGTTCTACGTGGCCGTCGTCCTGGTGTTCTCGGTCAACCGGTTCTATCTGGCCACCTCCCAGGCCGTGGTGCCCCGCCTGGTCCCCACCGAGGACCTGCTCATGGCGAACTCGATCGCCACCGTCGGAGGGACCGTCGCGCTCCTGACCGGCGTGTTCGTGGGAGGGTGGGTCTCCGACGTGTTCGGCAACGTGCCGGTGATCGTGGCGGCCGGCGCGATGTGGCTCGTCGGCTCGCTGATCGCCACTCGCATCACGACGAGCCTCACACCGCACACCCCGCCGGCCGACGCGGTGACCGACGAGATCCGACGGGTGGCCCGGGAGTTCGTGGACGGCATCGGTCGACTGGCTCGGACCCCTCGGGCGGTCGGACCGATCACGTCGATCACCATCGATCAGTTCGGGCAGGGCATCATGCTCGTGCTGTCGCTGTTCGTGTTCCGCGAGCGGTACGGGGAGGGCGTCGGATCCTTCTCCAACCTGATCGGCGCCGGCGGGGTTGGCGTCCTGGTGGGGATCCTCACCGTGGGCAAGCTCGAGGAGCGGTTGGCCAAGGAACGGATCGTCGCCGGCGCCTTCCTCGCGGGGGGAGTCTGCCTACTCGCGCTCTCGCTCCATCTGACCGGCCTCACCGTGCTGCTCGGCAGTTTCGCCGTGGGCCTGACGTTCGCCTGGAAGAAGATCCCGGTCGACACGATGGTCCAGGAGGCCATCCCCGACGGCTACCGCGGGCGCGTGTTCGCCGTGTACGACGTCTCCTACAACGTGTCGCGGGTGATCGCGGCGTTCGTGGCCATCGCCATGCTTCGCTCGCTCAGCCCGGAGATCTCGGTGGCCCTGATCGGGATCGCGTTTGTCCTGTATGCCCCGGTGCTCCCCAGGTGGATCGCCCGCGCCCCCGAGCTGGTCGTCCGGTTCTACGAGGGTGGTCGAGCCGAGGAGTGGCCGCGAGCCGTCGTGTGGGGCGGCGTCGAGGAGCGCGCCGAGGTGCAGCGATCGTGGATGGAGGAACGCGACGGCGAACGGAGGCGGCGGTTCCGGCTGGCTCTCGAGGACGGGACCGTGATCGAGGTGTCCCGGCCCGAGGGCGCCGGCACGTGGCGCCTCGAACGCGAGCTGACCTAGGCGGTCGTGGTCTCCTCGGTGGCCAGCTTTGGGTCGATGGTTCCGCCGGTGGCCGGGACCCCCACGACCTCCAGACGTCTGGCCGTCGCGACGCGAGGCCGGTGGAGGCGCCGACGGGACAGCATCCACAGCCCGGTCAGGCCCGTGGCCACGGCGATGAGTCCGCCCAGGGCGATCCCCATCCTCGGCCCGAACCGATCGGCGACCCAGCCCGCGATCGGCGCGCCGATCGGGGTCCCACCTACGAAGACCATGCCATACAGCGCCATGACCCGGCCCCGCATGTTGGCGCGCGAGCTCAGCTGAAGTGTGGAGTTGCCGGTGATCATGAAGACCATGCTGACGATGCCCATCGGCACGAGGACCATGAGCTCCGACCAGAAGGTGGGCGCGGCCGACGCCAGGACCGAAGCGGCGCCGAAGGCCGCCGCCGCAACGGCCAGGCGCCGGGGGTTCGGCTCCTGCTGGCGGGCCATGGCCAACGCGCCGAGGAGCGATCCGACCCCGAGGACGGAGAGCATCGTCGCGTAGGTGCCCGCGTCGCCGTCGAAGACGCGCGTCGCAAGGACGGGAAACAGCACGGAGAAGTTGAACGAGAACGTGAAGATGACGGCCATCCACGTCAGCGGCAGCAGCAAGCCCGGAGTCCTCCGGACGTAGGCCAGGCCCTCGCGGAGCTGACCCTCCCCGCGAACGGGAACGACCTCGCGATAGAGCTCGTCCGGCCGCATGGCGATGAGCGCCGCGATCACGGCCACATAGGAGATCCCGTTGAACAGGAAGCTCGGCGCCAGCCCGACCGTCGCGATCAGCACGCCGGCTAGGGCCGGGCCGACGATGCGCGTACCGGTCATGACCGCGCTGTTCAGGCTGACCGCGTTGGTCAGGTCCTTGCGCGCCACCATCTCGGCGTAGAAGCTCTGCCGCGCCGGGTTGTCGATGGCCGTGACGATCCCGGCGAACAGCGAGAGCGCGTAGACCATCCACAACTGGGCCACTCCGGCGAACACCAGCACCCACAGCGCCAGCGCCTGGAGGGCGAAGGCGGTCTGCGTGCCGATCAGGATGACCCGCTTGTCCCGACGGTCCGCCAGGAGGCCGGCCCATGCGCCGAGCAACAGGATGGGGCCGAAGTTCAGGGCCAGCTGGATCCCCAGCGCCACGCTGCTCCCGGTCAGCTTCAACACAAGCCAGGCGGCTGCCACCGACTGCATCCACGTGCCGGTGACCGACACGATCTGGCCCACGAAGAACAAGCGGAAGTTCCGGGAGTGGGAGACCGAATGGAACGTTCGGTGGACGGCGAAGCCGACCTTGGTCACGACTCGCCTTCCACCAGCTGGTCCAGGATGGCGGCGGCCTGCTCCAGGACGGCCAGGCGGTCCGGCTCGAGCCGGCGGAGCCGCTTGGCCAGGTAGGCCTCCTTGCGTTTGCGGGTCTGGGCCAGGGACCTCGCGCCGGCCGGGGTCACCCGGACCCAGGCCACCCGCCGATCGTCCGGATCGACGCTTCGCTCGACCATCCCCATCTCCACCAGGGAGGCCACCAGGCGGGTCATGGTGGGCGGCTGAACCTGCTCGACCGTGCACAGTTCGCCGATGGTCATGGGGCCGGCTCGCTCGATCGTGGACAGGGCCGACAGGAGCGAGGGGGTGATGCCTGGCTCGGCCTGCTGGCGAAGCTTGCGGGCCAGCCGGGTCACGCCCAGGCGCAACCTGGAGGCCAGCTCGGCCGGGTCGATCGGCGTGATGGTGGGGGTCACGGCAGCCAGTATAGTTCGCAAAGCTAATTAGTGTCACGAACTATCTCGAGACGCCCCGGGGAACCGCCGACCGCGCCCTTCCGTCTCTCTCGGGTTGGCGTGCGACACTGGGACACGGGATGCGGATCGGGAAGCGGATGGGCAAACGGGCCTTGCTGGTCGTCGGATGGTCGACCGCGATGCTCGCCGTCGCCTGCACGGATGCAGGCAGGGGCCGGCCCTCCGCATCCCTTTCGCCCGCGCTCGAGGACGGAAGGCACTTCGGCTACATCCGATCGGCACAGCTCACGGCCGAGCCGCGAGTCATCCTGTTCGATCTGGCCGAACTGCTGACCGGCGACGAGGCGAACGAGGCCGCAGCCGAACGAGGCGAGGAGACGCCCGTTCCGAACGATTACTTCATCGTCAACGACAAGAGGAAGGTCCGTGAGCTGCCGGTGGCTCCGAGCCTTCGGATCCTCCTGCTCGACTGGACCGACTGCTGCGACACGATGTTCCGGGCGGACCCGCGGCTGTTCCAGGAGTCCTTCGATCAGACGAAATACCCGCCGGGAAACTACAAGGGGGAGTTCTCCCCATACTGGCTGACGGTGAGGGGCGGAGCCGTGACGAGGGTCGAGGAGCCGTACTTCCCGTGAGTGGTGGGACGGTTCGCGGCCTCGCGGCTGCATGCGCGGTTGGCGCGATCGCCCTCCTGCCGGCATGCGCGTCGGCTGCGGCCGACAAGTCGGCGGGCGGCGTCGTCCCCGAGGCATCGCCCCGCGACGCCGCTCCATCCAAGGCGACGCTCTCCCGCACTTCTCCTACTCCGAACTCCACCCCACTCCCGGCCAGGTTCAGGGGAACGGTGTCGCCCCTCCCAGCAGACCTCGAATCCGAGATGCGGGGCACCACCTGGCATCCCGAATGCCCCGTAGCGATCGGACGGCTCCGCCTGCTGACCCTTAGGTACTGGGGGTTCGACCACCAGGTGCACGAGGGCCGCATGGTGGTAAACGGGTCGGTCGCGGACGGAGTGGTGGGGGTCTTCCGGCAGCTGTTCGATGCGCGGTTCACGATCAACCAGATGCACCTGGCCGTGGAATACCGGCCCAACCACGATGACCCCAACGACGACCGGGACTACACGGCGGGGTTCAACTGCCGGCCGGTGGTCACCGCTCGGGGCGCGGGCGCCACCTGGTCGCAACACGCGTACGGCCTGGCCATCGACATCAACCCCATCGAGAATCCATACGTCACGGCCGACGGATACGTGCGGAACAACAACGCCAGGCCGTTCCGGGACCGCTCGTTGCAGGAGCGCGGGATGATCCATCCTGGGGATGCGGTGGTGCAAGCGTTCGCATCCATCGGCTGGCGTTGGGGTGGGTACTGGTCCGACGACAAGGACTACATGCACTTCAGCCAATCGGGAACGTAGCAGGTCAGAGGGCGTATTTCCATCCGGAATGGGCACACCCTGTGCCCATTCTGGCCCCAGCAAGGGCTTGCTAGGTCCCGCTCAACCGATGTACGGCCGTCCGATTGTCTCCGTGACGATCTAAACGGGCCTGCACAGGACGGGACCGCAGAGCGAAAAGAGGCGGCACGATCGCGTGCACCCCTTGTCAGGCCGAAACTCGGCTTAGCGCCACGGCTGAAGCGGCCATGAGCACGGCGATTGCAGCGAAGGCGGCCACCCGCAAGCCGCAATACCGCCAAGAAGTAGCGCTACCGGAGGCCCCGCCATCCCGGCCGGGCCTTGGGTGCCGAACGACCTAGAATCTCGTTCGTTCTGTGAGGGGAGGCGTGAGAGGAATGCCGGAGGACGAGGAGGTCGTCATCCTTCGCGATGTCCTGCCCGAAGACCTGCCGATCCTCTTCGAGTATCAGCGGCAACCAGCCGCCAACGCCATGGCGGCATTCCCGGCCAGGGACTGGGACACGTTCGTGGCTCACTGGGCGAAGATCTCGAACGACGACAACAACATCACCAGGGCCGTCGTGCTGCAGGGGGAGGTGGCCGGCAACATCGGGAGCTGGGAGCAGGACGGGCGACGCGAGATCGGCTACTGGATCGGGATGGAGCATTGGGGGAAGGGTGTTGCCACGAAGGCGGTGTCGTCCTTCCTGCGTCAGGTCCAGACACGTCCTCTCTACGCGCACGTGGCGAAGCACAACGTGGCATCACTCCGCGTCTTGCAGAAGTGCGGGTTCACGATCGTCGAGGAGGAGCCGCCCGGGTCCGGCCGGGTCGCCGACGATGTCGAGGAGCTCGTGATGAGGCTAGCGTGATGTGACGAACGCCGACCGACCGCCCGGCACGATCCTCCTCGCTTCACACCGACCGAGAAACGGTCTCCGGCCTGCGCAAACGCAGCCGGAAG
>DASSSA010000056.1:0-8486 GCA_035701505.1 Actinomycetota bacterium
AACGGGGTCCAGGCGGCGCTACTCGAGGAGGTGATCGTCGTCGGCTATCTGATCACCCGGCTCCAGCAGCTGCGCCTGTCCGGGCCGGCGGCGGTCGGCGCATCGGCACTCCTCCGAGGGGCCTACCACCTGTATCAGGGATGGGGCGGGTTCGGCGGCAACCTCGCGCTCGGGCTCTTCTTCGGGTTGTTCTTCATCCGCACCCGGCGGACCTGGCCGCTCGTGGTGGCCCACTTCCTGCTCGACGTCGGCGCCGGGGTCGGTTACATCCTGTTCCGCACCCATCTCCCGGGGTCCTAGCCGTGAGCCTCGCGAGGGGACTCGATCTCCGCCGCCCGCTGAGGGCAACCGCAGCGCAGGGGTTCGCGCACGTGTCGCACGCCGTCGATGGTTCGTTCCTCGGAAGGCTGCGCCGAGAGCTCGAACGTGGTCCGTTCCAGCGGTTCGAGGGATCGTTTGGGCTGGTCCACCAGGAGATCGAGGGGTACGACGTGGTCGAACCGATGGATGGGTTCCCACTGGTGGCGGCGCTGCGTGATGAGCTGGCCGGGCTGCTCCGGCGGAACGGGCGGGGGATGGCGGGCTTGGCGACGTGGTGGCCGAACGAGGCCGGCGTGGCCCGATACCGCCCCGGATCCATCGGCATCACCCCCCACCTGGACGGCAAGTGGTACCGGCGGCTGGTGGTCGTGGTCACGGTGAACGGCACCGCGCCGTTCAGCGTGTGCCGCGATCGAGCAGGCGAGGTCATCGAGCGATGGGACGCCGGGCCGGGCAGCCTAACCCTGATGCGTGCCCCCGGGCTCGCCGGACACAGGGACGGCCGGCCGTTCCACACCGTCCAGGGACCGCGTCGAGGAACCCGATGCTCCATCGGGTTCCGGATGAACACGCGAACCGCCGAGACGCCGAAGCCCTAGCCTGTCCTGTCCCCGAGTTCTGTCGACACGTTGAAGGGCGGCTCAGAGCTCGATTACGTAGCCGTCTACGTCGGTCACGAAGGCGAACGGTTCGCCTTGAGCGTGTTCGCCTCGTTTCAGAAGCTTCCCCCCTGCCGCGAGCACGTCCTCGATGGCATCCTTGAGATTAGCCTCGTCCTTCAGCCGAAAACCGAAGTGTGCGATCCCTCCGCTATCACCGGGGATGCGTTCGCCCTGGTCAGGGTGGTCATTCAGCGTGATCGTGTCACGGCTGCCAGGGGTTTGGAGGAAGACCATATGCGGCCCGTCCCGGAACATCTCCTCCATGCCGAACACCTCCCGGTAGAACCTGAGCGATCTCTGCAGATCGCTCACCAAGAGGTGGATGTGGGTCAAGCCCTCCGTCCTAATCATCGGACTGGTCCCTTGGGGCTTTCGCCCAAATACTTGCACGCGTATCGACATCTTAGAGAAGGACACCATAGCCGACCAGGTGGATCGTCTGGCCGCGTCCCGTTGGCGGAGCTTCGGCCGCGTTGGTCCTACTGGAGCCGGCGGGCGATCCGTCGCTCCCATCGCCTGGACCACCGGTGCGTCCCGTTCTCCGAGAGGTCGAGATCGATCGTCAGGTGATACGCCTCGGCGTCGCTTCGAACCACCTGATGGACCTGTGAAGTGACCGTGGCCTCCGGCCACTCGATGGTCAACGAGGCGCGAGAGTCGGCACTCGCGATGGCGGGGTCAAGTGTCGACACGGCCACGGTTCCTCCGTAGAGCTCGTGGAACCGCGGTCGCTCGCCCTCCGCCTCCGTCGTGCCGGAGCTCTCGGCGACCGCCCGGGTCTCCCGGTCCAGCACGCCGTGCTCGATCCGCCATACAACGGTGTCCACCACGTTGCCCTTGGCCGACTCGTATCGTTCCTGCTCATTGGTGGCCGTCGTGAGGACGGGACGCCCGCCGATCGGTGAGGGCCCGTCCACCCCGGGCAGGATCAGCGCCGAGCCGCCGCGTTCGAAGGTGAGCGTGGCCGCCCCGGGCGGCGGCCACGCGTTCGGCCAGTCCGACCCGGCCAGATCGAGCCGGATCCTGTGCCCCGGCTCGAAGACCCAGGAGGTGACCTCGAGCTCCACCTCGGCCCGGTACGGCACCCCGGGTTCGAGCGGAGAGGGCCGCTCTCGTGACTCCCGGTGCGCCAGGTTCAGGAGCCCACGCGTCACCAAGGCCGAGGTTCCGTCGGGGAACACGTCGCACAGCTTCGCCGAGAGGAAGGCCACGGGCGCGGACGAGGTCACCGTCAGCTCCACGCGAGGGTGGCCGAGGATCTCGAGCTCCTCGGAAAGCGGAGGCCATTCGTACACGACGGACCACGCCTCATCGGGTCGCTGGTCCTGGGGCTGCCCGTACGGCAGGTGCCCGGCGCAGGAGATCCAGGCCGTCCATCCGACATCGCCCCGGACCTCGAGCTCGTCGGGGTCGGAGGACGGCCGGCTCACGGCGACGGCGTTCCCGAACGGCATCGGAACCTCACTGCCTCGATCGAGCGGCCACCCCGGCTCGTACCGCCACGCCCCCCGGACCTCCGCCAGGTCGGGCTGAGGCTTGGTGGAGCGACGGGCGAAGATCATGATCGCCGGCTCGCGATCGATGCCGTTATCGATGCCCTTCAGCCACCGGTCCCACCACCGAAGCATCTCCGGTGTCAGGTCCACGTTCGGGCCGGGGAGCGAGGTCTCCGTCGACGCGTGAGCCCACGGCCCCAGGATCAGCCGCCTGGGGCACGTCAGCGCTCCCATGGTCCGAAGCGAGTTGTTCGTGTACCCGTCGGCCCAGCCGGCGACGATCATCGTCGCGGCTTGGATGGATGCATATTCGGGGCGGAGCGAGCCGTGTTGCCAGTACGGCCCGAACGTCTGCTCCTCCAGCCAGCGGATGACCCACGGCTCGTTCTCGTGCACGCGCTGCTCCCATGCCGTGCGCCACCCCTCGCCATACAGCGAAGGCACCGGCGGGAGGGCGTTCAGGCCGGTCATGTAGGTCGGGTAGTCCAGCAGGTCGAGGGCCTTCAGCGCACCACCGAAGTAGTGAACGTCGTCGGCGTACCGGTCATCGGTGGCGAAGATGGGGATGATGGCCTTCAGCGCCGGCGGCCGGGTCATGGCCACCTGGATCGAGTTGAATCCCGAATAGGAGGTGCCGTACATCCCGACACTGCCCGTGCACCAGTCCTGCGAGGCCAGCCAGTCGATGACCTCGTTCATGTCCCGCTGCTCGATCTCCGGGTACTCGTCCTCGGCCACGCCCCCGGAGGTTCCGGTCCCTCGCACGTCCACCCGGCACACGACGTACCCGGCCTCGGAGAGGCGCACGTACTCCGTCCGATACGAAGCGGTGAGGTCGTCCTTGCGATAGGGCAGGGCCTCCAGGATGGCCGGCCACGGGCTCTCGCCCTCGGGCAGGTAGAGCGTTGCAGCCAGGCGCACGCCGTCGGCCATCGTGATGAACGTGTGCATCGACGTCGCGGGCATCGGCGCGAATCCTAGCCCGCCCTCGCGGGCCCGCGAGCGATGGGCTGACCGGTGGTCACCTCACGTCCAGCTGGGGAACCAGGCCCGGAGCGAGAACGCGTACCCGGAGAGCGGGTGAGCGGTGAGCACGGGCCAGAACCACAGGAACAGGCCCACCGAGGTAACGATGAACCCCGCGGCGAGCGGTAGCCACGGACGCGATCGAGAGCCGGCGATATGGGCCTCCGACAGGTCGCGCAGGGAATAGACGCACGCGAGCACGAAGAACGGAACGATCGGTGTGGCGTAGAAGAAGAACTGCGGCCGCGTCACCAGGAACCAGGGGACGTAGAGGGCGGCGACCGTGATGACGACGAAGCCGGCAATCCAGTCCCGCCGCAGCCACCAGGCGTAGGCGACGTACGGGATCGCCACGAGGCTTCCCCAGAAGATGGCCGGGTTGCCGTTCGCGTAGATCACCCGGCGGACGTCGTCGCCGTATCGCGCGTAGTACAGGACCGGACGCCACAGCAGGATCCACTTCCACGCCTGTGCGAGGTAGGGGTGGATGGACTTGTGCGTCTCGGGATCGATCGATCGCAGGTGCCAGTGGTAGTCCGTCATCGCTCCCTGGAGGCGGAGCCAATCTCCGAAGTGGAACCCGAAATGAAGGAACCACCCGAGATACGACGCGACGTACACCGCCGCCGGCACCACCAGGAAGGACAGGGCGATGGGGAACGATTCCCATTGGATCGCCCGCCACACCGGTCTGCTCACGCCGGCTCGCTTGCGCCGCATAACTTCCCACATGATCGACAAGGCAAGGGCTCCGACGATGCCGGTGACCCCCGACCACTTCGTGGCGAAGGCGGCCCCGAACGCGATGCCCGAGGCGACCCGCCATGGTCGGAACAAGGGAGAGGGCACACGAACGCCGGAGTTCGATGGCTCCGGGAGGTCTGAACGCCGAGGGATCTCGGGCCCCTGGCGTGTCAGCGCGGACCTCCTGGGTCCGCGCCGCTCGATCCATCGCCGGTCCAGCAGGAGGAACAGGAATCCGAGGGCGATCCAGAACGCCACGAAGACGTCGAGCATCGCCACTCGTGACTGGACGAAGCTGAGGTTCTCGGTGGCCAGGAGGAGTCCCCCGGTGAACGTCCAGAGGGGACTCCCGAACAGCAGCTGCACCATCAGCGCCAACAGGATCACGGTGGCCGTGCCGAAGGCGGCCGAGGACACTCGCCATCCGAAGGCATCGGTGCCGAAGGCGAGCTCGCCGAGGGCGATGGCCCATTTCCCGAGGGGAGGATGCACCCATGCCCCGGTGTCGTTCTTGTCCGTCCTCCAGTACCGCTCGTCGCTGCTGGTGGTGTCGCACCGTGCATTGGAGTAGCCGAGGTAGATGCAAGCCGACTTCGAGTAGTAGATCTCGTCGAACACCCGGGTCGGTGGCGCGCCCAGGTTGGCGAACCGGAGGATCCCGGCGATCAGTCCCACCGCCACCACCGCCACGACCGGCCTGTCGATGAAGCGGCGTAGCGCCTCCAGAGCGGAGAGCCGGGCCGGCTGTGGAGCCGGAGGCTCGATCATGGTGGCGGGGGTCTGCACGGGGTGATGGTACGAGAGGCCTCGCTGCTCGCGGGTCAGCGTCGGACGCCCGGCCGGTCCCTCAGCCGATACACGAACTGCACCCCCTGGAACAAGGGGTCCAGCGAGGCCGACTTGTTGTCGACGAGCCCGGCCGAGAGCCCGGCCTCCTGCACGGCTTCGAACGTGAGGTCGGTCACGACCTTCGCCGCCTTCTTCGGCCAGGCCACCCAGAGCCTCCCGGCCGGATCCAGCGATCGGGCCAGAGTGGCCAACCTCCGCTCGAGCTCACGTCGCCTCGTCGCGAACAGCACAACGACGTCGAGCGTCCCGCCGGGCCGGCGGATCACTTCAGCGCCGGGCGGCAAAGGATCGAGGATGAAGCCGGGAGGAGGGGAGACCAGCAGAACCCGTGAGCCGTCCCGGATGCCGAGCTTCCGGGGCAGCGGGGTTCCCGAGTAATCCTTGTGCGCTGCCGTCGGCATGGGCCGCAAACTGTACCCGCGTCGAAGGCTGCTGAGACCTCCGGCCGTTCTCGGTCCGCGGCGAACCGTGGCAACATCGATCAGTGAGCGGGATCCTCTATCTGGTCGGCACGCCGATCGGGAACTTCGGGGACATGACCGACCGGGCGCGCGAGATGCTCGGCACGGTCGCCGTGGTCGCCGCCGAGGACACGCGGCGGACGGGGCGGCTCCTGGCCCATTTCGGCATCGAGGCCAGGATGGTCTCGCTGTTCCAGGGGAACGAGGGCCGGCGGACCCAGGAGCTGCTGAAGGAGCTGCGATCCGACCACGACGTGGCCGTGGTCTCCGATGCCGGCATGCCGGGGCTCTCCGACCCCGGCTACCAGCTGGTGCGCGCGTCGGTGGACGCGGGGATCGAGGTGCGCGTGGTCCCCGGCCCGTCGTCGCTCCTTTCTGCCCTGGTGGTCTCGGGGTTGCCCACCGACCGGTTCGTGTTCGAGGGATTCCTTCCCCGCCGGGCCGGCGATCGGCGCATGCGCCTGCGGGGCCTGGCCCACGACCGGCGAACCGTGGTGATGTTCGAGTCGCCCCATCGCGTGACCACCTTGCTGCGTGACGTCCTGGTCGAGCTGGGGAACCGTCGGGTGGCCATCGCGCGGGAGCTGACCAAGCTGCACGAGGAGGTCATCCGCGGTCGAACCTCGGATGTCCTGGCTCGTCTGCCGGACCTCCGGTTGAAGGGGGAGCTCGTCGTGGTGCTCGAGGGGAGTCGCCGGCCACGGGTCGTGGACCAGGAGGAGTTGGTGGGTGAGGCTCGAGCCCTCGTTCAGGCAGGGATGCGGAAACGCGACGCTGCATCGGAGGTGGCCCGCAAGCGCGGAGCCTCCGCCAACGCCATCTACGAGTCGCTGCTGAAGGCGGACCGAGCAGGACGGAGCTCCCCGAGCACCTGACCCCTAGAATGGCCCGACCATGAGCCGGGACGTCTTCTTCATCACCACTCCGATCTACTACCCGAACGACGTCCCGCACATCGGCCATGCCTACACGTCCGTGGCGGCCGACTTCATCGCCAGGTATCACCGGCTTCGCGGAGACGAGGTCTTCCACCTCACCGGCACGGACGAACACGGACTGAAGCTCCAACGGGCGGCGGAGGCCGCCGGGAAGGACCCCCGCGCCTGGGTGGACGAGATGGAGCCGCGGTGGCGTGAGGTGTGGGCTCGCCTGGACATCGCCTACGACGACTACATCCGGACCACCGAGCCCCGGCACGAGAAGGCGGTGAAGGAGCTCCTCCAAACCGTCCACGACAACGGCCGAGACGACATCTACCTCGGCACCTATGAGGGCCTGTACTGCGTGTCGTGCGAGCTGTACTACACCGAGGATCAGCTCGTCGACGGCAGGTGCCCGATCCACGGCATCCCGGTCGAGGCCATGCGAGAGGAGAACTACTTCTTCCGTCTCTCGGCATACGTGGACCGGCTCCTCCGGCACTATGAGGCGCATCCCAAGGCGGTACAGCCGGAAGTCAGGCGGAACGAGGTCCTATCGGTGATCCGCGGGGGACTTCAGGACTTCTCCATCAGCCGGACGTCGTTCCGGTGGGGCATCCCGCTCCCTTGGGACCCTGCACACGTGAACTACGTCTGGTTCGACGCCCTGACCAACTACATCACGGCCGCGGGATATGGCTCGGACCCCGGTCGGTTCGCCCGGGTGTGGCCGGCGAACATCCACATGATCGGGAAGGACATCCTCCGCCAGCACGCGATCTACTGGCCGGCCATGCTGATGGCCGCGGACATCGAGCCCCCCGAACAGGTCTGGGCCCACGGGTTCCTGACGGTGGGAGGCCACAAGATGTCGAAGACCAACGCCACGGGTATCCATCCCTTCGAGCTCGTGGATCGCTTTGGGGTCGACGCGTACCGGTACTACTTCATCCGGGAGATCCAGTTCGGCCAGGACGGGAGCTTCTCCTTGGAATCCATGAACGACCGCTACCACGCCGACCTGGCGAACGGCCTGGGGAACCTGGCCAGCCGGGTCCTGGCGATGCTGGGGTCCTACTACGACGGGTTGGTCCCCGAGGTCACGGTCAGCGGGATGGAGCTCGACCTCCCCGCCTTGGTCAAGGACGTCACCGGCCGGTACGACGGCCTCATGCTCGACGTTGCCTTGACCTCTTCGCTGGCCGCGGTCTGGGAGCTCGTGGGCCGGGCCAACCAGTACCTCGTGGAGCGTGCGCCCTGGCGTCTGGCCAAGGACCCCGCGAGTCGAGATGAACTGGCGGGTGTGTTGTACGCCGCGGCCGAGATCCTTCGGATCCTGGCGGTCCTTCTGTCACCGATCATGCCCGGCGCGGCCGACAGGTTGTGGAAACAATTGGGGATTTCCGAGCGGCTCGCGATTCAACGGATACCCCAAGCCGCCGAGTGGGGCGGGCTCGCTCCCGGCACGAGGACCACCAAAGGCGAACCGCTGTTCCCGCGCCTCGACTCCTAGGTGAGGGTTCGCGCCGGCGCGTTTCACGTGAGACTCCGTCCCTCGACTCTGGGTGGACACTCGGTCGTCGCGGTTCCTTGCCTGCCGGGTCGTCTGTCGAGCCGAGGTCGAGCCTGTATCGTTGGCCATCCATGGCCTCCTCCGATCCTGAGCCATCCCCCCAGGAAACCGCCGTTGACACCCATTGTCATCTGTTCCTGATCGAGGAGGACCCCGCCGAAGTGGTTGCGGCTGCGCGGCGGGCCGGCGTTGCGAAGCTGGTCTGCGTGGGCATCGACCCCCGGTCGAGCCACCGTTCGATCGACCTCGCTCAGTCGTTTCCGGAGGTCTTCGCCACGGCGGGGATGCACCCTCACACCGCCTCGGAGTTGGACGACGAGGGGCGGGAGCAGATCAGGGAGATGGTGGCCATGCCCAAAGTCGTGGCCGTCGGTGAATGCGGGTTGGACTTCTATCGGATGCGATCGCCGAAGGAGGATCAGGAACGAGCCTTC
>DASSSA010000057.1:0-5181 GCA_035701505.1 Actinomycetota bacterium
CACGACGCGGGCCCGGGCCGACGGCCCGGTCCCATCAGCGGCCTGCCTGACGACGATCCCGGCCAGGTCCCACCCCGGGCGCCAGCCATCTTCGGTCTGCTGCCGAAGCGTGACGCACTCCCCTCGGTTGAGGGAGACCTCGCGGACCTCGACCAGCGCCTGGTTCGGCGCAGGCTCGGGATCGATCACGTCGTGGAGCTCGATGCCCCCCGGCGCGCCTCGTTCCGCCACGAGCGCGCGCATGCCGCCGGCTAGGAGACCCGGACCCGGGTGGGCCGCACCACGATCGGAACGGCGTAGTCGGCGGCGAAGCTCTCGGGCGTCCAACCGTACCCAGCGATGAGCTCTCGGTACTTCTTGATGTACTCGGGGAGGGAAGTTGCCGGCTCGCCGTTACGAACGATCTTCGCCCGGCCCTCGAACACCACGATGTCCTCCCCCTCGCGGCCCCCCTCGAGGTGCAGCGACACCCGGGGATTCGCGGCGATGTTGAGGAGCTTGGGCTTTCGCGGCTGGCTGAACAGGTGGAAGGCCTCACCGTCCCACCAGAACCACACCGGCGAGGACCGGGGTTGACCCTGGCGGCTCACCGTGGTGAGCCAGACGATCAATTCGTCACGGAGGCGTTTGGCCGCGTGCGCATGCTTGCGCTTGCGAAGATCGAGGACCGACACATGGCCAGCCTACGCCACGGCGGCGGCGCGGGGCTGTTCGCCGGCCGGTTCCAACGCGATCGCCAGGACCTCGTCGACGGTCTCGACCGGGTGGAACGCGATCTCCTCGCGCACCTTCTCCGGCACGTCGTCCAGGTCGCCCTCGTTTCGCTTGGGCAGGATGACCTCGGTGATGCCGGCCCGGTGCGCAGCCAGCACCTTCTGCTTGACGCCGCCGATCGGCAGCACCCGACCCTGCAGGGTGACCTCACCGGTCATCCCGACCGTGCTCCTCACGGGCTGGTCGGCCAGCAGACTGGCCAGCGCGGTCACCATGGTCACGCCGGCGGACGGCCCGTCCTTCGGTACCGCCCCCGCGGGCACGTGGACGTGGAACCGTCCCTTCAGCCGTTCCGGCTCGATACCGAGTTTCGCGGAGTGCGAGCGAACGTAGGACAGCGCGATCTCGGCCGACTCCTTCATCACGTCGCCGAGCTGTCCGGTGAGCGTCAGTCCCGGCTCACCGTCCATCCGGCTGGCCTCGATGAACAGGACGTCGCCGCCGGTGCCGGTGACGGCGAGGCCAGTCGCCACGCCCGGGACGCTCGTCCGGTCACCGGCCTCGAAGAAGAACTTCGGACGGCCCAGGTAGTCGCGGACGTCCGCCGCGTCCACCGTGACCGGGGGCGAGGCCTCACCCGACGCGATCCGGGTCGCTGCCTTGCGCAGCACCTTGCCCAGCTCGCGCTCGAGGTTGCGCACGCCCGCCTCGCGGGTGTAATCGGCGACGATCGCGCGAACCGCGTCGTCGGTCACCTCGACCTCGTGGTCCTGCAAGCCGTTCCGTTCGATCTGGCGGAGGAGCAGGTGGTCGCGGGCGATCGTCACCTTCTCGTCCTCGGTGTAGCCGTCGATCCGGATGACCTCCATGCGGTCGAGTAGCGGACCTGGGATCGTCTCGGCGACGTTGCCGGTGGCGAAGAACAGCACCTCGGACAGGTCCAGGACGACCTCCAGGTAGTGGTCACGGAACGTGTGGTTCTGCGCCGGGTCGAGGACCTCGAGCAGCGCGCTCGAGGGGTCGCCCCGCCAGTCCGAGCCGACCTTGTCGATCTCGTCCAGCATGAACACCGGGTTCTTCGTCCCAGCCTCCTTCAGGCCGCGGACGATCCGGCCGGGCAGCGCGCCGACGTACGTTCGCCGATGCCCCCGGATCTCTGCCTCGTCGTGGATGCCGCCGAGCGACACCCGGACGAACTTCCTCCCGAGCGCGCGCGCGACCGACTCGCCGAGGGAGGTCTTGCCCACGCCCGGGGGGCCGACCAGCGTGAGGATGGCCCCGGATCCGCGGCCGGTAACCTCGCCGAGCCCACGCTCCTGGCGGAGCTTGCGCACGGCCAGGTACTCGATGATCCGGTCCTTCACGTCGGACAGTCCGGTGTGGTCCTCGTCGAGGATCCGGCGCGCGTCGGCGATGTCGAGGTTGTCCTCGGTTCGGACGCTCCATGGGATCTCGGTCATCCAGTCCAGATAGGTCCGGATCCACCCGTACTCGGGCGACTGCTCGGACATCTGCTCCAGGCGGCCCAGCTCGCGCTCGGCCTCGCGCCGCGCGCCCTCGGGCATCCCGGACTCCTCGATCTTTCTCCGGTATTCGGCGACGACGTCTCCGCCGCCCTCCTCGCCCAGCTCCTTCTTGATCGCGTCCATCTGCTGCCGCAACAGGTACTCGCGCTGGGTCTTCTCCATCCCCTCGCGAACGTCCTGGCGGATCTTGTCCTTCAGGCTCAGCTCCCCCAGGATGTCCCGGGCCCACATCAGGACCTTCTCCAGGCGCTGCTCGACGTCGAGGGTCTCCAGAATCTCCACCTTCTGTTCGAAGGAGAGGTCCGGCGAGTACCCGGCGGTATCGGCCATGGCGCCGGGCTCCTGGATGCCGCGGAGGAACTCGGCGACCTGCGGGACGCCGCGGGACTCCACGATGCTCTCCAGGACGGCCCGATACTCACGGGCGAGCTTGCGAGCCCGCTCGGTCGGCTCGGACGGGTCGGACGACGGCTCGACCTGGACCCAGGTCGCGTCCCCGGTCCCGGGGACCCCGGCGCCGATCGTGGCGCGGTGCAGGCCCCGGATGACCACGGCCTCCATCCCTGAGGGGAGGCTGCCGACGTCCTCGACCTTGCCGACGGTCCCCACCCGCGCGTATCGGCTGTCGACCCGAGGAACGAGGAGGAGCTCACCGCCCGTAGCGCGCGCGGCCGACACGGCCGTGCGAGCGTCGTCGGACTCGATGGTCAGGGTGACGACCATGCCGGGCAGCACCACCCCGGTGGTCAGGGGAAGCAGCGGAAGGATCTGGGTGTCGAGATTGGACATGCCTCGTCTCCTCGGGTTGATTGGTACCTCGCATCTGCAAGAACGGATCGCCGGGGCGTGCCTATTCCCGCCAGTAATCCCGATTACACCACCGCGAGCCGCATTCGTCGGAGGCTCAGCCGGCCGGTAGGATGCGCGGATGGCCGACCAGATGATCCGCACGGAGGGCCTGCGGAAGTCGTTCGGGGACGTGCACGCACTCAAGGGCGTGGACCTCGCCGTGGAATCGGCCTCCGTGTTCGGGCTCCTCGGGCCGAACGGCGCCGGCAAGACTACCTCCGTCCGGATCCTGACCACGCTCCTCGCGCCCGACGAGGGCCGGGCGGAGGTGGCCGGGTTCGACGTCGTCCGGGATGCCGAGCCCCTCCGCCACGTGATCGGCCTGGCCGGCCAATCCGCGGCGGTGGACGAGAACCTCACCGGCCTGGAGAACATCGAGATGGTCGGCCGCCTGTACCACCTGCCGGCGCCGGAGGCCAGACGGCGGGCCGTCGACATCCTGGACCGCTTCGAGTTGAGCGACGCCGCCCACAGGACGGCCAAGACCTATTCCGGGGGGATGCGACGCCGCCTGGACCTGTGCGCCAGCCTGGTCGGACGTCCAACCGTGCTGTTCCTGGACGAGCCGACCACCGGCCTGGACCCCCGAAGCCGGATCGAGATGTGGGACATCATCCGGGAGCTCCAGGACCAGGGCACGACGATCCTCCTCACGACCCAGTATCTGGATGAGGTGGACCACCTGGCCGACCGGATCGCGGTCATCGACGTGGGCCGGGTCATCGCCGAGGGAACATCCACCGAGCTGAAGATGCGTGTGGGGGGCGAGGTCCTGGCCATCAGAGTTGCCGACCGGTCGAGGGTGGGGGAGGCCGCCGGCCAGGTCCTGGGACTGGGACCGGGAGGAGGCGCCGTGGACAACAACACGGGCGAGATCACGGTGCCCGTCGGCGATCAGGGGCCGGCCATCCTGACCGAAGCCGTCCGCCGTCTGGATCGCGCCGGGGTGGCTCTTGCCGACATCGCCCTCCGTCGGCCCACGCTCGACGACGTGTTCATGGCCCTCACCGGCCACGCGGCGGAGGAGGCCGAACAGCCGAAGGAGAACGGCAAGCGCGGGCGGCGAGGGAGGCGAGGATGAGCGCCACGGTCACTGCCGAGCGAACGGTCGAAACCGAGCGCCGCTTCCGCTACGCCATCAGCGACGGCTGGGTCCTGACGAAGCGGAACCTCATCACCTACGTTCGGAAGCCCGATCTCCTGGTGTTCTCCACGATCCAGCCGGTGATGTTCGTATTGCTGTTCGTCTACGTCTTCGGCGGCGCGATGGAGTTCACGCTCCCCAAGGGGCTTCCCTATGTCGACTTCCTGATGCCGGGGATCTTCGTGCAGACGGCCATCTTCGCTGCTACCCAGACGGGCGTCGGCCTGGCCGAGGACCTGAAGAAGGGCCTGGTGGACAGGTTCCGATCGCTCCCGATGGCCCGGTCGGCGGTCCTGTCCGGTCGCACGCTGGCCGACACCGCCGCGATCGCCTTCCAGGTGATCCTGATGCTGGTCGTGGCCGTAGTGGTGGGGTTCCGGATCCACGAGAGCGTCCCCAAGGCGATGCTCGCGGTGGCCGGCGCGCTTTCTGTGGGGTACGCGTTCACCTGGATGTTCGCGCTCGCCGGCCTGTCCCTGAAGAGCGTGGAGGCGGTGCAGGCGGCGAGCTTCACCCTGATCTTCCCGTTCGTGTTCGCCAGCTCGGCGTTCGTTCGGGCGAGCACCTTCCCCAACTGGCTCCAGTCCTGGTCCAGTGTCAACCCGGTTTCGATCTGGGTGGACACGTTCCGCGACCTCACGCTTGGTTCCCTCAACCCATCCGGCGAGAACCTCGTCACGCACCTGTGGCAATCGACGGCCTGGTTCCTGGTCATCCTGGTGATCTTCGTGCCGCTTTCCGTCCGGCTCTACCGTAGGACCTGAGCGGGGAACAAACCGCCGGTTCGGTCGGTTCGTTCCACCGTATCCTGCCGGGAACTCATCAAGGAAAGGGGCTGGTTGTGCCGCTGTTCGGGTTCGAGGGAGACAACGCCAGGGAGAAGGTCATCGTCCTCCTGACGATGTGCTTCGCCCTGGCCATGGTCATGCTGGACAACACCGTCGTCAA
>DASSSA010000058.1:0-17416 GCA_035701505.1 Actinomycetota bacterium
TCCGGCAACCAGGACGAACGTCACGCCGCTCACGAACGGGATGAGGCCGATGACCCGAAGGGCGCCCCACCCTGCGAGGAACGCCACGACCTGGCGCTCGGGATTCGTCCACACCAACCGGCCCAGCGCGTATGCGGCGAAATCGTAACCGGCGAATGCCGTCAGCACCAGCGCCAGCGCGACGGCCAGCCCTAGCGGGAGGGCCACGAGCGATGCCATGGCCACCACGGCGAGGACGGGGATCCCCACGGTGAGCCCAGCACCCCAGGCCCCTGCGAACCACGGGGCGGTTCGCGCGGCGTCGAAGACAGCCTCCACCCCCCTCGGACTGATGAACACGACGGCAAGGCCCAGAAGGAGGGTGGACACCGTGACCGCGAGCCACGTGGCGAACCGCCCGAACAGCGAGACTGGCGCCCGCCAGGTGAACGCGGCGTGCTGTCGGATCCGACCGTCGACCACCGCCCCTTCGGAGACCACGACTCCTCCCCGTGCGGTGACGTCGCCGCCCACATGGGCGCTCGAGCCGAGCCTCACCGAGCCGTCCATCGCGATCACGCTGCCACTGACCTGGCCGTGGACGGTGATCCCCCCATCGAGCACGATGACGTCGCCGAGGGCCACTCCGTCGATCCGGGCGCTCCCGTGCAGGACGACGACCTCGTCCACCTCCCGTCCCCGGGCCACCTCCACCGTCCCCGACAAGACGATCTGGTCCTCGGGTTCCCGGGGTTGGACTGCGGCCCCCAGCGTTGCCGGACCGGGTGCGAGGACCAACACGACCAGCGTGAACGGGGCGAGAGCCGGGGCCACGCCGAGCATCCTATCGGCGGGCTCGACGTCGTTGTTCCGAAGAGACCGACGCGTGCCCGCGAGTGTGTCGCCGGTTCGCCGTAGGCTTGTGCGGTGACCGTCGACCTGTTCTCCCCCGCGGTCCGTATGTGGTTCGACGCCACGTTCGAGTCCCCTACGCCCGCGCAGGTGCAGGGGTGGCCGGCCATCGCATCGGGCGGCCACACGCTGATCCTGGCGCCCACGGGCTCGGGCAAGACCCTGGCCGCCTTCCTGTGGGCACTGGATCGTGTGGGCGGCGAACCGACCCCCCCGCCTGCGGAGCGATGCCGGGTCCTGTACGTCTCGCCGCTTCGGGCCCTGGCGGTGGACGTGGAGAAGAACCTCCGCGCTCCGCTTGCCGGCATCCGGCTGGCCGCCGAACGACTGGGGATCGAGATGCACGAGCCGACGGTGGCCATGCGAACCGGCGATACGTCCGCCAACGAACGGCGCTCCATCAGCAAGCGTCCTCCCGACATCCTCATCACCACCCCGGAATCGCTGTACCTCATGCTGACCTCGCAGGCCCGGGAGGTCCTGCGGAGCGTGCGGTGGGTGATCGTCGACGAGGTCCACTCGGTCGCCGCGACCAAACGGGGTGCGCACCTCGCCTTGTCGCTCGAGCGGTTGGAGGCGGCCACACGGGTGAGCCCGCAGCGGATCGGGTTGTCGGCCACCCAGCGCCCGCTGGAGGAGATCGGCCGGTTCATGGGAGGAGGGACCGATGACGGCCCCCGGCCGGTGACGATCGTGGACGCCGGTCACCGAAAGCCCATGGAGGTCGAGGTCGTCGTCCCGGTCGAGGACATGGCCGAGCTGGGCCGGGTCCCCGAGCGGGAGATGCCCGGTCCGGCCCCCGTGGACCAGGACCGCCTGAGCATCTGGCCCTCGGTCCACCCTCGCCTGCTCGAGCTGATCCGCGAGCACCGATCCACGCTGATCTTCGTGAACGCCCGCCGCCTGGCCGAGCGTCTGGCGGCGAAGCTGAACGAGCTGGCCGGCGAGGATCTCGTTCGGGCCCATCACGGGTCCATCGCCCGAGAGCAGCGCCTGGAGATCGAGGACCGCCTGAAACGGGGAACGCTTCGGGGGCTGGTAGCCACCAGCTCATTGGAGCTCGGGATCGACATGGGAGCGATCGACCTGGTGGTGCAGGTGGAGTCTCCGGGCTCGGTGTCCCGGGGACTCCAACGGATCGGCCGGGCCGGCCACAACGTCGGCGAGCCAAGCCGGGGCAAGCTGTTCCCCAAGTATCGCGGTGACCTCCTGGAGGCGGCCGTCGTGGTCCAACGGATGCTGGAGGGACTCATCGAGGAGACCCGGTATCCGCGCAACCCCCTCGACGTCCTGGCCCAGCAGATCGTGGCCATGTGCGCGGTAGACGAGTGGACCGTGGAGGATCTCGCCCGGCTGGTCCGCCGGGCCGCCAACTTCGCCGACCTCTCCGACGAGCTGCTCGTCGCGGTCCTCGACCTGTTGTCGGGGAAGTATCCGTCGGACGACTTCTCCGAGCTCCGCCCTCGCATCGTATGGGACCGGCACCGGAACGCCCTTCGGGCCAGGGAAGGAGCCGGCCGGCTGGCCGTGACGAATGGCGGAACCATCCCGGACCGCGGCCTGTTCGGCGTGTTCCTTCTCGACGGGACCCGGGTCGGCGAGCTCGACGAGGAGATGGTGTACGAGAGCCGGCGGGGCGAGGTGTTCCTGCTCGGGGCCTCGGCCTGGCGGATCGAGGACATCACGCTCGATCGGGTGATCGTGACCCCCGCTCCGGGCGAGCCGGGCAAGATGCCGTTCTGGAAGGGAGACAAGCCGGGGCGGCCCCTGGAGCTCGGTCGGGCGCTCGGCGAGCTCACGCGCGCGATCGGGCGCGAGACGCCCGATCGCGCGACCGCCCGCCTACGCGAGGAGTTCAAGCTCGACGAGCTGGCCGCTCGGAACCTGGTGGCCTATGTGGCGGACGAGCACGAGGCCGCCGGAGCCGTCCCCGACGATCGGACCATCGTGGTGGAGCGGTTCCCCGACTCGATCGGCGACTGGCGAGTCTGCTTGCTGTCCCCGTTCGGCGCAAAGGTGCACGCCCCGTGGGCAATGGCCATCGAGGCCCGGCTGGCTGAGCGCATGGCGGCGGACGTCCAGGTGCTCTGGAGCGACGACGGCATCGTCATCCGCCTCCCCGAATCCGAGGACCGGATCCCGCTCGAGGACCTCGTGTTCGAGCCGGAGGAGATCGAGGAGTTGGTGATGCGGCAGCTCCCCGCCACGGCGCTGTTCGCGTCGGCCTTCCGAGAGTCCGCGGCCCGGGCCCTCCTCCTCCCTCGGCGTGCACCCGGCAAGCGGACGCCCCTGTGGCAGCAGCGCCAGCGCTCGGCTGACCTGTTGCAGGCCGCATCGAAGTATCCGACGTTCCCCATCCTCCTCGAGGCCACCCGGGAGTGCCTCCGTGACGTGTTCGACCTTCCGGCCCTGAAGGACGTGCTGTCCGACGTCCGTGCCCGGCGTGTCCGCATGGTGCCGGTCGACACGAACGGGGCGTCGCCGTTCGCCCAATCGCTGCTGTTCTCGTGGATCGCGGTGTACATGTACGAGGGCGACGCGCCGCTCGCCGAGCGGCGTGCCGCCGCCCTGGCGCTCGACCGGGACCTACTCCGCGAGCTCCTCGGAGCCGAGGAGCTCCGCGAGCTGATCGACGCGAGCGCGCTCGCCGACCTGGAGCTGGAGCTCCAGTCCGTGGCCGAGGGACGAAGGGCCCGCCACCCCGACGACCTGCACGACCTCCTTCGTCGGGTGGGCGACCTGACCGAGGACGAGATGGCGGCGCGGTCGTCGACCGACCCCGCCGGATGGACGGCCTCGCTCCTCGGCGAGCGCCGGGCCATCCGGATCCGGATCGCCGGCGAGGAAAGGATCGCCGCGGTGGAGGACGCCGGGCGGCTGCGCGACGCGCTCGGCGTCTCGATCCCGCGCGGCGTGCCGGTCGCGTTCGCCGAGAGCGTGGTCGAACCACTCCGCGACCTGGTGGCCCGGTACGCCCGGACGCACGGACCGTTCCACGTCCAGGACGTGGCCCGCCGCCTGGGCGTCCCCGACGACCGAGTGAGCTCCGCACTGGCATCGTTGGAAGCCGGGGGCAAGGTCGTTCGCGGCGAGTTTCGGCCGGGTGGCGTGGAACGCGAGTGGTGCGACGTCGAGGTGCTCCGTTCCCTCCGGCGGCGCTCGCTCGCCGCCCTCCGCCGGGAGGTCGAGCCGGTCGAGGGGGCGGCTCTGGTCCGGTTCCTGCCGGAATGGCACGGCATGACGAGACCCAGGCAGGGGCCGGGCGCCCTGGCCGAGGCCATCGAACAGCTCCAGGGCGCGGCCGTGCCCGCATCGGTCCTGGAGTCCGACGCGCTTCCAGCCCGGGTGGCCGGGTACCGGCCCGCGGATCTGGATGCGCTGTGCGCCGCCGGCGAGATCGTGTGGGTCGGTGCCGGCGGGCTGGGCGCGAACGATGGCCGGGTGGCGTTGTACTTCCGAGACCGGCTGCGGCTTCTCCCGCCGAGCCCGCCGGAGGATGCACCGCGTGGGCCGGTCCACGACCAGCTTCGCCGACATCTGGCCGAACGGGGCGCCTCGTTCTGGCCGGACCTGGTGATGGCTGCGGGAACCGCCGACGAGCGCGTGGTGCTCAGAGCGCTGTGGGATCTGGTGTGGGCCGGCGAGGTCACGAACGACACGTTCACCCCGGTTCGTTCGTTCCTGGCGGGGCGTCCCCGCGCACCGAAGCCGAAACCCAGGCCGGGCCGGCTCCGGCGGACGGGGCCGCCCGCCGGAGCCGGTCGGTGGTCACTCGTCGCTCACCTCCTCCAACCCGTGCCGTCCTCCACCGAGGTGTCGCACGCGCGCGCGCTGCAGCTCCTGGAGCGCCATGGTGTCCTGGCCAGGGAGGCCGCCTTGGGCGAGGGCGTCGCGGGTGGGTTCGCCGCGGTGTACGGCGTGCTGAAGGTGATGGAGGAATCGGGGAAGGTGCGACGTGGCTACTTCGTGTCGGGGCTCGGCGCCGCGCAGTTCGCGTTCCCCGGCGCCGTGGACAGGCTCCGCGACCTCCGTGATGTTCAGGAGCCTGGCATCGCACTTGCCCTCGCGGCGACGGACCCGGCGCAGCCCTTCGGGATGGCGCTGCCCTGGCCGGACGCGCCCGGGCGGCCCGCACGGACGGCGGGCGCATACGTGATCTTGCAGGACGGCGAGCTGGCGGCGTTTCTTGAACGTGGAGCCCGAAGCCTGCTGACATTCCCCGCCGCCGAGCGCGATGACGCGTGGGTCGACGCGCTCGTCTCGCTGGCCAAGGAAGCCCGGGTTCGACGGATCGAGCTGCAGCGGATCGACGGCGTCCCGTTCGGCGAGTCGCGGTGGGCGCCCCGCTTGCGGGAGGCGGGGTTCGCCGAGGGCTACCGCGGGCTCGTCCTCCGGGCCTGAACGGGTCGAGCTCGCCGCGCCGATGCCATCCACGGACCGGCACACGCTCTCGGCATCGGGCAAGCGCTTCGCCATCGCCACGCCGCACTGGGCCGCAACGAGGGCCGGGGTCGCGGCTTTCGACGCCGGTGGCAACGCCGTTGACGGAGCACTGGCCGCCGCCGTCACCTTGGCCGTGGTCTACCCGCACATGTGTGGTGTGGGCGGAGACCTGTTCGCCCTGGTGCAGGCGGTGAACGGCCAGACCATCGCGCTGAACGCAAGCGGCGCCGCTCCCCGCGCGATCGACGCCCGGGCCATTCGAGCGACGCGCGATGCGATGCCCGAGTACGGCCCGCTCACGATCACCGTGCCGGGTACCGTCTCGGGTTGGGCGGCCCTCGCCGAGCTCGGCTCCGATCTGCCGCTCGAGCGCGCGTTCCAGGCGGCAATCACTTGCGCCCGAGACGGCATCCCCGTGGCACCTTCGCTTGCGTCGAGCCTGACCTGGGAGCCCGAGCGCCTGTTCGCCGATCCGGGGATGAGGGCGGTCTTCACGCGCGACGGCTCGCCCCTCACAGAGGGCGACACCCTCGTGCAAACGAGCCTGGCAACCACACTGGAAGCCATCGCGGTGGAGGGTCCGTCCGTCCTCTACGGTGGGGAGGTCGGCGCGCGGCTCGTGACCGGCCTTCGCGTCGCCGGTTCCCCCATGGCCCTCGAGGACCTGGCCTCGCACCGGGCCCAGCTGGACTCACCGATCGCTGCCCGTTACCGAGACCTCCACGTCTCGGTGGTCCCCCCGAACTCTCAGGGGTTCGCGCTTCTGGAGATGCTGCTCGCCGCGGAGCGGCTGGAGATCGATCCCGACCCCCTCGGCCCGGATGCAGCCGTGCTTGCCGAAGTGTTCGCCGCCGCCTCCGAGGACAGGGACCGGCACAATGCCGATCCCCGGCACGCCAGGGTCCCCGTGGGCACGCTCCTCGACGAAGGCCATATCGCGGCGTTGTGCGATCAGGTTCGAACCGGCCGGGTCGGCGTGGGGAGCCGAAGCGCCGGCGACACGATCGCTCTGGCCACGGCCGACGGAGACGGGCGGGCGGTTTCTCTGATCCAGAGCCTGTCCAGCGGGTTCGGGTCCGGGATCCTCGAGCCCTCAACCGGTGTCGTCTGCCACAACCGAGGCCAGGGATTCTCGCTCGACCCCGATTCGCCGAACGTCCTGGCTGGGGGGAAGCGTCCGGCCCACACCCTGATGCCGGTCCTGGCCCACCGGGACGGTCGGCTGGTGGCCGTCACCGGATCCATGGGTGGCGGGGGCCAGCCCCAGATCAACTTCCAGGACCTGGTCCGGGTCTTCGACCTGAGCATGGATCCCGAGGCGGCGCTCTCGGCCCCCAGGTGGCTGATGGGCGGGATGGACCTTCATCCTGAGCGGACCGTCGAGCTCGAGACGGGCATTCCCACGTGGGTTCGCCAGGCCTTCGAGCGCTCCGACTTCGCCATCACGCTCCTGGGGGAGCGGGACGACAGCGTTGGGCACGCGCAGCTCATCCGGGTGGCTGATGACGGCACGTTGGTCGCAGCAACCGACCCGCGGGCCGACGGCGAGGCGGCGGCGAGGTGACCGGCTAGAGTCTTGGCGTTCCCTGCCCACACCGGAGCGCGATGAACGCCAGCTGGGAAGGCGACCTGGATCACCTCGGCGCGCTCCTCCACGACCTTCGGACACCGCTCGCCGCGATCCTCGGACTCGCCATCACCCTCGAGCGGGAGGACGTGGCGTTGAAGCCCGACGAGGCGAAGGACATGATCTCGAGGATCTCCGACAACGCCCGCCGCCTCGATCGGATGGTTGAGGACCTGTTGGATCTCAACCGGATCGCGCACGGAGCCGCGGAGCTCACGATCGTCCCATCGGACATCGCGGAGCTCGCCGTTCGGGTGGTCGAGGAGACGGACGTGATCGAGGACCGCAGGGTCATCGTCGAGGGAGAGAGCGTTATCGCGGACGTCGACCCGGCGAAGGTGGAGAGGATCGTGGAGAGCCTGCTGTCGAACTCGGTTCGCCACACGTCGCCTGAGGGTCGGATCTGGCTGTGTGTCCGGGAACAGGACGGTGGCGCGCTGATCGCGGTCGACGACGAGGGCTCCGTGGTACCACCGGCGTTCCGGGAGGCCATCTTCGAGCCGTTCGGCCGGGGCCGGGATTGGGGCGAGTTCGCTCCGGGGAGCGGGATCGACCTTGCCCTGGTGGCGGGGCTCGCAGAGCTGCACGGTGGCCGGGCCTGGGTCGAGGACCGGGATGGCGGCGGCGCATCGTTCCGGGTGTGGCTTCCGGACGAACGATCCGTCGGGGCTCGCTAGCCCACCGCGGCTTCCTCGGGCTCGAGCGTTTCCGAGGCAAGCCAGGAGTACGCCTCCTCCTCCTGGGCGAAGTGCAGGCGCAGGATCGCATGCAGCCCGTAGAGGACCCGACGCAGGTCGACCAGATCCTCGACCGCCGGACCCTCGGGGGGGACGTCGTCCACCAGGTGTACGAAGACCCGGGACAGGTGATCGATCTCCAGGTGGGCCCGGGCCATGGTGCCCATGGGGTCCTCGCCCCCCATCAGCCTGGAAACGACGGGGTACACCGTCGCCTCCTCCTCCTCCTCGTGCTGAGGAAGGCGGTCGGTCAGGAACCATCGGATCTGTTGGAGTTCGTCGCGGGCCTCGACCGGCGAGTAGGACTCGAGCCGGTCGGCAACGGTTCGGATCCGGGCCAGCCAGGGCACGAACTCGCGGTGCTCGTCCCGGAACCGGTCCCCGACGTTCGAGCCCAGGCCGGCGCGCTGGCGGGCGGCCCGGCCGCCCGACAGCGCCCGCAGCGCGTTCAGGATGACGGCCACGTCGATCGCCTCCTGGAACAGTGCCCCGCCCACCACCGGTAGTAAGCCGACCGCACCGAGGAGCATCCCGCCGAACGAGAGACCCATCCCGATCAGCACGCTCTGGACCGCGATCCCCCGGGACCGCTTGGCCACCCGGATGGCCTCGGCCAAGCGGTCGAGCCGGTCCACCACCAGCACCACGTCGGCCGCTTCCGAGGACGCCGTGGCACCGCGAGCTCCCATGGCCACGCCGACATCGGCTGCCGCCAGTGCCGGCGCGTCGTTCACGCCGTCGCCGACCATGACGGTCACGCCGCCGTCGCCCTCCGCCTTCACCGCGTCGACCTTGTCGGTGGGGTCCCGCTCGGACAAGATGCGGTCGACTCCGATCGAGATGCCGACCGACTCCGCCACGTCGGGGTGGTCGCCGGTCACCATCACCACGCGCTTGATCCCGGCCCGACGGAGGGTACGGATGACGCGTGGCGTATCCGGCCGGATGGGGTCGTCGAGGATGAAACCTCCGGTGACCTCCCCGTCGATGGCCACGAACACGGCGGAGGAGCCCTCCATCGCCGACCGGCGGCGGACGTCCCGGGCCCGGGCGGGCAAACCCCCGCCACCCGATACCCATGAGGCCTTGCCCAGCGACACCCGCCGTCCATCGACCGAGCCCTCGATGCCCGAACCCGGCTCCTCTCGCACATCGATGGGGAACGAGAGGGAGAGGCCGCGCTGCCGCGCCGCCCGAACGATGGCCGCCCCGAGGACGTGGGGGGAGACCTGGTCGAGCGAGGCCGCCAGGCGCAGCAACTCCTCAGGATCGATGCCGGCGAACACCTCGACGTCGGCGACCTCCGGGACGCCAGACGTCAGGGTGCCGGTCTTGTCGAACAGCAGCACCGAGCCGCGGGCCAGCGTCTCAAGCGCTCCTCCACCCTTCACGATGATGCCCCGGCGGGCGGCGCGGGAGATCCCGGCCACGATGGCGATGGGGACTGCCAAGATCAGCGGGCAGGGCGTGGCCACGACGAGCACCGCCAGCGCTCGGACGGGATCGCCGGTCAGGACCCATGCGCCGGCCGCGATGGCCAGGCTCACCGGAACGAACACGAGCGCGTAGCGGTCGGCCAGCCGGACGAAGGGTGCCTTCTGCTTCTCCGCCTCCTCGATCAGCCGGACGATCCCGGCATAGGTGCTCTCTTCGGCGGTAGCCGTGGCGCGGAGGGCGAGCGAGGCGCCGGCGTTCACCGCGCCGCTTCGCAGCGCCTCCCCCTTGCTCCGCTCGACCGGCCGGGACTCCCCGGTGAGGGCGGACTCGTCGAGCACGCAGTTCTCCGAGACCAGGAAGCCATCGACCGGTACCACCTCGCCGTGCTTCACCAGCAGCACGTCCGCCGGCCGGACCTGGTCGATGGGGATCGACTCGAGCTCGTCGCCGGCATATCGATGCACCGTGCGCGGGGCGCGTTCCAGGAGGGACGAGAGCTCCCGGTGCGCGCGGGCGTCGGCGAACGCCTCGAGGGATCGCCCGCTCGACAGCATCAGCGCGATGACCGCGCCGGCCAGGTACTCGCCCAGAGCCAGGGCGCCGGCCATGGCCAGGAGAGCGATGACGTCGACGCCCGTCTCCCGGTGCAGCAGGTCGATCGCCACCGAGTAGGTCAGAGGCAGGATGCCCACGATCGTCGTGGCCGCCCAGGCCATGTTGGCCGTGTCGTGGTCGCCCGCTGCCCACAGCACGCCGCCGACGGCGAGGCCGACCACGGCGATGGCCAGGAAGGCCCGGCTCGCATCGCGTCGTCTGATCCCGGTCATCGTTCCGCAGCGGGCGTCGACCGCTTTAGCTCTCCCTTCAGGTGTCGGGTGAGGGGCACGTCGCGCATGGCCATCTCGAGCTCGTAGCGGAGGACGTCGCCGTCGCGATCGAACCGGCGCCGGAGCTCCGTGACCGGGGACCCAGTCGCGGTGGTGGCCACCGTCGTGGAGGCGACGTCGATCACGTTCGCGGAGACGGACCCCTCCGCCACCTCCACGATACCCAACGGATGCGCCAGCACGAGCTCCACCCGCCCGGCGCCCGCCGGTCGGAGGAACCCTCGCTCGAAGTGCAGGGGCTCACCGCCGGTGGCCCAGCTGCGTTGTGAGTACAGCAGGAAGGGCTCGCCCACCTGCTCGAAGGACATCTCCTCGCCGTATCGGAAGGGCCCGGACGAGGGCCAATCGCCCTCTCCCTCGCCCGTCCATGTCCCAAGGAGGAACGCGATGGGCTCGAGGTTCGGATGAACCACCGTCGCCGCCATCGCGGCGACGGTATCACGGCGAGGCGGAGGCTCAGCAGAGTGGCCCGTCTCGCCGGTGCTCAGGCCTCGACCGGCTTGAGCTGCGCGATCGCTTGGTCTGCGGTGACGTCCATGCCGTGAACGTCCCTGCCGTGCTTTTGGATCTGAGGGACTAGCTCCTCCTGTGTGCCCTTCGCGTGCCATCCACACTCGCACGTGACCTCGAACTGCATGCGGCCACCTCCTTCCGCGACCGATACTAGGTGGGTCCCGTTGGACGAACGTTGGAGTGAAGTTGGAATCGGACGCGTCGCTTCGGATCTATCTCGCCGGCTCGATCTGCGCCGTCCGCGGCTCCGCCCTGGTGCCGCAGTCGAGGCTTCCCGGACGGCAGGGCCGACTGGCCTTCGCCATGCTGGCCGCCGATCGCGACCGAGCCATCTCGCCCGACGAGCTCGCCGAGCAGCTGTGGGGTGGGGGGCCGCCTCGAGCCTGGGACGCCGCGCTTCGGGCCATCGTGAGCAAGCTTCGCTCCGCGCTCGCCGAGGTCGGTCTGCCCCCCGACGCCATCGCCCATGCCCTGGGGTGCTACCAGCTCCTGCTCCCGGCCGGAGCGTGGGTGGACCTCGAGGCCGCCGACGATGCGGTGCACCGGGCCGAGGCGGCGCTGCGGGCAAACCATCGCGACGAGGCGAACGGATGGGCCCTGGTGGCAAACGCTATCGCCCGCCGGCCATTCCTGGCCGGCGAGGAGGGCTCGTGGGCCACCAGGCGCCGGGACATGCTCCGCGACGTTCGGGTCAGGTCGCTCGAGTGCCGATCGGCGGTGTGCCTGGAGAAGGAGCTGTTCCCCCTGGCAGCCCGCGACGCCGAACTCGTCCTGGAGCTCGAGCCGTTCCGCGAGACCGCCTATCGCCTCCTGATGCGGGCCCACGCGGGGGCGGGCAACCCGGCCGAGGCCGTGCGCGTGTACGAGCGATGTCGCGGCCTGATCCGAGAAGAGCTCGGCGTCAGCCCATCGCCGGAGACCGAAGCCGTGTACCTGGACATCCTCAGGACCGGTTGAGCCGTCGGGGGCTGGTAGCGTGAGGCGGATGTCGACCGTCGTCCGCCTGAACGTCACGCCCGTCAAGTCCACGGCGCTGCACAATCCAGAGCGCATCATGCTCGAGCGCCACGGCGCGGTCGGCAACCGCGAGTTCTTCTTCATCGGCGATGACGGACGACGGTTCTCGGGCTCCCGGAAGATGTCGCTGATCACCATCCGGGCGGAGTACGACGCAACACGTGACCACCTCACGCTCCGCCTGCCTGACGGCATCGTGGTCAGTGGACCCGTCGCAGCCAACGGCGAGGCCCTCACCGTCGACTTCTATGGGCGTCCGGTCCCAGCCCGTGTCATCGAGGGCGACTGGGAGGAGGCGCTGAGCCGATACGCTGGGCACGTCGTCCGCCTGGCCCGCGTGGACCGGCCGGGCGAAGCCATCGACGTCAAACCCGTGACGCTCGTGTCGCTGGCCTCGGTCGCGGAGCTCAGCCGCAGGGGCGGACGTGACCAGCCGGTCGACACTCGGCGGTTCCGCATGCTCGTCGAGATCGACGGATGCGCGCCGCACGAGGAGGACGCATGGGCGGGACGGCGGGTCCGCATCGGGGATGCCGAGATCCGGGTGGGCGACCCCGTCCCCCGGTGCGTGATCACCACGCTCGACCCCGAGACTGGCCTGCGAGACTTCCCCACCCTGTCCGTGATCCGGAGCTATCGCGGGGTCTCGAAGGACAAGGAGCTCGAGTTCGGCGTGTACGGCGAAGTCGTCCGGCCCGGGACGATCGGCGTCGGCGACCCGGTCGAGCCACTCGATTGAGCTAGAACCCCTCGCCGTAATCCTCATCGGTCACGGGGTCGCCCCACTCTGGAGCGCCGCCCCCGTTCACCGCGACGTGCACCACCGGGCTGTCCGGGGCTCCCCCGTGGAAGTGCCACTCCCCTGCCGGAACGTGCACGATGTCGCCCGGTTCCAGCGCGTGCCCGGGCCCGCCCCGGGATCGCACCCGCCCCCGGCCGGTCAGCCCGTACAGGAACTGCCCCCCGGGGTGCGCGTGCCAGTGCGTCCGGGCGCCGGGAGAGAAGTGCACGATCCCCATGTTCGTGCCATCAGCCGCGGCGGGCCCGGAGCGAAGCCACACATCGCCGGTGAACCTCCCCGTGTCGCCCTTCTCGAACGCGGCCCCCCATCCGCTCGCCGCCTCCATCGTCGTCCTCCCACTGGTCGGGCGTGCGACCGCGAGCATCCTCAACCATCGAGTTGATCGCGTCGTGGTCCCGATCATCGTTCCTGGCTCTGCATCAACGCCAATCCGAACATGAACAGTGGCAAGCCGAGGAACGAGAGGAACACGGTCAGGACCAGCATCCATCCGGTCAGGGCTATCCCGAATCCCACCCCGACCAGGATCAACCGCCACAGGAGGCCGGGCTGGCCGGAGGCAGACCCGGATTCCGGCCCTCGGTCTCGAACCGGGCGTTCCATCTCGATCCCGGTTGGGGCGACGACCGGGCGGAGCTGTGTTGTCGTCTGCGCCATCGCTGGCCTCCTTCGCCTCGTCGAACACGGAGACGAAGGACCGGCCTGCCCTGTGACACATCTCGACACCAGCTGTCACAGATGCCCCGGCTGTCTCGTCTCCAGGCCAGAATGGGTGCTCGCGAGACCCGGGGGACGCCGGTGGGAGACGCGTACCAGGATCTTCGGCCGTACATGTTCGCCATCGCCTACCGGATGGTGGGGAGCGTGAGCGACGCCGAGGACATCGTCCAGGAGGCGTTCCTCCGATTCCACCGTGCAACCAGCGAGGGCGAGATCGTCGAGTCGCCGAAGGCCTTCCTCTCTGCCGTCACCACCCGGCTGGGGATCGATCACCTTCGTTCGGCGCGCGTGCGGCGTGAGAGCTACGTCGGGCAATGGTTGCCCGAGCCGCTCATCACCGATGAGGGGTCGGACGTCGCGCAGCACGCCGAGACCGCCGACTCGCTCTCCCTCGCCTTCCTCGTACTGCTCGAGAGCCTGTCGCCAGTCGAACGGGCGGTCTTCCTCCTTCGCGATGTGTTCGGCTACGGCTACGACGAGATCGCGAGAGTCGTCGACAAGTCCGAGGAGAACTGCCGCCAGGTCGCCGTGCGCGCGCGCCGGCAGGTCAATGCGAAGAAGCCGCGGTTCGAGTCCTCGCGACAGAGGAAGGAGGAGCTGGCCCGGCGGTTCTTCGCCGCGGCCGCGGAGGGAGACGTGGATGGACTGTTCGGCCTGCTCGCCGCCGACGTCGTCGCGTATGGCGACGGCGGGGGCAAGGCGCCCGCGTTCCCGCGGCCCGTCTTCGGCCGAGACCGGGTCGCCAGGCTGTTGGCCAGCTTCCGGGATCGGGCCGAAGAGCTCCGCGTGACGACCCTGCAGCCGGCAGCGATCAACGGACAGCCGGGGGCGGTCTTCTTGGATCCGGAGGGCCACCCCATCGCGGTCGTCTCACTCGACATCGCCGACGACCAGGTGCAGGCGATACGCGCGGTCAGCAACCCCGACAAGCTGAGCCACCTCCGCGGCCTCGACTGAAGTCAGCATCACTCGGCGTGGAAGGCGGCTAAGCCGTTCGCCTCCTCCTCGAGCTCGCGCCGAGCGAGTCGCGGAAGGGGTTCGAACGGTTCCCAGCGGACGCGACCCCTCTCGTGTCGCCAGATCCCCGCCACCGTCCCGTCCACCAGGAACGTGGACACCGAGTGCGGGGTCCGGGTGTTGAAGACGAGTGCGCGGTATTCCTCCGGGAGGACCTGTGTGCGCCGGGCGTGGACGAGGAGCATGGCCTCCCACGTGGGGAGGAATCGGACGGGCGCCGGTGTGTCCTGATCCGGTATGGGTGCCCGAGGCACGTCAAGGAGCTCACCACCCTGCTCATCCCGAAAGCGGCGAAGCGGCATCCGCTCCACGACGGGGGCGAGGGTCCGAACCGGCAGCCCGGCCCAGCCGGCCATGTCCTTCATCGATGCCGGACCGAACCCACCGAGGTACCGGCGAGTCAGGTGCTCGAGGCCCTCCGCCTCCGTCGGCGACGACCTCCCCACCCAATCGTCGGCCAGGCCGTACAGGTCGGCCCGCCGCTGACCCCACGTCCCCGACGGGGGGACCCGCACCAGGTCGATCCACATCCCCAGACCCGACCAGGCCACGGGGGGAATCCCTTCGGACGCGAGGAGCTCCTTCAGCTCCAAGGCCCGGCGAGGTCCCGCCGCCAGGTGCTTGCGGACCCGTGCGGCGATCGCCGCCATGTCCAGGCCCTCGACCTGGTGCCGATACTGGGCCGACCACCAGTCGCGTCGGCCCCGCCGGATGCCCGCAGCGAACAGGGGGAAGTCCCGGGCCGAGACCGTATGGATGGTGACCCGCATCAGGGTGGCCTGGACGACCCGCCGCCGCTCCAGCGCTCTGGTCAGCTCCTCTCGTCTGAAATCACGGAGGCGCGTCCACATCGACACGTACCCCGAGGGCGCGTACTGGGTCTGCAAGCCGGCGATACGCTCGAGCGCGCGGGTCAGCGGAAGGGGTGACCGCTCCAGCAGGAGTTGGCGGGCGAGGAGCGCCCGGTTCAGCTCGCGGGCATTGAGGACGCGCTCGATCACCGGCCGACCCTACACTCGCTCAGATGCCCCGGATCAGGACACTCACCGATGACGAGGTACGTCGCCGGCGGACGGCGGCCCAGCACCTCCATCGACCGAGGCGCCGTTCGGCCGTCGACCTGGTCTGGCATCTGACCGGCATCCAGGCGCAGTCCCTTCCCGCTGCCCGACTGGCCTTCCCCGCCCGAACCGAAGGTCTCACGGCCGAGCGCGTGGATCGGGCTCGACTGCGGGATCGCTCGATCGTGCACACCTGGGCCATGCGAGGAACCCTCTTCCTGATCGCCGCCGAGGACTTCGGGTGGCTCGTGCCGCTGGTCCTCGAACCGAGGATCCAACACGCGCTTCGCCGGCTGGAGCAGGAGGGCGTGCCGCCCGACCAGCCCGCCACAGCCATCCGGCTGATCGAGCGGATGCTCAGACGGGAGGGTCCGTTGACCAGGCCGGAGATCGCCGAGCGGCTACGGAGTGGAGGCATCCGAACGCAGGGGCAGGCACTGGTGCACATGCTGTGGCTGGCGTCCGCTGAGGGCGTGATCTGCCGCGGTCCGGAGCGAGGCCACCATCCGTGCTTCGTGCTGGTCCGGGACTGGATCGAGGAACCGGCGCCGACGGAGCGCGATGCGGCGCTCGCCGAGCTGGCCGTGCGATTCCTCAAGGCCCACGGGCCGGCGGCGCCGACCGACCTGGCCGTGTGGTCGGGCATCCGGGGCGGTGATGCCCGGCGAGCCTGGGCCGGTATCGACGATCGACTGGTCGAGGTGGCGACGGACCGCGGTCCGCTGTGGTCACTACGACGATCGGCGAGCGAGGCTCCTCCCGGTTTGGTCCGGCTCATCCCGTGGTGGGACGAGTACCTACTGGGGTGGAAGGATCGCCACCTGGTGGCGCCGCCGGATCAGTGGAGGCAGATCAACCGCGACGGGGGCGGCTGGCTGAACCCGACCATCCTGGTGGACGGTCTTGCCGTGGGGATGTGGAACCCCAAGCCGATGCCCAAGGCCCTCCACGTCGAGATCCAGCCCTTCTCGAGTCTGTCACCGAGGCTCCGTCGCGGAATCCGCCGCGAGGCCGAGCATCTCTCGAACTTCCTCGGTGCTCCCGTCAAGCCGGTCTACGCCGACGGTCCCCAGAGCGGGAGGCAACATGCTCGTCGAGCTCGGCGACGAGCCGTTTCGGGGCCACCACCCGATAGCTCTCCTCGACCCAGTCTTTGAGGACGGCGAGCGGTGGGGTCTTCCCACCGAACGGGACCGACACCCAACCCGAGCGACCCAGTCCGTACCCTGCCGGGACGGCGCCGGGGACGGACAACGCCTGTTCATGGGACTCGCGCAGCTTCACGGTCATCCCGGGCTCGGGTGAGTCCTCCATCCCCAGGAACACGAAGATCTTGCTTCCCACCTTGGCAACGTCTTCGTCCCAGGGATGGTCCTCGTACGCGCCCGGGAACCCGAGCGCATACGTGAGTACCCGCCGGCGGATCGCCCTCGGCAGGCTCATCCGAGTAGGCCCCATGGTTCCGGATGGCTCAAGAGTCGAGCCTATCGTCCTCGGGCCCCCGTGGGGTCGGGGCGTCCGGGAATATCGGGTGTGCCCCACCAGGTTCACAACTGTGCAACTCATAGACGTCCTACTGACCCGCGGACCAGGTACCCCATGACCAACTGTGTGACGTGCGGCGTGGAGCTGCACCCGGAACGAGCCGAGAAGTACGACTACTGCGCCAAAGCCGAGTGTGTGAAGCTCAATAGCAAGGCCCTTCCGATGGTCGCGGTCGGCGTGAACAAGGCGGCCGATCAATTCGTGATCCTCAACGAGCGCACCGAGCAGGAGATGGCAACGGGCCGGTACAAGAAGCGGCCGGAGGCCCCGGGATCCGTGCGAACTCCCTCCCGGACCCGGCCGGCCCCCAGCCCGAGGTCGGCTCCCCTCCCAGCCCCTCGTTCCTCCGCTGGCGCTTCAGGCCGGCGGTGGAGTCAAGCTCAGGAGAACCTCGCGATCATCTATCGAGCCATGGGGATGAAGCCGGAGGAGATCGCGAGGAAGCTGGGCATCAGCCCGTACCTCGCCACGCAGATCCTCCTCGACGCGACCGCTCGAGGTAGGATTCACCCCGCTAGGAGACGGTGAACGCGGTGCGCATACCCTCCTGGTAATGCGACTCCTTCTCGGCCTCGTCATAGATGTTGCAGATCAGGACGTACGAGCCCGCCGTGAGATCGTCGATCGTCAGCGTCGGCGTATCCCCCACCGGGATGTCCTCGACCTCGTCCACGACCTCCATCCCCTCACCCGTCTCGGAGACGGAGCCGTTCTCCTCC
>DASSSA010000059.1:0-54155 GCA_035701505.1 Actinomycetota bacterium
ACCCCCACGAAGCCGACCGTCAGCAGCACTGTGCTCAACCCGATGCTGACCCACCGGGATGCAGAGGGAATGATCGGCAAGTCGGCCGGGAACCCAGCGAATTCGACGGCGGTCCGGAGCATCACCCTCTGGAAAGTGGGCCCAATTATGGGGAGGAGGATCCCAACCTCCCCAACCATTCCGACCACCAGCCATACGAAGAAGAGGAGCAACCTCCAGGCCGATGGCCGCTCTCTTCGGTGATAGGAGTTGAGCTCCTTGGAGGACGGATGGGCCAGATGGTCGGACTCCTCCAAGGACGGTCGTGCATCCGTTTTCGCGGAGGCCATCGACACCTCACCTCCCTCGTGTTACGATCTTAAGCGACCGCTTTGAGCATACGCTCAAAGGCTCCAGCTTGTCAAGTCGGATCGGGGAGGGACCATGGCAAGGAGGGTGGTCCGAGATCGACCCCAAGCGGTTGGGGAGAGAACCAAGCAGGCGATCGTCCAGGCAGCGCTGAGGGCCTTGAAGGAGATCGGGTTCTCACGAGCGAGCGGACGGGCCATTGCTCGGCTCGGTGGCTTCAACCAGGCACTGATCTTCTATCACTTCGGCAGCGTGAATGGGCTCCTCCTCGCGGCCCTAGACCAGACCAGCGCGGCACGGATGGACCGGTACCGGCACGCCTTGGTGGGAGTCCGATCTCTGGACGAACTGATCGAGGTTGCCAGGCAAACCTACCGGGAAGATCTCGAGGAAGGCCACATGACCGTCGTGGCCGAGATGATTGCGGGAAGCGTGGCAGACCCCAAGCTCCGGCCCGAGATCGCCTCCAGGATCCGGCTGTGGGTCGAGTTTGTGGAAGATGTCCTGAACCCATTCCTGCAAGGCTCTCCTCTCGGCATTCTTGTATCAAGGCGAGACGCCGCCAACGCCCTGGTGGCCTTCTACCTGGGACTGAATATCTCCTCGCGGCTGGATGACGACCAGCGGTGGGTGGAGAACCTCTTCGATGCGGCAGAACGGGCGTCCCCGCTCCTGGCGCCGTTCCTGACCGGGGGCTGATGTGCACGCCTTGAAGGATCGGAGCCTGCTGATCGCAGCGCTACTCGATCTCCAACGGCGTTGGCCGTGGGAACCCCTGCCGGGAACCAGTCGTCTCGTACGTCGGATTCCTCTGACGGCCCCGGAGAATGGAGGGCGACGGAAATGACCATGTGGGCGCACCGCGGCAGGTGAGTCCCGTCCCCATCCCCGGACACGCAGATGGACCCCCTTCCGCAAGGGGCGGGAGCCTCTGTTCACTTTGGGTGGGCGCGGTTCTCGCGCTCCTCGGGACCTCGTGCTCCGCCCCCGCGGAAGCGCCTGGGGCCGAGGACCACCCCGCACCCTCGGTTCCCGTGACAGCTTCGCCCCTCAGCGAGAAGGAGATCACCCTCGGCCTGCACCTGTTCGTGGACGGCAGGATCATTGCCGTTAGCGAGGGCCGGGGCGTGACTGTGGCTCGTTGGCCATCCTCAACGGCTCCGTACCAAGCTCCCGTGGAGACCCCACGAGGGTACATCGGTCTGGCCCAAGGGAAGCGCCGGCTAGAACTTTGGAGCGTAACCGACGTGTCACCGCGACGGCTAGCAAACGGTGTCTCGCAGCGCTTCGCTGTCTCCCCGGATGGTCGACGCGTGGCCTTCGGGCAGACGGATCTCACGACCGCGAGGAGCCCGACGACTCTCGTCGTGATGGGCACCGGTAGATCCACTGGCTCACCAGCTGGTACTGGGATCTTTGACGGCTATACGGCGCCGGTGGGCTTCATCGGGCGGAAGGTGCTGATCGGAACGGGGGACGGGGCTGGCTCCGCGGCGGGCCTCTGGGACCAAGCTTCAGGGGCCATCACGACCTTTCATGGGTACGGAGGGGCGGGTGCCACCGACCCCCTAGGGCGCCGCGGCATCCTGTTCGTGGGGGACGGGGGGTGCTGGGAGATCGCTTCCTGGTCGGACAGAAGCGGCTTTTCCACTGTGCCAGCCCCCAGTTGCTGGTCCTGGCCCCAGGACTTCTTTCCCTCGGGGCGCCTCCTTGCGGGCATCTCCGGCTGGGCCGACACGAGGTTGACCGGCCGTTCGGGCAACCGCCTGGTTGTGAGCCACGCAGTCACAGCGCGCACTGTCTTCCGCAGCTCGCCACTTCCCGGCGCGTACCAGGTGGCCTGGGAGAACGAGAACAGGCTGCTCGTCCTGGCCCGGGAAGAGGAGGGTCAGCCCGTCGTGTACCGGTGCGACCTCGATCTCGAGGACTGTGACCAGGTGTGGGTGCTGGAGGCGAGCCCGGCCCGCTACGCCGCCTGGCTGGTCCCGAAGGCTTAAGGTCTGGGCGACTGGGCCTTCGCCACAGAACGAGCAGATAGGCGTCTTGCGGCTACTACCCCAGAGGTCAGCATGGAGGGCGCTCTCTTTCAGGATGCGCGAACGACCAGTTCAAGTCTGTCCAGACCTCGCCGACGGTCGACGTGCGCGTGACTTGCGCTCGGTTTGCGCATGACGTCTGCATCGCTGGCTTGTCCTTCCCGAATGCAGCACTACAGGCTACCTGGTGAGCGAGGTCGATCGTCTCGATGACCGGATCGAAGGCGGCAGAGTGGACGTCTTCCGCCTGGCGCACCACGATCGTCGATCGATCCGCGCCGGTGGCCAAGTGCGAACTTCGGTCAACGTCGAGTGCAGCGGATCATGCCGAGATGACCGATGATGCGCATCAGCGGCGGGATAGATAGGAGGACGCATGCAAACAACTCGATCGAACCCCGAGACCATCGCTCGTCCCGTCGGCGCCTACTCGCACGCCGTTCGAGTCCAGACCGCCGACGCCACCTGGATCTACGTCTCCGGTCAGATCGCGAACGATCCCGAGGGCACCCTGGTCGCCCCCAACGAGTTGCCGGCCCAGACCGAACAGGTCTTCGAGAACCTCCGAGCGATCCTGGAGGCCAACGGCGCCACATTCGCCGACGTCGTGAAGATCCATACGTACTTCACCACGCTCGACGGACTCGCCGAGAGCCGCGAGGTGCGTCTCCGGTACCTGCCCGCCGAGCCGCCGGCCAGCACGGCCGTGCGGGTGGTCGCCCTCGTGGTGCCCGAAGCGGTCATCGAGGTGGACGTCGTGGCGGTGGTGTCGTCGTGAGCGCGATCGCCGTCCTCGGCCTTGGCGCGATGGGCCGCGCAATCGCTGGAAAGCTCCAGGGCGCGGGCCACGACCTCGCGGTGTGGAACCGAACCCCCGGACGCGGGGACGAGCTCGTCTCAACGGGCGCCCGCCGCGCCCAGACCCCGGCCGACGCCGTTCGGGACGCCGAAGTCGTGATCACGGTGCTCACGGACCCGCCGGCCCTCGAGGACGTCTTGTTCGGCCCCCACGGTGCCGCGCCGGCGATCCCCCACTCATCCACCCTGATCGAGATGTCCACGGTCGGACCGGCCGAAATCGCGTCCGTCCGCGAGCGGCTCGCCCCGGTGAACGTGCTCGACGCACCGGTGCTCGGCAGCGTCCCGTCCGTCGAGGCCGGGCGCCTGATGATCCTCGTCGGAGGGGACCGAGAGGCGTTCGAGCGCCACGGCGACCTGCTCGCCATCCTTGGGACGGCGAAATACGTCGGGCCGAGTGGCTCAGGCGCCTGGCTCAAGCTGATCAACAACGCCGCGTCGATCGGCACGCTCGTGACGCTCGGGGAGCTCCTCGCGCTCACCGACCGGGCAGGCCTCGAGGTCGACGTCGTCCTCGACAGCCTCAAGTTAGGACCGCTCGCATCATTGATCGATCGGTGGCGTCCACGCCTGAAGGGCGAGGACGACGGGTCGTACTTCCGTCTGGCGCTCGCGCGCAAGGACCTCGCGCTCGTGTTCGACGAGGCCGAACGCGCGGCCGTCCGCCTCAGTGTGCCCGAGACGGCGGCTGCGCGGTGCGATGACGCGATCGAGGCCGGCCTCGGCGACCGGGACTTCGGCGCGATCGTCGGGTTCCTCCGCGGCTAGCCCCCCACCATCTTGGCGTGAAGATCCCCACGACGATCGCGAAAGCCAGCATCCATGCCACGAACAATCCGAGACTGAATCGTTTCGTTGCTACTACTGCACCGGTCAACGGCTTTGCCCCGGGCAAGTTGACGTGAGTTATGGACTGCAGCGTCGCCGCGATCGCCGGCTTCGCGTACGAGGAACCCTTTGCGTCTCTCCTCGGTTCACACAAGGGCTCGATGGTGGAGGTGGGGGGAATCGAACCCCCGTCCCCAGGCGATCGTTCGGGTCTTCTCCGGGCGCAGCCGGTGGTGAATCTCGCCTCGAGGCTCCCACCGGCGGAGGACCCCTTGGCCAGCCCGGGTGCGGTGTCCGTCGGCGGCCCCCGGGCGAAGCCGTCTCCGTAAGCCTGCTCACGACGCCCGATCCCCGACCGCAGGCGGATCGAGGCGGACGGCTACCTAACTACTTAGGCAGCGAGCGCGTATTCAGTATTGGCGCTTGTGTTTCTCCCGGCTTTTAACGAGGCATCCGGGGACCTCGGCCCGCTTCCCCCGAGCGATATCCGCTCAGGTCGAATCCAGTGCACCCCCATATGCAGTTGGTATCCCAGTATACGGCCCTAGCGAACGGCTCGGGCACGTGGATGCTAACGTCGGCGCCGGGCGGCCCGATCCATCTCCCGGCGGTGCTCTCGCTCTAGGGCGGTCTGGCGCTTCTCGAACTGTCGCTTCCCTCGACCGAGGCCGACTTCCACCTTGGCCAAGCCATGCGAGAAGTACACGCGGAGGGGGACGAGCGTCAGGCCTCGCTCCTGGGTCTTTCCGATCAGCCGCTCGATCTCGTTCCGGTGCAACAGCAGCTTCCTCCGACGGATGGGGTCGTACCCACGCTTCTCCCCCTGTTCGTACGGCGGGACGTGCATCCCCTCGAGCCACACCTCGCCCCCCTGGACCCGCCCGTAGGCCTCGGACAGAGAGCCGCGACCCCCGCGGAGCGACTTCACCTCCGACCCGGTCAGCACGATGCCTGCTTCGAACCGGTCGAGGATCTCGTAGTCGTGCAGCGCCCGGCGGTTGGAGACGACGTTCTTCTGGCTGGGGTCGGCCTTGAGGCCCACGGGGGAAGCCTAAACGTCGAGGAAGCGGCGCATCCCAACCATGCTGGCCACCACGGCCAAGAGGGCCCCGGCGATCAGCAGCTGCGGGATCACGGCGATGACGTCCCTGTTCGTCACCCAGGGCACGAACTGGATCGTTCCATAGAGCGGGTTGACGAACGCGACCTTCAACCCGAACAGGAACAGGACGGCGGCGCCCGCGCCGATCAGGCTCTCGAACAACCCCTCGATGAGGAACGGCGCCCGGATGCGCCAGTTCGTGGCGCCGACGAGCTTCATGATCCCGATCTCCTTGCGTCGTGCGAACAACCCCATCCGCACCGTGTTCGCGATGAGGATCGCGGCGGCGATCAACATGACTATGGAGACGATCAGCACGCCCACCCGGAACACGCCCGTCACGGCGAAGAGCCTGTCCAGGAAACCGCTTTGGTCCACGATACGGTCGATGCCCGGCTGGCCCTTCATGACCGCGGCAACCTGCGCGTATTGCTCAGGGTCGTCGAGTTTGACCCGAAGGGACGCCGGCAGCTTGCTGCAGTCGACGTTTTCCACCAGGGCCTTCTGCTGGGCGAAGATCGTCTTGAACCGGGTGCAGGCCTCATCCTTCGTCTCGTAGTGGACGTTGGAGACGACCGGAAGCTGTTGGAGCTTCCCGGTGAGCACCGCGACGGTCTGGGGATTCACCGGGTCGGCGAGGTACACGGCGACCTCCACGTTGCCCGTGGCCGCTTCGATCATCAAGCTAACCTGCCGGTCGATGAGTCTTGCCAATCCGAACAGCAACAGCGCGATGAACGTCGTCGATACCGCGGCGAACGCGACCAGCCCATTGCGCCTGAGGCCCGTGGTGACCTCGCGGAGCATGTAGTCGGTCCTGCCGGGCACCTAGCTGTACACCCCCCGGGACTGGTCGCGGATGACGCGGCCGCAGTCGAGCTCGATCACGCGCCGACGCATGGCGTCCACGATAGCCTGGTCGTGGGTGGCCATGACCACGGTCGTGCCGATCCTGTTCACCTTGTCCAGCAGCCGCATGATGTCCACCGACGTACTGGGATCGAGGTTCCCCGTGGGCTCGTCGGCCAGCAACACGAGCGGCCGGTTTACGACCGCCCGGGCGAGTGAGACGCGCTGCTGTTCGCCACCCGAGAGCTCGTCGGGATACCCGTTCAGCTTCTCCCCCAGCCCCACGAGCTCCAGGATCTCCGGCACCCGTTGGTCGATCACATGTTTCGGCTTCCCGATGACGTCGAGGGCGAAGGCGACGTTCTCGAAGACGGTCTTGTCCTGGAGCAACTTGAAGTCCTGGAACACCGTGCCGATGTTGCGGCGGAGGTACGGCACCTTCCATGGCGACAGTTTGGCCAGGTTCTTCCCGGCCACGTAGATGTCGCCCTTGCTCGCCTCCTCCTCCTTGAGGAGCAGACGGATGAACGTGGACTTGCCCGAGCCGGACGTGCCCACGATGAACACGAACTCGCCCTTCTCGACCTCGACGTTCACGTCCTCGAGGGCAACGACGCCGTTCCGGTACACCTTGGTGACGCGTTGAACGGTGATCATCTTCTTTTCCGGGGTTAGGAGGGATGAAACCGCGGCAGAGTGTAACAGCCGTCCCCCGTAAAAGGAACGAAGCTCACCAGGCTGGGCGCTCATGAGAACGGCCGAGCGGGCACGCAGCACGCCCCGGACGAGCCTCGCTGCGGCTCGGTCCCCCCTGCGGCGGCCCGGCCGGGGCGGTGATCGTGGAGCGGCGGTGGTCCAGATCCGTCCCCGGACCCCACCAGACCACCGGGATCCGGAGCTAGGCCGCGCGGCCTTCTTCCGCCCGCCGCCGCAGCTCGGCCTCGATGAGCTCGTCGATGTCCCCGTCCAACACCCGGTCCACATCGCTGATCTCCAGGTTCGTCCGGTGGTCCTTCACCAGCCGGTACGGCGCGAGGACGTACGAGCGGATCTGGGAGCCGAAATCGATCCCCCGGCGCTCGCCTCGAAGCGCCTCGAGCCTCTGTTGCTGCTCCCGTCGCATCCGTTCGGCCAGCCGGGCCTTCAGGATCCGCATAGCGACGGCCCGGTTCTGGAGCTGCGAGCGCTCGTTCTGGCATGCGGCGGTGATGCCGGTGGGCAGATGCGTGATCCGCACGGCCGAGTCGGTCGTGTTCACCGATTGCCCACCCGGTCCAGTGGATCGATACACGTCGACACGAAGGTCCTTTGGGTCGATCTCGATGTCCTCCTCGTCGGTCTCCTCGAGGAGGGGGATGACGTCGAGGCTGGCGAACGAGGTGTGCCGGCGCTTGGCCGCGTCGAACGGCGAGATCCGGACGAGTCGATGCACGCCCCGTTCCGTCGAGAGGAGTCCGTACCCGTTGGATCCGTGGACGATGAATGTGGCGCTCTTGATCCCCGCCTCCTCCCCCGGCAAGATCTCGTCCACCTCGACGTCCAAGTCGTGGCGCTCCGCCCAGCGCAAGTACATGCGCAGCAGCATCTCCGCCCAGTCCTGGGACTCGGTGCCGCCTGCGCCGGCGTGGAGGGTGGCGACGGCGTCGTTGTGGTCGTACTCGCCCCCGAGGAGCGCCGTCAGCTCGAGACCGTCGATCTCGGTCTCCAGGCCGGTAACGGTCCCCTCGAGCTCTCGCTCGAGCTCGGGATCGCCCTCCAGCCTCAGGAGCTCGTCGATGGCTCGGGCGTCGGCCAGACGGCGTTCCAGGGACTCGAAGCGATCGACGTCGGCCCGCAGGCGGGCCAAGCGCGTGGTCAGCTGCTGGCCACGGGCGGGTTCGTCCCACAAAGACGGGTCGGAGGCCTGCCGCTCCAGCTCCGCTGCCTGTGCCCGCTTGGCCTCGACGTCAAAGGAACTCCTTGGCGGAGGCGATGCGCTGGGACAGGTGCTCGATCCGCTCGGTGAAGTCCCCCATCGGACGTATCGTACCCGCCCTTCCAACCGGTGCCGCACATCACCACGGATCTGTGGCGCCCGGCACCGCGACGAGGCGTCCGCGGGTCCTACGGTGCGCACGGAGCCGCGGGACCGGGATGGCCACGAAGGCACCATCGAGGAGCTTCGGTTCGGCCCGAACTTCAACATGGGTCGGGCCTGCGGGAAGTGCTGGTAGCAGGGACCGCTACCGCACTGGAGCTGGCCGGGCGGGAACGCCCGGCCGGCTCCTCAACGAAGCGAGTTGGTACACGGCGCCGTCAGGCCACGGCGCCGTGGCACTTCTTGTACTTCCTGCCCGAGCCGCACGGGCAGGGCGCGTTGCGGGGCACCTTGCCACTCTTGGCCTGAACCCCGGCCGCCCCGGCGGCCTCGTCCGCCTCTCCGCGGCTGATCATCACGCGCTGAGGCCGGGGCCTGGACGGCTCGTCCTGGCGGACCAGCTCCACCCGGAAGATGTACCGCACGAACTCCTCCCGGATGCCCTGGGTGAGCTCCTCGAACATGTCGAAGGCCTCCCGCCGGTACTCGGTGAGGGGGTCGCGCTGGCCGTACGCTCGGAGGTGGATGCCCTCCTGGAGGTAGTCCATCTCGTAGAGGTGCTCGCGCCACTTGTTGTCGGTCAGCGACATGAGCACCATCCGCTCCAGCTCCCGCATCTGCGATCCGATCCCTTGCTCCTTCTCCTCGTACAGGGCCAGAGCATCGGTCAGGACCATCCCGCTGAGCTCGGCGGTCGTCGTCGCCGGCTCCAGATCCTGCCTGGTCAGCCGGGTCGGGTACAGCTCGGCCACCCTGGCCAGGAGGCCGTCCAGGTCCCACTCCTCGGCGAACGTCTTGTCGCCGATCCACTGGGAGACCGTGCCCTCCACGACCTCAGTGACGAAGTCCAGGGCCTCCGCCTTGAAGTCCTCGCCGTTCAGGATCTTCTCGCGCTCGCCGTAGATCACCTGGCGCTGGGTGTTCATGACATCGTCGTACTTCAGGATGTTCTTGCGTCGCTCGAAGTTCAGCTCTTCGATCTGCCGTTGGGCGCTCTCCACGGCCCGCGTGACCATCCGGGCAGCGATGGGCTCGTCCTCGGGCCACTTCAGCCGGTCCATGATGGACGACACGCGATCGGAGGCGAACATCCGCATCAGGTCGTCCTCCAGCGAGAGGTAGAACCGGGACTCCCCCGGGTCGCCCTGGCGGCCGGACCGTCCTCGGAGCTGGTTGTCGATGCGGCGTGATTCGTGCCGTTCCGTGCCCAGCACGTACAGCCCGCCCAGGCCGACGACCTCCTCGTGCTCGGCGTCGGTCTGTTGCCTGAACTTCTGGAGGATCGGGGCGTACTCGGCCTCGTAGGCGGCGCGCTCATCCTCGTCCATCTCGAACATCAGGTACCGGTCGTTGTCCCACTCGCGGGCGGCCATCTCTTGGCGGGCCAGGTATTCGGGGTTGCCGCCCAGGAGGATGTCGACGCCCCGGCCGGCCATGTTGGTCGCGACGGTGACGGCTCCGGCGCGCCCGGCCTGGGCCACGATCATCGCTTCCTTCTCGTGATTCTTCGCATTCAGGACGTGATGCAAGATCCCCCGGCGATTCAGGTAGCCGGAGAGCTTCTCGGACTTCTCGATCGAGACCGTACCGACGAGGACCGGCTGGCCGGCTTCGCTGCGCTCGGCGATGTCCTGCACGACAGCGTTCCACTTCGCGTCCTCGATCTTGTAGATGAGGTCCTGCTCATCCGCCCGGATCATGGGCTGGTTGGTGGGGATCTCCACGACGTCGAGCTTGTAGACCTCTTGGAACTCCGCCAGCTGCGTCTTGGCCGTACCCGTCATGCCGGCGAGCTTCTCGTACATCTTGAAGTAGTTCTGGATGGTGATCGTGGCCAGGGTCTGGTTCTCCTCCTTGATCCGGACGTTCTCCTTGGCCTCGATGGCTTGGTGGAGTCCCTCCGAGTACCGCCGGCCCTCCAGGACCCGGCCGGTGAACTCGTCGACGATCTTCACCTCCCCGCTGGTCACGATGTAGTCCACGTCGCGCTTGTACAGCTCCTTGGCTCGGAGCGCATTCTGGAGGTGGTGCACGAGCGGCGTGTGGACGTGTTCGTACAGGTTCTCGATGCCGAGGGCCTCCTCGACCTTCCCGACGCCCTCTTCGGTGACGGCCACGGTCCGCTTGGCCTCATCGACCTCGTAGTCGATCTCCTGCCTCAGCCGGGGGGCGAGGCGAGCGAACGTCACATACCACTTGGCCGAGTCGGCCACCATGCCGCTGATGATCAGCGGGGTCCGGGCCTCGTCGATCAGGATTGAGTCCACCTCGTCCACGATCCCGTAGTTGTGGCCACGTTGGACCATGTCCTCCGCGCGCATCGCCATGTTGTCCCGGAGGTAGTCGAACCCGAACTCGTTGTTGGTCCCGTATGTGATGTCGGAACCGTAGGCCGGTCGGCGCTCGGCCGGCGTCATCTGAGCCTGGATCAGCCCCACGGAGGCTCCGAGCGCCCGGTAGATCGGTCCCATCCACTCCGAGTCCCGCTTGGCCAGATAGTCGTTGACCGTGACGATATGCACACCCTGCCCGGCCAGGGAGTTCAGGTATGCGGGCATGGTCGCCACCAGAGTCTTGCCTTCACCGGTCTTCATCTCGGCGATGTTGCCCTCGTGCAGAACGATGGCCCCCATCACCTGAACGTCGAAGTGTCGCTGGCCGATGGTCCGCCGGGCCGCCTCGCGGACGCAGGCGAATGCCTCGGGGAGCAGGTCGTCCAGGCCCTCCCCGGCCTCCAGACGCCCCCGGAATTCGTCGGTCTTCGCCCGGAGCTGCTCGTCGGTGAGCTCCTCGAGCTCGGGCTCGAACGTGTTGACGATGCGGACGAGCTGCTCGAGGCGCTTGAGCCTCCGGCCTTCACCGAACTGGCCGATCTTCTCCAGGACCAAGGTCGTTTCCTCGCGTGGGTTGGGGGTTCGGCTTTCGATTGTAACGGAGGGGTCGGGCAAACCCGAGAGAACGCGGTGGGCGGGATGAGCTCAGGTGATCTCGAGCAGCTTCTCCCGAACGGCGTAGACCACTGCCTCCATCCGGGAATGCAGATGCAGCTTCTCCAGGATGTTTCGGATGTGGTTCTTCACCGTGTTCTCCGAGATGTACAGGTCTTTGGCGATGTCGCGGTTGTTCATGCCCTTCGCCACTAACCGGAGGACCTCCATCTCCCGGTCGGTCAGCCGGGGGACTGGGATCTGGGTCCGGTCGCCGGATGCCTTGCTCATGGCGGCGAACTCGTTCAGGAGCTTGGATGCCATGGAGGGGGAGATCCTCGACTGACCGGCCCACACCGAGCGGATGGCGTCGGCAACCTCATCGATGGGGATCTCCTTGAGCAGGTAGCCGGAGGCCCCCGCCTTGATGGCGTCGTAGAGGTCGGCCTCCTCGTCGGAGATCGTCAGCATGAGGATCTTGACGTGCGGCAGGAGCTCCTTGATCTGCGAGGCCGCCTCGATCCCCGAACGCTTGGGCATCCGGATGTCCATCAGGATAACGTCGGGCATGAGCTCCTGGGATCTCTCGATGGCCTCGACCCCGTCCGACGCCTCCCCGACAAGGTCGATGTCGGGTTCGGCCTCCAGGACCATCTGGAGCCCCCGGCGGAACAGCGCGTGGTCGTCCGCCACGAGCACCCGTAGTCGTTCGGGCGGTCCGGCATGGGCCGCACCCTCGCCCTGGTCCGACTCATCGCCCTGGTCCGTTCGCTTCGGTGTCACTGGACCTCCGCGAATCCGAGGGCCCGGCGGCTCACGAGGAACCGGCGGGTTCCTGACCGCCCTTGGACGATTTTAGACGACCGGCCCCCGTGATCAGCTTCGTTCGCCTCTTCGTGTTGTGGTCCCGCAACTGTCGCTCCAGCTTCTCCACCAGCTGATCGAGGGCGGAGTCCACGTCGTCGGCCTGGGCTTTGGCCCGGAACGTTCGACGGGGGGTCTCCAGGGCGCCCTCCACCCGCTTGATCCCGCCCAGCCTGGGGTTCCGTTCTGTCAGGATCTCCACCTCCAGGCGCATCACCCGAGGCTCTAAGCGCTCTAGACGGGACAGCTTTCGGGCCGCGGCGGTGCGCATGTGGTCGGTGATGCGGGTGCCCCGGCTCTTAACGACGAGATCCATCCGCCCGCTTCCTCCCGACACGAGCCGCCCGGCCCTCGCTCGGTCCGGGTGAGTCGTGGGCTCACGCCCGGCTGACCTGGTCTTTGACCCCACACTCGCCTGCGGAGGGGTTCGCCGTCCAGCGGACGCCTTAGCACCTTCTCCCGTCGGACACGCCGCTCGGGGCAGGGCTTACATCTAAACCGCACCATGCTCAGCGACCAACGGTCGCCTTACGTGGGTCGTTTCGCCTGCGACTGGCATCGACTACCGGGAGAGTGTCTCCCGGGCAACCACAGACCCAGGCGTGAGCCCGCGGCCAGTATAGCGAGCGAGGAGTGGCGCACCGACGGCCCTGGCCGCGGTCAGCACGGTGACGTGGCGAGCGCCCGCCGCCCGCAGGGCCCCCGCGCACGCCCCCGCCGTGGCGCCTGTGGTGAGGACGTCGTCGACTAGGAGCACGCGGGTCGGGCAGGGCCCCACCGGCCGGAACGCGCCGGCCATCGCGGCCCTGCGCTCCATACCGCTCCGTCGGGCCTGCGGCGGCAGGTCGACCATCCGCTCGAGGAGCGGGAACGTGCTGAGGGACGAAGCGGCGCCTACGGCCTCCGCAAGGGCCCGAGCCTGGTCGAAGCCGCGCTCGGCCACGCGCTGGCGGGACAGCGGCACCCACGTGACCGCGTCGGTCTCGGCGGATGGTGGCCACACCGCTACCATTGCGCCGCCCAGCGCGGCCGCCACCGGACGCCATCCGGCGAACTTCAACCGGTGAACGGCATGCCGGGCCGGGCCGTGGAACAGGAACGGGGCCCTGGCCATGTCGATCTCCGGAGGAGGACACTCCGGGCATCGGGACCGGGGGTCGGCCCAGGGAACGCCGCAACGCTCGCACCACGGCGGGACAAGCGCGATCAGTTGCGCGCCGCATGCGACGCAGAATGGCCAGGGCCCCTTGCCACACCCCGCGCAACGGTTGGGGAACAGGACATCGAGCAGCCGCCCGAGCACCGGAAGACCCTAGCGTGGGGCACCGACATCACCGGGTCGGCGCGGGACACGGCCTCGTACGCGGGACCGACCTACGGCAGTCGAACGTCGAGGGTTCCCTGTCCAGCTCGGGATGGAGCCATCACGTCGATGCGAAGGCTCGAGTGGGCCCGGAGCAGGGGGTAGGCCACCACCTTCCCCCGCCCGGTCGATCCCTCGAAGTCGGACTCGAGGACCGGAAGCCGCCCGCCGTCGGCTGACAATCGCACCGTCAACGGCTCCGGCGGGGTCACCTGGACATGGACCTTGATCGAGTCACCCCCGCAATCGATCTGCTCAACCTTCACGGTGCCGCCCCCGGCAAGCTCGATCGCCCGACCCACCTGAACCTGACCCCGCCGGACAGTGGCTCTCGGCCAAGCAACCGAGAACCGCCTTCCTCCGGGGAACGTCCGGGGCCTGCCGTCGACATCGAGCTCGCACTCGAGCTCGTACCACCCCGGGTCCATGTCGGTCACCGCCATCTCGAACGGGACGAAGACGTCCCGGCGCGGCGCCACGTCGAGGGTCGCCGCCGCCATGCCGATCGGATGGGCCTCCGTGCCTCCGATCGCCACCACCCGGGCCCCGCGAAACACCACCTGGTGTGGGTCCGGATCCTCGCCCCGGATGATGAACGCGCCCTTGACCGTTGCGGGGAACCGCTCGAACCTCGCGCGGACCGAGACGGGCTCGCTCACGCCGCCTCCGGCTACGTCCCCTGCTCCCACGATCGCAGGTACTCCTGCTGTTCCGCCGTCAGCTCATCGATCTCGATCCGCATGGCCCGGAGCTTCAGCGTGGCGACCTCCCCATCGATCTCGGCCGGCACCGGGTAGACGCCGGGCGAGAGCGAACCCCTGTTCTTCACCACCCACTCCACGGACAGGGCCTGGTTGGCGAACGACATGTCCATGACCGCCGCGGGGTGGCCCTCCGCCGCAGCCAGGTTGACCAGCCGTCCCTCGGCGAGCAGGTGAAGCCGTCTGCCGTCGGCCAACCGATACTCGTCGACGAACTCCCGGATGCGTCGTCTGCCAGAAGCGAGGCCTTCGAGCGCGGGCTTGTCGATCTCCACGTCGAAGTGGCCGGCGTTGGCCATGACCGCTCCGTCCCGCATGACCTCCATGTGCTCACGCCCGATCACGCCGCGATCCCCCGTGACCGTGACGAACATGTCACCGATCCGGGCCGCGTCGCGGAGCGGCATCACGCCATAGCCCTCCATCGCCGCCTCGAGCGCCCGGATGGGGTCGACCTCGGTCACGACCACCTTCGCGCCCATGCCCCGTGCTCGCGAGGCCACCCCCCGGCCGCACATGCCGAAGCCACAGACGACGACGGTCCGGCCGGCGAGCAACAGGTTGGTGGCCCGCATGATCGCATCGATCGTCGACTGACCCGTGCCGAACCGGTTGTCGAACAGGTGCTTGGTGTCGGCATCGTTCACCGACACGATGGGGTACATGAGCGCGCCGTCGTTGGCCATCGCCCGGAGGCGGATGATCCCGGTCGTGGTCTCCTCGGTCCCCCCGATGACCTCTTGGAGCTGATCCTGCCGCTCCCGATGCAACACGCTCACCAGGTCGGCCCCGTCGTCCATCGTCACCTGGGGCCGGTGATCCAGCACGGCGTTGATGTGCCGGTAGTAGGTCTCGTTGTCCTCGCCCTTGATCGCGTAGACATCGATTCCACTCTGGTCGCAGATCGCCGCCGCCACGTCGTCCTGGGTGGACAGAGGGTTCGACGCGCAGACGGCCACCTCGGCCCCTCCGGCCTTCAGCGCATCGACGAGGTTGGCGGTCTCGGTCGTCACGTGCATGCACGCGCCGATCCTGATCCCCTCGAGGGGGCGCTCCTTCTCGAACCGCTCGCGGACGAGCGCCAGGACGCCCATCTCCCCCGCGGCCCACTCGATGCGCTCGCGCCCCTCCTCGGCCAGGCCGAGGTCCCTCACGTCGCAGTCCATCCCGCTCCTTTCGAAAGCACGTCGGCGATCACAGCGCCGATGGCCCCGGCCATGGCATCCGAGGCCTTAAGGACCTCCTCGTGGCTCACCTCGACGCCCACCTTGTTGGTGACGAAGAACAAGCCGAGCACCCGCATCCCCAGCGCCCGCGCCGGGACGGCCTCGGGGACCACCGACATCCCGACCACCGCCGCCCCGGAGTTTCGCAGGAACTCGATCTCCGCGGGGGTCTCATAGCTCGGGCCCGCCATCGCCGCGTAGACTCCCCGGGCGATCGGCACGCCCAGGCGTTCCGCGGCATCGACGGCGAGATCCGCGAGCTTCTCGTCGTAGGCCCCAACCATGTCCACGAACGGCGGCGTCCCGTCTGGGTGCCGCCAACCGCGGAGCGGGCTCACGCCCATGAAGTTGATGTGGTCGGTCCCCACCACCAGGTGCCCGGTGTCCAGGCCTTCGGCGATCCCCCCGGTCGCGGCGGTCAGGATGACCGTCCCCGCGCCGAGCAGCCGGGCCAGCCGGATGGGGAGGGCACAGATCGGCATGTCGTTCCCCTCGTAGAAGTGGATCCGGCCCCGGAAGGCCGCAGCGGGGACCCCGGCCAGCTTCCCCAGGACCAGGCGACCTGCATGGCCGGGCACGGTCGGCCGGGGGAAACCCGGAAGCTCCTCGAAGGAGAAGGAGGCCTCCTCGACCAAGTGTTCCGTCGACGCGCCGAGACCCGACCCAAGGACGATGGCCACCGTGGGAGCGAACGCCGTTTCGGACCGTACTACCTCGGCCGCCTGATCGGCGAACGAGTCGCTCGGCCCGGGCAGTCCCGGCACGCGTCAGGCCTCCGCGAGCGCCCGCTTCAGGCGCTCGATGGCCTCGATCGGTGTGGGGTCGATGCCCCGGGCGATGCCCAGATAGCTGGTGGTGAAGTCCCCCAGGAGCGAAAGGGAGAGGAATCGGGACAGCGCCGACCCTCCGGATGCCCACACTTCCTCGACGACGGCGCCGGCCGACCGGACGATGTCGAGGGATGGCGCGAATCGAGCGGCGACGTCCGGAGCCTCGCCTTCGTGCCGAAGGGCAACGAGGAATGAACGTGATCCGGCCCCCTGCGACCACCCGACCACCTCGTTGTGATCCAGCTCGGGCAAGGACGAGGCCCACGCCGGAACCTTGGCGTTCTCATTGAACTGCGTCTTCCACCTGGCGGCGGCGACCGAGCCTATGCCCTCGCCACCCCACACCACCGGGGTCCGGTCCCCGATCCGATCGGCCAGCCGCTTGGCCGGATTCTCCGCCGAAGGAGCAGACGCGGCACAGGCCGCGGCGAGCTCGTCGAGCTGGGCGGTTGCCTCCTCCAGGTCCTGCTCTAGCGGGGGGAGGAACCCAACGGCCTCGAGCACCCCGAGTGCACCGAGCGCGATGTACCCCAGGGCCGCCCGGGGCATGAACCCTCCCGGGAGCGACACCCGGGCCAGATCCAGCTCCTCGGCGCGAGCGCTGAGCTCGCCGCCGGAGGTGATGGCGATCGAGCGGCACCCACGCTTCATCGCCTCCTCGAAGCACGCCAGCGCCTCCGCCGTGCGGCCCGAATAGGAGGACGCCAGCATGAGGGAGTGGGGTCCGCAGAACTCGGGCAGCTCGGAGGTTCGGACCACGACGACCGGAACCGGCAGCCGGTCCGCGTACATGGCCCTGATCACGTCGCCGGCGACGGCCGAGCCACCCATGCCGCAGAACACGATCGAGCGGACGTCTTGGACATCCGGCAGCGGCGTGGCCTGACGGCCCAGGCGATAGCCCTCCCGACAGTGCTCGGGGAAGGTGGCCAGCTTCGCCAGCATCCCACCGGGATCACCGGCTCGGACAGCCTGCTCGTCGTCGAGGTCGATCACCGGCGCTTCTTCTTCGTGCCCGGCTTCTCCGCCTCGTCGATCAGCATCACGGGGATCCCGTCGCGAACCGGATACCGGTAGCCGCAGGTCCGGCACACGATGACCTGTTCTTCACTGAGGTAGTCGATGTCGCCCCGGTCGTTCGGGCACACGAGGATCTCGAGCAGCTCAGGATCGATCGTCACGGGCCCCCTCCCTCGGCCCTGATGATGTCCATCACGGCCTCGGTCTCTTCCTTCAGGCGCTCCTCGTTCTTGGCCTCGACGTTCAGCCGTAGGAGCGGCTCCGTGTTGGAGGGGCGGACGTTGAACCACCAGTCGTCGAATTCGACGCTCAGGCCGTCGGTTCGATCCTGGCGCCCGTCGGTGAACGCCGCGGCGATCCTCTCGATCGTCCCGTGCTGATCGGCGACCCGGGTGTTGATCTCCCCGGAGTCCTTGTATCGGCGGAACGGCTCGAGCAGCTGGGAGAGCGGGACCCCCGCCTTCGACAGCTGCTCCAAGACCACGGCCGCGGCGATGAGCCCGGAATCGGCCCGGTAGTTGTCGCGGAAGTAGTAGTGGCCGGAATGCTCCCCGCCGAATACGGCACCGGTCTCCGCCATGACCTGCTTGATGAACGAGTGACCCACGCGGGTTCGCACCGGGGTGCCCCCGTTCTCCAGGATCACCTCGGGGACGGCCCACGAGCAGATCAGGTTGTAGACGATCGGGGCGCCCGGATAGCGCTTCAGCATGGCCTGCGCCACCAGGGCGGTGACCTCCGATCCCGACACGCCCTCGGCCCGCTCATCGACAAGGAACACCCGGTCGGCGTCGCCGTCGAAGGCCAGGCCGATGTCCGCGCGTTGCTCCAAGACGGTTCGCTTCAGGTCCTGCTGGTTCTCGGGTTGGATGGGGTCGGCCGGATGGTTGGGGAAGGTCCCGTCGAGATCCGGGTACAGATGCACGAACTTCACGGGCAGCCGCGCCATCACGGGGGGGACGACCAGCCCACCCATGCCGTTGGCGGTATCGGCCACGACGGTGAGCGGCTCGATGCTCGAGCGGTCGATGAGCGATAGGACGTGATCGACGTAGGGCTCGAGCATGCTTCGACGAACGACCGATCCGAGCGGGGGGCCCGGTGGGTATCTGTCCTCCTCGGCGAGGGCTCGGATCTCCCCGAGTCCCGTGTCCTGTCCGACAGGCTTGGCTCCGGACAGGCAGAACTTCAGGCCGTTCCACTGCGGTGGGTTGTGGCTGGCGGTCAGCATCACTCCGGCAACGTCGAGGGACCCCGATGAGAAGTACAGGAGGTCGGTGGAGGCGAGCCCGAGATCCACGACCTCCACGCCTCGCGTCGCGATGCCCTCGTGGATGGCGGACGCGAGCGAGGGCGAGGACAGGCGGCAATCGTATCCGACCGCGATCCGGGGCGCCGCCGCCCACTCCGCGAACGCCGATCCGATACGCCGTGCCACGTCCTCGTCGAGGTCCTCGGGGACGGTTCCCCGGACGTCGTAGGCCTTGAAGATGCGGCCGAGATCTCGATGCGGTGCCACCGACCGCATCCTACTGAAGATGGGCCTACGCTAGTCCTTCGGCGCGACGGTCCCGATGACCGACTTGAGAGGCACGGCCTGCCCGTCGCGATACCACCACTTGGCCTCGCACAGGTGGCAGGTGGTGAACGCGAGCTGACGGCCCCCCACGGACATGGTGATGGAGATCAGGTCGCCCTGCTCACACACCGGGCAGGTGCCCTCCGTCTTGTCGCCCATGTCCGTATGGTCCGCGAATGCTCGCCGTTCGACCATAGCCTCTTGACCCCATTTCCCGCTCCCCAAACCGGCCTGGTCACCCCGTCGGCCGCCGACCAGGTGGTGGCCCCGACGGAGGACAGAGAGGTCACCCTCGGGGGAGGCCGAACGGCGGGACGGTGGTGGTCGTGGGCTCCTTAGGGATACGCCGTCGGAACCGGCGCCCGCTCGTCGAGCACGCGCCACCCGACCGGAGGCCGGAGGCGCTCGACGTGCTGCGAACACATGTCAACGAGGTTCGGGTTGGGCTCGGGGACGAGATCGCCGATCACCACGACCCGCCGTTCGTAGGACAGGCCAACCGTGGCCACGGCCCCGTCCGTGCATCGCATCTTGGCGCACACTCGCACGGACCGCATGCTAGATCACATGCTTGTCATTCTCAAGCAACGGCGCTGGGCGTTCCTCCTCGGAGCGTCGAGGCCGGTCAGGGCTTGATGATGGCCTTGGTCCCCACCGGGACGAGGGGGTACAGCTCCTGGGAGTCCGAGATGTACATCCGGATGCACCCGTGAGACGCGTAGGTTCCGATCGAGTCCGATGCGTAGGTCCCGTGGATCCGGATGCCCGGCGCCGAGAGGTAGATCGCCCGGGTCCCCAGTGGGTTTCCCGGGCCGGGCGGGATGTACAGGGGCAATCCAGCTCCCCAGCCGTCGGGGTCCGGGTTGTACCAGCCCGGGTTCTCCGCCTTGTTGACAACCTGCCACGACCCCACCGGCGTGCTGTAGCCGGGAGCGGCCGTGGCCACGGGGTACTGCCTCTCCACCTTGAACCCCTCGTACAAGTACAGCTGGTTCTCCGAAAGGTCCACGACGATGGTCTTGCCGAGCGTCGCCGCGGTCACCTTCGGCTGCACGACCTTCACCGGGACCTGGACCGAGGACACCTGGCGGTCGATGGCCCTGAGGATGCGGGCCGTTGCCGCTTCGGCCTTCAGCTCTTCGCCCGGCTTCGACTTCCGCATCACCAGCTGGTCGTCGACGAGGTCGATGCCGGCATCAACCGCCGGCTCCGTCACCTCGTCGTACGCCTGCTGGACGAAGGCCTGGACCTTGGCCTGATCGTGTGCGTATTCCACTCGGATGTCGAGGTGCACGGGCTTGCCGGCCACCCGATGGAAGACGCGGGAGAGGAGGGAAAGCCGGTCCGCCGCCGCGAAGGCCTGGTCCACGGCGCCGTCCACGTCTGCCCAGGTTCCGAGCGCGGCCGGAGTGACGTGCCACGAGTATCCGGCCGCCGTGACGGTGAAGTCCCCGGCAAGCGACGTGTCGGCCCGGGCGGTAACGACGCGGATGGCCTGATCGCGGGTCATGCCCCCCACGGCGATGCCCTCGACCCTGACTCCGGGCAGGATCCTCGTCATGCTGGATCGGTCGTAGCCGTACGCGGCAAAGGCTGTGGCTGCGCCGAGCAGCAAGGCGATCATGACTGCGAGGAGCCCCATCCACCAGGCTCGGCCGAGCATCGTCCTCGAGTGTCTGCCCACTGCCATGATCGTTCCCGAATCTCCAGTATCGGCCCGTTTAGCTCCGATACGTAGCCGCGGCGTCGGCCGGGACGCTCGCCTCCTGCTCATGATACGGGTGCATACCCCGAGGGTCACGAGGGCATCCACGCGTCCGGGATCGGTACTCCCAACGAGACCGCGTAGGTGGCGTTCCCATCCTGCCCGAGCGAGTACGACGCCGCCGCGGGGACCAGGGTTCCCGACTCCGCCGTAACCAGGATAGCGGCGAAGGGCTTGGCCGTGACGAACAGCTTGGGTCCGGCGACGACACGCCCCGGTTGGACGGTGACCGTCATCGGTGGCGGAACGATTCCGGGGGACGGAGGAAGGAGCGACAGCTGAACGACGGCGGGAACGTCGCCCGGGTTGGCCAGGATGAGCCCGGGGTGGGCCGGCGTGCCGGCGATCGAAGGCAGGACCACCCAGGCGGCCGCGGGGGCCGATGCGCCGCCCGTCGAACCCTGGTCGGCGGAGATGCCGAGGGTCCGAAGGGCCACGACCGTGCCCGGCGTCGATCGAACGTCGATAGCTGAGGGTTCTTCCATGGTCACGGGGTAGGGCTGCGCGGAGCCCGCGTTCGGCGCGTTCTGCACCAGGCTTCCCAGCGGCTGCGAGGTCTTCTTGGAGAGCATGGTGGCCTCCAGCTCGGGACGGGCGTCCCCCGTGTTCATCGCGATCAGGGTGGAGGCTCCCTGGGCGAAGCCGGCCGGAAGGATGGTTCGTCGCGGGGGGGAACCGGCAACGCCGATGCTGCTCCTGATCCCGCCGAGCTCCGCGAGGCCGAGCGAGGCGGCAGCCACTCGGCCCACCTTGACGTCGATGAGGGTCGAGACGGCTTCCTCCCCCAGGGCCGTGGCGTTCAGGCGGAAGGCCTGGCTCCGGTGCGGTGCGAGTACCACGTTCGTCCAAGCCCCCGCTGTGATCGGCGCGCGCTTCTGTGTGTAGAGCGTGAGCGTGAGGATCGCGTCGGTGGCAAAGGGGTTCATGATCACCACGAAGGCATCCTGGCGTTCGGTCGTCAGCCCGTCGGGCACGAACCACCGCTGGGCGGCCCGGGGGAGGCACGGCTCGGCGGCCACTCCCTTCTCTCCTCCACCGGCGTGGATCACCCACCCCGCCGCCACCCATCCGCCGAAGTACTCGATGAACGACGCGCTGTCCCGTTCCTCGGCCGCCTGGTCGACAAGGAGCTCGGACCCGGGGGGCACGGTGAAGGACTCGGGCGTCGAGGGCCTCCGTCCCGACAGTGCGGTCACCCGGACCTCCACGGGCGTGGTTCCCGGATTGGCCAGCTCCAGCGTGACGGTCCATTCGGCGCCGCCCCCGTGTGGACAGAACCACGCGCCAGACGGAGCCGCGTTCGAGGAGGCGGCGGCCGTAGCCTTCGGGCCGACCTCTCTCTGGAGATAGACCGCCCCGGCCACGACGATGGCAACGAGGAAGAGCGACCAACCGACCTGGCCGCGGAACCTCATCGGACCACGGGCCGCCGAGTGATCCACAGCACGGCGATCCACAGCAGCGCCAGCGCGATCGCCTCGGAGGTCCGGATCCACTGATCCGCATAGGTCAGACGAACGGGGCCCGGAGCCGTTTCGAACCCGATCCCCCAGCCGAACGCCCGCTCCGTGCCGATCGTTCGCCCGCCCGTCCGCACCCGCCAACCGCCGTCGTCTTGGTGCGAGACGAAGCCGAACCCGCCGGTGGACGTGCCACCGAAGCCTCCGGGAAGCGGTGCGATGGGCGTCGCGTTGGGCGGAGGAAGCGAAGCGATCGGCTCGAGGTCGGTGCTGCCGGCCGCATCGGCGAACGGGGGCGAGGACGTCACGAACGCGAGCGGCAGGGCACGCGCATTGTCGTAGATGACGAGCCCGCCGGCCGGGGTCAGGTTCAGGTCGAGCTGGGCGTCGAGCCGGGCCGCGGCCGCGGCGGGGAGATCGCCCTGCTCGGCCACGATGAACCTGATGCCGAGAGGGGAAAGGAGCGCGCCACCGTGGCTCGTCTGGCCCGCGAGGAGCTCGGTCAGGCTCAGCCGAAGGTAGTCGTAGCCCGCTCCATGCTCGCGCCTTCCGATGTCCAGGGCGGTGATCCCGTCGCGGTCGGTGATGGCGAATCGGACGGTCGCTGATCCGGCCTCTACCACCCCGGAGGGATCGCCACCTGGAGCCGGGAAGGGGTCGCCGCTACGTCGACCGAGCCACAGGATCCGGAAATCGCCCGGCGCGTTCGAGACGAGCGGCCACGCCGACGGCAACGCGTTCGGACCGATCCTCCAGTTCCCCAGGAACGCTTGGAAGGTCTGGCCCATCAAGCCGCCGGCGAGGAGCAGCGCGACGATGCCGACGGCCACCTGCCGGTACCCGAACGCCTCACGCTCGATTCCCGACCCGATCGAGGCCAGGCCGTAGGCGACGACGGCTGCCTCGGCCGCGGCGGCGAGCGCGAGATAGGCGAGGGGATTGCTGAAGGGTGCCGGCAGGTAACCGGCCGCGGAGGCCCACGCCAGGAACACCCCGGCGATTGCGGAAAGCGTGGCGCGCCAGGCCCGGGCCCGGTACCCCGGCCCCACCAGGCTGAAAGCGAGCAGGGCGGCGGCGGGGAGGAACCAGGCCACCGGCCAGGTCCCCGGACCCGTTCCCGGCGCCAGCCGGGCCAGCAGGGAGAAGCTCGGCTCGCCCACTAGCGAGGAGAGCTCTGGCCCCGGAGAGGTCGCGATGTCCGGGACCACGGGCGCCACCAGGATGCCCGCCACCGCGGTAGCCGTTGCGGCCAGAGCCAGCCCTCGGCTCCGCGACCGGCCCGTGATGAACTGGAGCGCCGCCAGCGCTCCGACCGGCAGGAGGATGCCCGGGAAGAAGGCCACGCCGATGGCCAGCGCGGCTCCCATGCCCACCACGAAGCGGAAGGCAGGCCCCGGCGAGCCCGGCCCGAAAGCGGCGTCGAGCCGGTCCGTGACTGCCGGGAACACCGCCAGCGCCACCAGCAACTCGATCCGCCCCTCTGAGAACGCCCAGAAGACCATGGCGGACATCGCGTACGCGCCCGCGGCGACCACGGCGGCTACCCGTTGCCCGGTTTGCCGAAGCATCGAGCGGTACATGACGAGGCCGGCAACCGGGGGCAGACAGGCCAGGAGGAGCTTCTGGGCGATGCCGGTGCTGGCGAACGAGACCGCCGACAGGCCCCCCAGCGCTCCGAGGGCCGGGCTCGCGGCCTGGGACCCCCCGAGCACGGTGGTCCGGAACCCCGAGATGAGCTCGTGAAAGAAGCCGGTGGGCTCGGCAGGAAACGTGGCGAGGGCCCCGCCCTGGAGGACCTCCGGTCCCACCAGGAATCGGAAGGCCAGTGCCATGATGCCGACGCCCAGGGTCCAGGCGACGAGGACGGGGTGCTGGCCTGCCAGCGACGCGAAGCGAGTGCGGACCGGCGCCCGCTCCGCCTCCTCCTCCAGCTCGATCTGCTCCCCCAGGATGCGTTCGGCCTCCACGAGCCATCTCGGAGGGCGGAAGAACTCCGACTCCATGAACCGGCGGATGAGCCGATCCGGGACCCGCCGCACCGACTGGGCCCTCACGCGCCGGCGGACCGTGGACGGCAGGTGGGTCAGGTTCCACGCCCATGCCGCCAGCAGCTCGTAGGCCTCCTCCAGACGGCGGACCACCGCGAGGTAGGCCAGACGCGCGGCCTCCATCACGAGATGGAGGGGAAGGAGCCACAGGAGCGAGAGGGCCCCGTAGTTCTTCAGCATGCAGGCCACCGCCACCCGCTCGCCGTGGTACTGGGGGCCGCGTTCGTGAGTCGAGGCCCGGTCTCCGCCCTCCCCACGGTGCCGGGCTTGGGCGAGCGGCGTCATGAGGACCCGGAAGCCGGCGAGGCGTGCCCGCCAGCAGAAATCGAGGTCGTCGTGGTGCCCGCCGAAGCGTTCGTCGAAGGGGCCAGTCCGCTGCCAGGCCTCCCGGGAGATGAGCATGGCGCAGGACGACACGTACATGACCTCGAGGATCCGGTCGTACTGGCCCTGGTCCAACTCACCGTCCTGCAACGATGTATGGGGATGGCCGAACCGGTCGGTGGACCGGCCAACCTCGCGGAGCACTGCAGGGTCGTCCCAGTCCACGACTTTGGGCCCGACGATGCCAACCCGCTCCACCCCCCGCAGGCCCTCGGCGGCATCCACCATGCAGGTCACCGCGTCGGACGCCAGAGCCGCGTCGTCGTGGAGGACGAGCACATAATCGGCGGCCCTGGCCACTGGGAGGTCCAGAGCCGCACGCAAAGCGCCGGACAACCCTCGGTCCTCCGGCAGCGCGATGAGCCGCTTCGGCCCCAGCGCTTGCTGGAGGATCTCGCGAGAGCCGTCCGTCGAACCACCGTCGACGGCCACCACACCCAGCCTGGGATGGGTCTGACCAGCCAGGGAGCGGAGGCTCTCCCTCAGCCAGCGAGCTCCGTTGCTGACCACCAGCACCACCAGGACACTCGGGGTGCGGACGGCGTCGGCTACCGGAGAGCGATCGGCTGTCGTGGTAACCATCGGGTGCGCGTGCGCGGCGCGCAGCCTAGCACGCAACGGGCTCCCGAAACCGAGGAAGGGGGGCCGATGCGCCCCCCTTCCCGGAGAAAACGGGTGAAGCCGCGGGCTACTACTTCTTCGCGGCGGTCCGCTTCTTCGCCATCGACGGCTTTGCGGTCCGCCTCTTCGAGGTCCGCTTCCTCGCCGTGGTGGTCTTCTTCGCTGTGGTCCGCCGCTTCGCGGTCCGCTTCTTCGCCGCCGGCTTGCGCGCCGCCGTCTTTCTCTTCGCGGTCTTCCTCTTCGCGGTCTTCCTCTTCACGGTCCGCTTCTTGGCCGTCTTCTTCGCGGCCGTCTTCCTCTTCGCGGTGGATCTCTTCTTTGCGGGAGACATCGGTCACCCCCTTTCGATGCTCAAGACGCCATACGTTTCAGGCGTCGCCGTTCCCGCTCGCTCATCCCTCCCCACACCCCGTACCGCTCGTCGCGGCGAAGGGCGTAGTTGAGGCACTCGATGCGAACGGGACAATCTGCGCAGATCCGCTTGGCCTCCCTCGATGACCCTCCCTTCTCGGGGAAGAAGATCTCGGGATCGTGCTCTCGGCAGCGGGCCCGCTCTTGCCATGGGATGTAGTGATGCACCGCTCTCTCCCCCCGCAAATCACACGCCTGTGATTCTGAGGGATTCCTCCCCTCCTTGACAAGAGGGAATTCCTCATTTGTTGGTGCACCTCCACATCACGTCTCCCGCATGGAATGTTCGACAGTGAATCCGCAGGTTTCAAGACATTTCGGACAGAATTTTGCCGGTCAACCCCATTGACCAGTCAGGTCAAGGTGATTGACGGAATGAGCTGTTTCGAGGGGTTTTCAGGCCCGGACGAATGCTGCGCGCTGGGTCGCATCCCCGACCCGAGCCGTGCTGAAATGATTGCGCTGCACGCGTCCGTACGTGGTCGTTCGCTCGGCGGGGATGCGGCCGATGGCCCGGATCGCTTCCTCGAACTGTGTTGGCTCCATGCGAATTCCCCACTCCGCTCCGGCCATCCGACTGATCGTCTCTTCCATCAACGTCCCGCCGAAGTCGTTCGCCCCTCCCTGAAGGATCATCTGGCACGCCTCGACGCCCATCTTGACCCACGAGACCTGGATGTTGGGAATCGCTCCGTCGAGAAGGATCCGGGCCACCGCGTGCATCCGACGGTTTTCCACAATCGTGGGCCCGGGCCTCGCACGCCCCGCGAGATAGATCGGCGCGTTCTGGTGCACGAACGAGAGCGGCACGAACTCGGTGAAGCCCCCGGTGTCGTCCTGGATCCGGCGGATGCGTCGAATGTGGAAAACCCAGTGGGGCGGCGCGTCCACGTGCCCGAACATGATCGTCGACGAGGAACGGAGGCCGAGTTCGTGCGCGGTCCTGACGATCTCCTCCCACGTGTCGGCGGGGAGTTTGCCCTTGGTCAACACCCACCGAACCTCGTCGTCCAGGATCTCGGCGGCCGTCCCGGGGATGGTGCCCAGTCCGCGGTTCCGGCATTCCTGGAGGAAATCGCGGAAGGTTATCCCCAACTTCGTGCTGCCGTTCAGCACCTCCATGGGGCTGAATGCATGGATGTGGATATCCGGCGCGGCCGCCTTCACCGCGTCGAGGAGGTCGAAGTAGAACGTCCCGGGGAGGTCCGGGTGGATCCCGCCTTGCATGCACACCTCGGTGGCCCCCAGATCCCGCGCCTCGCGGGTCCGGTCAGCCACCTCCTCGATGGTCAGCGTGTAGGACTCTGGATCAACCTCCCGTTGCGCGAAGGCGCAGAAACGGCATCCCACGTAGCAGACGTTGGTGAAGTTGATGTTGCGGTTCACGACATAGGTGATCTCGTCCCCGACCGCCTCTTCGCGCAACCCGTCGGCCACCCGACACATCGATTCCAGCGCCTGTCCGTCCGCCTGGAACAGGGCGAGCGCCTGGTCGTCGGTGATCGGCCGGTGCCGCTCCGCCCTTCGCAAGGCAGCCTTGACGTCGGCATCGATGCGGGCCGGGACCACCTCCCGCCTTGCCCACGACCTGGTGACCTCGTTGTCGAGCACCTCGAAGTCCCCGTACACGGCGACGGCATCCTGGCGGAGGCCGGCGCCACCACCCTTGGCGAAGGTGAGCTCGATCGACCGAGGTTTCCACTGCACGTCCGGGTCCTGCCAGGCGATGGGGTGCGGCACGGTGTCCCGAGCGGCCAGGCCGTCGGCCCCCATCAGCTCTTCGACCGGGCGACGCATCTTCGCTCCGAGGTAGGGGTCGGGACGGAGGGCGAACTCGGGGTAGATGGTCAGCCGCTCCCTGAGCTCCAGGCCCAGCTGGGCGGTTCGGGCGGCCAGGGCCTCGATGGCCGGCCAGGGCTTCTCCGGGTTCACGTGGTCGGGCGTCAAGGGAGAGACTCCGCCCCAGTCGTTGATCCCGGCATCGAGCAGGCGCAGCTGCATCCCTTCGTCCGAGAGGTTCGGCGGCGCCTGCACGTTCATCCGGGGCCCGAGCAGGACCCGGGCGGTGGCCACTACTGCCAGGAACTCCTCCTCCTGTGGCTCCGGGGCCCGATGCATGGCTGTCCCCGGTTTGGCCCGGAAGTTCTGGACGATGACCTCCTGCACGTGCCGGTACCGGCGATGGAGGTCACGGATCGCGAGCAGCGACTCGGCGCGCTCTCGAAGCGTCTCGCCGATCCCTACCAGGATGCCGGTGGTGAACGGGATGGCCAGCCGGCCGGCGTCCTCGATGGTCCGCATCCGCACGGCCGGGACCTTGTCCGGTGACCCGACGTGGGGCCCGCCCTTCTCCGAGAGACGATCCGATGCCGTCTCGAGCATCAGGCCCATCGACGCGCTCACGTGCTTCAGGCGGGCCATCTCCTCCCAGCTCATCACGCCGGGGTTCAGGTGCGGCAGGAGTCCGGTCTCCTCGATGACCCGGATCGCGGCCGCCCTCACGTAGTCGAGCGTGGAGTGGTACCCGCGCGAGGCCAGCCACTCCCGCGCCACCGGGTAGCGTTCCTCCGGCCGGTCGCCCAGGGTGAACAGGGCCTCCTTGCAGCCACGCGTCCGGCCGGCCGCGGCGATAGCCACGACCTCCTCGATGGAGAGGAACGGTCGCTCCAGCTTCGCGGGCGGCTTGGCGAAGGTGCAGTAATGACAGTGATCCCGGCAGAGCATCGTGAGCGGGATGAACACCTTGCGCGAGTACGTGATCGTGGAGCCGTGGCCGAGCTCGCGGAGACCCGATGCCACCAGCATCAGCCGGTCCAGGTCCCGTCCCCTCGCCGCGAGAAGACCCTCGGCTTCGGCGAGCGACAGCGTCTTCCCTGCTTCCGCTCGTGACAGTGCTCGGCCGGTCAGCGTTCCGGGTGGACGGGACGAACGATCGGGCTGGGTCCGCTGGGGGGTCGCCTCCGCCATCGCGAGCGAGCCTACTACGCTATCCGCGATGCGATTCACGGCACTTGCGGGGGGGATCGGCGCGGGGAAGTTCCTACGGGGACTGGTCCGCATCGTCCAGCCCGAGGACGTCACCGTGATCGTCAACACCGGGGACGACGTCCTGATGCACGGGCTCCACGTCTCGCCGGATCTCGACTCGGTGACCTACTGGCTGGCGGGGGTCATGGACCGCGAGCGCGGATGGGGCCGTCGGGACGAGACCTTCCGGGCCACCGAGGAGCTCGGCAGGTTCGATCCCGGGCAGGCCTGGTTCAGCCTCGGTGACCTCGACCTGGCCACCCACCTGTACCGAACGAACCTGCTCCGGGCGGGGGCCTCATTGTCGGAAGCCACGGCCCTCGTTGTCCGCCGGTTCGGCGTGGGCTCCCGCATCCTGCCGATGAGCGACGACCCGGTGGCCACGCGCGTCTCGGTGATGGCGGAGGGAAAGGAATTGGACCTGCACTTCCAGGAGTACTGGGTCGAGCGTCGGGCCCGAGACGAGGTCAAGGCGATCCGGTACGACGGTGTCGAGGCCGCCCGCCCGGGGGCGGATGTGCTCGAGTCGATCGAGGCAGCCGACTTGATCGTGATCTGTCCATCGAACCCCATCGCTTCGGTCCGGCCCATCCTGTCCGTGCCGGGCATCGGAAAGTCCGTGGCCGACCGTCGCGATGTCGCGGTCGGCGTATCGCCGATCGTCGGAGGCGCGCCGCTCGCCGGCATGGCCGACAGGCTGATGCCGGCGGCGGGATACGCGGTGACGGCGCTCGGCGCCGCGGAGTGCTACCGCGGACTGCTCGCGGGGTGGGTGGTCGACCATGCCGACCGCGAGCTGGCGTACCGCATCGAGCGCGAGCTCGGCGTTCGGGTCGCGGTCACCGACACGGTCATGGCCGATGACGCGAAGGCCGAGAACGTGGCCCGCGCGGCCCTCGACCTGGTGCGATGAGCGTGGGCATCGAGATCATCCCCGTCGAGGGCCTCGGGGAGGTCCGTCCCGGCGACGACGTCGCCCAGCTCTTGGGGCCGAAGCTTGCGGAGCTCGGTGTCCGGGATCGCGACGTCGTCACGGTCACTCAGAAGATCGTGTCGAAGGCCGAGGGGCGGGTCGTTCCGGACGGAGGCGAGAGCCGAAAAGCGTGGGCGGAACGAGAATCCCGCCGCATCGTGGCTCGCCGGGGGGACCTCGTGATCGCCGAGACACGGCATGGTTTCGTGTGCGCCAACGCGGGCGTCGACGCATCGAACGTCGAACCGGGATTCCTGACCCTCCTCCCGGAAGACCCGGACGGGTCGGCGGAGTCGATCCGCAAGGCCCTCGAGCAGTCGCTCGGGATCTCCGTCGGGGTGGTGATCACCGACACCTTCGGCCGCACGTGGCGGCGTGGAGTGCTGAACGTGGCCATCGGATGCGCGGGGATTCCCGCCGTGCTCGACCTTCGGGGAACGCCGGACCAGCACGGCACGATCCTCGAGGCGACGATCGTGGCCCTGGCCGACGAAGTGGCGGCGGCGAGCGGGCTGGTCATGGGCAAGGCCTCGCGCATCCCCGCGGCGATCGTGCGGGGCGTCGACGCGAACGCCCCAGTCTCACCGGCCGCCGAGCTCGTTCGGCCCGCCGAGGAGGATCTGTTTCGGGAGTCGCCGCTCCTGTCGATCTCGGCGCGGCGCACCATCCGGGCTTTCGGCCCCGGAGTGGTCCCCCGCGAAGCGGTGGAGGAGGCTGTGCGGGCCGCGTGCACCGCGCCCGCCCCGCACCACACGCGGCCATGGGCGTTCACGGCCCTCGACGGGAAGCCGGCGAAACGTGCGCTGCTCGCTGCGATGGCGCAGGCGTGGAGGGATGACATGGAACGCGACGGCGTCTCGGAGAACGTGATCACGCGCCGGATCGACCGGAGCGATGCCGTGCTCGGCACGGCTCCGGTGCTCATCGTCCCGTGGATCCGGTTCCAGGGGGCCCACCGTTACCCGGACGAGGAGCGGGCCCACGCCGAGCAGAAGATGTTCCTGCTTTCGGGAGGTGCGGCCATCCAGAGTCTCCTGCTCGCCCTCCACGCCCAGGGGATCGCGTCGTGCTGGATCTCATCGACGCTGTTCTGCCAACAGGAGACCCGGGAGGTCCTGTCGATGCGCGACGAGTGGTTCGCCCTCGGCGCCGTTGCCGCCGGCCCCATGCCGGCCGGCGCCCCGCCGCCCCGCCAAGCCCTGGACCTCGGCGAGCACCTTCGCTTCGCCTGAGCCAAGCGAGGCGGTCAACGGCGCCCCTTCGGCCTCCCGATATCCTGATGGTCCCGGTTGGAGCACCGGGTCGGGAACGGATCGAGCGAGGGAGGCACGTGGCGGGACGACGGACCGGGCGCACCGCGGGCCCCGAGAGCGACCGGCTGACCAAGGCTCAGCGAAAGGAAGAGGCCCGGCGGCAGCGCCTCGAGATCCAGCGGCGGATGGCCCGCACCCGGCGGACACGGTGGATCGCGCTGGCCGTCGCAGTCCTCCTGGTGGCCGCCGGCGCGACGTATTACGCCCTCCGCCCCCGGCCGAAGGTCCAGGACCCGCAGGAGCTGTTGGCGGCCGCGCCCCAGGCAGCCAAGGCGGCGGGGTGCACGGACGTGAGGGAAGTCGGTCCGTACCAGCCCGAGACTCAGGACCGAGCCCACGTCGGGGTCCAGGGCGGCGCACCGACGATTCCGCCCCTCGCCACGTATCCGTCGGTGCCCCCGGCATCCGGACCGCATAACGCCACCCCCTGGAGCCGTGGCGTGTACTCGACCCCTCCTCCCATCGGTCAGGTGATCCACTCGCTGGAACATGGGGCGGCCGTGGTGTGGTACGCGCCGGATGCTTCGGGCGGGGAGTTGGGCAAGATCGAGGACTTCTACGGGGATCCGTCCCACGGGCAGAAGGTCATCGTGGCTCCTTACGACTATCCGGACCAGGGGGCCGAGGGGATCCTCCCGGGAGGGTCTGCGATGGCCCTCGTGGCCTGGCACCACGTCGAGACGTGCTCGCGTGTCTCACTTCCCGCAGCATTCGAGTTCACCGCGCGCTACGGCGTCCCTCCGTTCGGGAACCAGCGCTATCTCGGCGACGCCCCCGAGCCTCAGACGCCGATCTGATGGCGAAGAGGAAGCGCAAGCAACGGCATCACCCTGCGGCGGGGCCCGGGCGAGACCGGCCGGCAACCACCAGCACAGCCGAGCGCGGCCGCTCGGTCAGGTCCGAGCGAAAAGATCAGGTCCGCCGAGCCAGGGAGATGGCCCTTCGCCGGATCCGCCGGCGCCGGGCCGTCAAGCGCGTCGCATGGATGGGCGGCCTGGGCGGGGTCACCTTCGTCGCCTTCCTCCTGCTGACCCGGGTGGGCGGCCCCCAGCCCATCCCACAAGCGGCCCTGGCGGCCGCGAGCGACGCGGGGTGCGGCGAGATCCAAACCCCCGCGGCCTCCGCGCCGGGGGGCCTCCATCTGTCCCCCGGCGAGAGTTACACCTATCCGGAGCACCCCGCGACCTCGGGTCAGCACGACCCCAGCCCGCTCCCGGGGGACCCGCACGTCTACGACTCCCCGGTTCCGGAGACCAGGGCAGTCCACAACCTCGAGCACGCCTACGTGCTCATCTACTACCGGGCCGAGGGGCCGGACGCCCTCCCGCAGGCGGTCGTGGACCGTCTCTCCTCGCTCGCCCGGGCGCAGGACAAGGTGATCATGGCCCCGTATCCGGACCTCCCGAGCGACACGTCGCTCGCCCTGGCCGCTTGGAACAAGCTCTGGGAATGCCCGGCCGCGGTGACGGCGGACCAGGCGCGAACCATCGCGTCGGGCTTCATCCAGGCCTACCGCGGCACCAGCAACGCGCCCGAGCCACGCGCCGCCTGAGATCCGGGGTCAGCTCGCCCGGCAGACTCCCCAGGTCGAGCAGGTGATCTTGCCTCGCTCGAACGTGGCACGGGTGGCGCCGTTGTCCAACCTCACCACGTCGCTCGTGGGGAATCCGAACCTCCCTTTCGGGCCGCCCTTCTTCAGGTAGAACTCGAGGACCGGGCCCGACAGCAGGTGCGGGCCGATCCCCGACTTGAAGTAGATAGCCCCCCGCTGGAACTGCTGACGGACCCCTCCGGCCACGGGCACCGCCCGCGTGGTCGGGAGCCCCGCCCGGCAGTTCGTGGCGTCGTACTTCTGCCGGATGCTGCCGGTGATCTGCCGGTTCGCGTTCACCCATACCCGGTCGTCGGGAAGGTCCAACGCCGAGCGGAGCGTGGACCCGCTCACCTCGGCGGTGCCCGAGGCTCCCTGGACGACGGTGGTGACGATCCGTCCGGACACGCCTCGCACCGTGTCCGTGAAGCCAGTGACCGGCCCGATGCCCAAGCGGAGCCTTCGGGTGACCCGATCGGCCGGTAGCGAGAGGTCCCACACGGCGTTCGGGTTCTCGGATGTGTAGTCCCCGGGATCGCACACGCCGCGCAGGTACGGGATCGGCGTCCCGCCCCACACGTTCTCGTTGTCCTCGGTGAACCCCCCGCTCGACGACATGTAGAACGCCTGGATGCTCTGTCCCCGGTACGTCACGACCTTTCCCGTGGTCGCATCGACGGAGGCGACCCACCGGTCGCCGTCCAGTCCGGCCTCCTTGTCCCAACCCGCGTACACCTGGTCGAAGGAGCTGGCGAACAGCGCGCAGTTGCACACCGGGCGGTGCTGCCCGGAAGTGGCAGCCTTGGTGAACGCATAGGTTCGGGCCGCGATGGCCTGGGCCTGGAGGGCCGGGACCGGCCAGCCGCTGGGGACCTCGCCCAGGCCGTACAGGTACTCCTCGGCCCCCACCACGAGGATCGACCGCTCGCGGCACCCCGATGCACAGTTGTACAGGTTGAACTCGATGAACCCACGGCCGTAGGCGTGCCCCGCCTCGGGGACCACGACGCGGGCGCCGTTGCCGTACGCCACGTACAGGTTGTTCGTGGGGCCGCCGACATCCTCCCCCACCTTGCTCCCCGTCCCATCGAGGATCCGGTATGCCTGGCCGGCCACCTGCACCGTCCAGGTCTCCCCGTCCGGGACGGTGGCCACCACCTGGCCTGAGTTCGGGTCGCCGAGTCGCAGCTCGGCCGGCCCGCCGGTCGGCGCCAGCCGCATCTTCTGCCTGCCCTGGACCAATCCGACGCGGAGCTTGGCCGGCGGCGAGGCCGCTGGCGCCACCTTGGTGCCCGAGTAGAAGTGGGTCAGGATCCGAGCCCCTCCCCACCCCTGCTTTGCCAGCCCGTACGCGCCATACTGCGACATGCCCAGGCCGTGGCCCCAGCCGGAGCCGAAGAACCGGAACGAGTCGCCGGCATGCCCGGCTTCCGCGGGCAGGATGATGGCAACGCACAGGACCAGGGCGAACGCAAGGGCTCTGTTCATGACACTCCGGGGGTCCGAACGGGGCCGCACCCTAGCACATCGACCGGCCCGGTTCCGACGTTACCCGTCGGACGCCTCCTCGCCGGCCGAGATCCGGGCCCCGCGCACGCTAGTCCCAGGACGAACCCGGGCCGCTGCAGCGAGCGCGGACTCGATAACCGTAGCCCCCACCTCCACCACCGATCCAGGGCCGAGGATCGAACCGACCACCTTCGCTTCCCGCTCGACGACGGCACCCGCGTGGAGCACGGAGTCGTCGATCTCCGCGCCCGGGCCAACCGACGCTCCCGCGCCCACCACCACCCATCGCCCCAGGTGCGCGCGGGGATCGACCACCGCCCCGTCGGCCACGAACGGCGCCGGATAGCGTTCACCCCCCACTTTCCCCTCGAGGATGTCGAAGTGCGCACGAAGATAGGTCTGCGGCGTGCCGAGGTCGAGCCAGTACGCGTCCGTGACCAAGCCGAACACGCGTCGCCCCGCATCGATGAGCGCCGGAAAGATCCGGCGCTCGATCGAGACGTTCCCGCTCCCCATCCATCCGGCAAGGGCTCTCGGCTGGAGGAGGTAGGTTCCCGCGTTCACGTCGCCGGGCACCGACTGCTCGGGCTTCTCCCGGAACTCGACCACCCGGCCGTCGGGTCCCGTCGTCACCAGACCGAACGCCCGCGCGTCCTCGACGTGATGGAGCGCGATGGTGGCGTCTGCCGCCCGTTCCCGGTGGAAGGCGGCCATGACGGTGAGGTCGAGGTCGGTCAGGATATCGCCGTTCAACGCGAAGAACGGCTCATCCCCCAGATGCTCCATCGCGTGCACGATGGCCCCGCCGGTGCCGAGTGGCTCCCGTTCGGTGATCCACGTGATCGTCGGGTCGCGGCGGGCCTCGATGAAGTCGTGGAACATCGACTCGAGGTACGGGGAGGACAGCACGACCTCGTGGACCCCGTGGCGGACCAGGTGGTCCAGGACGTGGTCTAGGCTGGGCCGGTCCATCAGGGGAAGGAGCGGCTTGGGGATCGTCTCGGTGAGAGGACGGAGCCGGGTCCCCTCCCCCCCGACCAGGACGACCGCTCTCATCGGCGGCGCGTCATCTCAGCCGTGCGGCGTCCGGGAGACCAGGAAGATGCCGGCGACGATGAACGCCACCCCTGCCCACCGAAGCGGCGGAACGGTTTCGTCCAGGATGAACAGGTCGAACAGGAGGATCAGCACGTAGGTGAGCGCCGCGAAGGGGTAGGCGAACGAGAGGGAGGCCCGGGACAGAACCACCAACCAGACCAGGGCGGACAACCCGAACAGGAACAGCCCCGCGTAGATGGCCGGGGTCCGGACCAGCACCCCGAACGACCGCGCGTCCACGCCGAACTTGGCCGGAGCCAGATCGTCGTTCACCGCGTTCATTCCGTGCTTCAGGGTGAGCTGGGCCACGGCGGCGACGGTCACCGACAGCAGGATCAGCGCGATCAGCATGATGAGGTTCCCTTTCTTCGAAGTGGGACCGACGTGATCGAGGGCGGTCACAGGTCCTCCACCTCCACGTCGACGGGCACGTCGATCCGATCCTGAACCCGGACGACCTCGACCACGTCGAACCCGTACCGTTGGGTCTGGACGTGGTACAGGCGCCCGGTTTCCCGCGACGACAGGCCGATGGTGACCCAGTACTTGCCGGCGGCGTAGGGGAACGAGCCGATCCGGAACCGAACCCGTTTCTTCCCGTCGAACCGAGCGATGGCGATCCGGTGGGAGGACGTCCTGGCGTCGAGCACGGGGTGATTCGTCGCTCCGTCGAGGATCTGGAAGTCCACGTCCAGGTCCGCGACCGCCTCGTTCGTCCGGACGTCGACCTGGATGGTGAGGCCGTCGCCCCGGCGCAGCGCGATCTCGCTCGCACCCGAACCCCAGATCAGCTCGACGTTGGCGATCTCGGCCTGCCGCGTTCCTTCCTCCGGCACGAACCCCGGGTCGGTGGTCCCCAAGAGGACATGGCGCATCTCGCGGACGACGTCCGCGGGCGCGCCGGCGGCGTGGACCTTCCCGTGGTGCAACATCACGGCCCGGTCGCAGATCTGCGTGACCGTGTCGAGTGCGTGGGTGACGAGCACGATCGTCCGTCCGTCCGCTTGGAACTGGCCGATGCGATCGAGGCACTTGGCCTGGAAGGCCTCGTCGCCCACGGCGAGCACCTCGTCGATCAGCAGGACCTCGGGGTCGACGTGGACAGCGACGGCGAATCCCAGGCGGACCAGCATCCCCGAGGAGTAGAACTTCACCTGGTTATCCATGAAGTCCTGGAGCTCGGCGAAGGTCACGATGCCTTCATAGGCCGCGTCGGTCTCCCGCCTGGACAACCCGAGGAAGGACGCGTTCAGGTACACGTTCTCCCTGCCAGTCAGCTCCGGATGGAATCCCGCACCCAGCTCGAGCAGGGCGGCGAGCCGCCCCCGCTGCCGCACGACCCCCGAGGTCGGACGGAGGATCCCGGCCACGATCTTGAGCAGCGTCGTCTTTCCCGAGCCGTTGTGACCGATCAGGCCGAGCGAGCTCCCCTCCGGGACGTGGAAGGACACGTCGCGAAGCGCCCAAAAGTCCTCGGCCCGCATCCGTGAATGGAGGACCCTGGCCTTGAGCGAGGTCGGCCGCTCCCGGAACAGCCGGAACTTCTTGCTGACGTCGGCCACCTCGAGCGCGGGAGAGTTCACGCCTACAGCTCCTCGGCGAAGTCGCCCGACAGCTCGAAGAACCGACGCCACGTGAACAGGAGGAACGCCACCGATGCCGCCAGCACGATGGCCAGCACCCCCGCCAGCCATGCCAGGCTGACCCCGGGGAGGACGGGTTGCTCGCTCCCAACAGGGTGGATCACCGCGTACAGGGCCCGTTGGAACCCCATCGCGATCGATGCGAGCGGGTTCGCCTGGTACAGACCCCACAGGCTCACGCCGAGGACCTTCCTCCCAGCCAGCTCCTCCTCGACCTTGAACGCGGAGTACACGATGGGGGTCATCCAGAACCACACGAGGAGCGCGACGTTCAGCAGGTGCTGGATGTCCCGATACCGAACGTTCAATGCGGCCAGCCAGAACGTGAGCGCCAGCGTGAACACGAGCAGCGTCGCGAACGCCAGGGGGTAGATCACCAGTTCCGGCAGGTGGAACCCGTACCCCGATACCAGGAGGTACAGCAGGAACACCGCCGACTGGAGGACGAAGTCCACCAGGGCCACCCCCACGGCCGAGAGCGGCAGCACCTCACGAGGGAACGAGACCTTCTTGACCAGGTTGGCGTTGTCGATCACCGAACGCGCGCCCCCGGTGAGGGAGACGGAGAACATGTTCCAGGCCAGGAGTCCGGACAGGAGGTAGACGGGGAAGGCAGGGAACGAGTTGCCCGTGACGTGGACCACGAACGTGAAGACCGCGAGGAACACGAGGGGGTTGAGCAGCGACCACACCGCGCCCAGGACCGAGGCCGTGTACTTGACCTTCAACTCCTTGCGGACCAGGTTCAGGAGCACCTCTCGACGGTCGTAGACGGCGAGGACCCGGTCGCCCACCCGGAGCTTGGCGGGCTCGGAGGTGCGGACGACCGTCTCGTCGCGTTCGCTCACCGCCCGCGATCTCCCGGAGTGAGCTCCTCGAGGGCTCGCGCGTACGAGAGGCCGTACCCCCGCGCGAGGTGCTCATTCGTGACGCTGAGGTCGACCAGGGATCCGGCCCACCTGGCCAGGGCCAGGTGGGCCGGATCGCGCATCAGCCCCAGTGTCCGCTCGATCGCGTCCGCATACCCCCGAGCGGTCGTTTCCTCGCGCGCCTGACCCTCCACGTGGGCTCGGGCCCGAGCCCCCATGCGAGCCGCGAAGGTCGGGTCGGCGGCCAGCCGCTCGATCGCTGTCGCCAACTCACTGGGGTCGGGTCGTCCCGGGGAGACCCGCACCACCAGGTCGTCCGAGACATCCAGGTACGTACCGGTCGCCGACACGATGGCCGGCGTGCCGCACTGCATGGCCCGGGTCAGGGATCCGCTGACCTCGCCTCGATGCGGATGCCGGAGGTCGACGGCCACGTCCGCCGCACCCATCCAACCCAGGAAGTCCGGGTCCGAGACGTCGGCAAGGAGCCTGAGGCGCCCACCGAGCCCGCTCTCCCGGACAACAGCATCGACGTCGTAGCCGTCGATCCTCCGGCCCACCAGGACCAGGTGCACCGGCTCGGGAAGCCGGCCCACCGCCCGACACACCGCATCGATCAGCTTCGCCGCGTTCAGATCGCCGAACACGCCGACCAGGGTCCGCATCCCCCTGGCCTCGAGGGGCCGGCGGAAGGACATCCGCCGCGCGAGCGCGCGCCGGATGTCCCCCTCGCTCTCCACGACAGGGTGCGGCACCACGAAGACGGGGGTCCTCGACCCGATCTCCCGGAGGTACCGCCGGCCGAACTCCGAGTGCACGACGATCCCACGAGCTCGCCGGGCGACGTGCGCCGCCCATGGGATGCGGAGTGGCTCGCTCCTCACGGCGTCGTGCGAACGCACCCGCTCGCTGTTCCTCATGGCCTCGCGGGCCGATTGACGGCCCACCCAATCGCCCCGGGCGACCATGCCATTCACGAAGTCGTCCAGGGCGAGGTCGTGGATCACGACCAGGCCCGGCACCCGGATGGCGTCACGGTAGATGTCGCGGTGGAACTCGACGTTGTTGCCCAAGTGGTAGACGCACAACGCGTACCACGGAAGGGCCCCCTCGTACCTGCGCGCCGGCGGCCAGAGGGCCTCGATCTCGAGGCCCTCGGGGAACCCGATACGGTGCAGGCCGTCGATAACCGACCTGGAGTAGGTGGCGATTCCGGTCCGGGCGGGCGGCATCGGCGACAGCCAGGCGATCCGGTGGCGAAGCCGCTCCCCCCACAGGCGGCGCGCGATGATCTCCCTGACGCCGCCCACGTCAGTCGAGAAGCCGGGCCACGACCTCGGGCCAGGCCGGGACGGTGGCTCGCAGCTTCTCCTGTCCGGCCACGCCCATCCGTGTGGCCAGGGCCCGGTCCGCGTGGAGGCGGTCGAACGCTTCGGCGATCGCTCGGGGCTGGGGCGGTGCGACCAGACCGGTCTGGCCGTCGGTGACGAACTCGAGCGGCCCGCCGCTGTCGGTGAGCGTCACAACGGGGCGGCTGGCGGCGAATCCCTCGAGGGTCACGTAGCCGTAGTCCTCGTCGAACGGCCCGTAGTAGACGCCGAGGGCGCCGAGGTACAGGCGATGCAGCGCCTCGTCCGGCAGTCCTACCTGGAGCGAGACCCGATCCTCCAGCCGGAGCGTTCGGATCTGCTCCCGGATGGCCGGCTCGTCCGGGCCCGAACCCACGAGCACGAGTTGTACTCCCGTCCTCACGTGCCGCATGGCCTCGACCACGAGGGACTGGCGTTTCAGGGCCTCCAGTCGGCTAGGGAAAACGATCGCGTCGCCGTGCGGTCCGGGTTCCATGTCCAACAGGGCCTGGCTGATCGGAGAGTGGTGGTACAGCACCTCCGAGGGCACCCGGATCGAGCTCCACAGCCGGTTCCGAACGTTCTCGGAGTTGGTGAACACCCGCTTGGCCTCCGATAGCGAGACGCGATCGGACTGGTGGATCATGTCTCGGACGATCGGCCCCTCCTCCTGGCGGGAGAGGTCGGCGAACTCGGGATGGTCCCACAGCTCGTAGGCCGAGCGGTGCTGGTGGATCAGCCACACGATCTTCCGCTCGTGGGGCACGAGGTACGCGGGGAACTTCAATGCGACGACGACGTCGATCGGGAGCCCATTCGATTCGGCGATGTCCAGGCTTCGCCACACGGCCATCTGATGGACGAGCTCGGTGGCCGGGTACCACTTGCCCGCGACCGTCACCATCTCCGCGTCGTGTCCGGCCACCCGGAGGGCCCGAACCAGCGAATGGGTGTGGGTCTCAGCCCCGCCTCGGACGAAGGGAGTCTGCGCGTGGCAGACGGCGATCCTCACCGAGCCGTCTCCGGGCCGCTCCCCCGTGCCTCTCCGGAAGCCGGTCCCCGGACATCCCGTTCGGCTCGCAGTCGCTCCACCTCGGTCTCGAGGGCCGCAACCCGGCCGGCCAGGATGGCCACCAACTCGCCGACGTCGCCGAGCAGGCGATCGTACCGGCGCCGCATCGGTCGCAGGAAGTAGAAGATGCCCGCCTTCACCCGCCGCCGCCATCGGAACGGTGAGCCGATCTGCGGCTCGTTCCGAGGGATCGGAGATCGCTCGTCGGCCCGCATCTCGGCGACGAGGTCCTGGAGGACGACCCGGAGTTCCTGCGCGTCCATCGTGGCCCGTGAGGTGGTCTCCTCGGCCCAGTAGAGCTCGCGCTCCAAGGCCTCCCGGGAGGATCCCGCGTGCGACGGATCCGGTCGTTCGGCCATGATGCGGGAGCGTACCAGTGCCTCGACCCCAGTCAGGACGCCTTGGCCCAGATCGGGCCTTCGCAGTCCGTGCGGAGGGGAAGCGGGTCGGGAGCCCTCGGTTCACGGTCGAAATCGAAGTCGTAGCTGAGGTTGCGAGCCCGGCGATCCCGATGGGTCAGCCGCGACAGGCCCCAGTTGTCCTCGATGAATCGAAGCACGCTCGAAAACTCGCCGAGCCGGTGATCGATGTGACCCCGCTTCGTGTACGACGAGATGAGCAGGAGCGGAACCCGGAACCCGAGCCCGAACCTGTCCACTTGCGGCGGGGGGACGTGATCGTAGAACCCACCGTAGTCGTCCCACGTCAGGAAGATCGCCGTGTCCTCCCATAGGTCCGACCGCATGATCGCGTTGATCACCCTCGTGCTCCAGTTCTCCCCATGGCAGAAGTTGTACTCGGGGTGCTCCGAGAGCTCGAAGCGAGGCGTAATCCACGTGACCGGTGGCAGCGCGTCCTGCCGGATGTCTCGGATCACCTGATCCACCGAGAACATGTGCCGCTCCCATCGCCGGGGGTGCTCTCGGTACCGTCGGATCGCCGCGTAGGCCGACCAGATGTATCCCTTCTGCAGCTCGGTGGCCGCGTAGTACGCCCACGGGATGTCGGCCGCGTCCAGGAGGTCCCCCTCGGTCTTGAAGTCGAAGCACGGGCGGATGAATCGAACGTTGCCCTCCGAGTCGACGACCTCCACCTTCTGCTGCTGGGGGGCGTCGCATCCGAAGGTATTGGAGGTGAACCCCGTTCGCCTGGGGTTGTCGACGGCCCCGCCGGACTGCGCCGCGATCGAGTACAGGTGGTTCGGAAACGAGGGCCCCTGGGCGGAAGCGAAGAAGTTGTCGGCCAGGACGAACTGTTTCGCCCAGTGCCAGTAGTTCGGGAGCTGGGTCCGGTGCAGTCGCGTGAACGCCCATTTCGTTGTCAGGCCGCCCTGATCGAATCCGTCCATCCGGCCGTAGTTCCACGCTTGCAGCGCGCAGACATAGCAGTGGGGAAGGTCACCCGGTAGCCGTCCGTCGGTCCCCCGGACGAGCGGACGGATCGTGCCATCGTCGTCGGCGCTCGCGGCGCCGTTGACGCCTGGGAACGTGCCGAAGAGGTTGTCGAACGTGCGGTTCTCCTTGATCAGGAACACCACGTGCTTGATGGGCCATCGCGTGGGGAACGAAGCCGCCGGCGGCCAGGCGGGATGGAGGGTTGGAGAGGCGGCGGCGAGACGATCGGGCAATGTCGGATCGGCGGAGGGTGCTTCCCCTCGCGCACGAGGCGAGCATGCGACCGCCGAGAGGGCCAGGATGGTGGCCGTCCCGAACGCACCGAGGCGCGAGGGTTGGGACACGACGGCGGAGTCTACCGCGGCTCTCAGTGGGCCGGTGACGGAGGTGGTTGCAGCCTAGACTGACCCGGACCACCATGCGCATCCTGTTCCTGACTTCGGAGGTGCCGTACCCGGCGCGGAGCGGCGGCACCATCAAGACGATCAGCGTGCTCGAACACATCCAACGCGATCACGAGGTCCACGTTCTGTGCTTGCGTAGTGAGCCGCTCAGTCCGGAGCAGGAGGCCTGGACGGGAGAGATCGGACCGGTGGTCACAGTTGCGCTCCGTCGCGGCCGGTCCGCCTGGAACCTGCTTCGAAGCTACGGCGCCGGGGTCCCGATGAGCGTGTTGCGGAACCGGAGCCGGCGCATGTCCCGACTCGCATCCGAACGGCTCGCCTCCGGAGGATTCGACGCCGCCTTCGCCGACGGCTGGTTGATGGCGCAGTACGTGCCAGCCACCTTCCAAGGCCTGAGGATGCTCCACGAACACAATGCGGAGCACGTGATGTGGCGCCGACAAGCCGACCTGGAAACGGGCTCCGCGCGGAGGGCCCTCGTCCGCCTAGAGCACACGCGCGTTCGCGCCTATGAGTCGGCGATCGTGCGGGGCTTCGACGTGGTCTTCGCGGTCTCCGAGGATGATCGGCGGGCCCTCGACGGCTTGGGGACGCGGCCCGGCTCGGTGCGCCTCTTGCCCAACGTGCCGCAGGTGGGTTTGCTGGACCGGCCCTCGCTTCACCCGCCTGCCGAGCCCACCCTCCTCTTCCTGGGTACGCTGGGGTGGCCGCCCAACGCAGAAGGCCTCCGGAGATTCCTTCGGTCGGGGTTTCCCGCCCTTCGGGCCCGGCGGCCTGACGTCCGGCTCGTCCTGGCCGGTATCGGGGCTCCGAGCTGGCTCGTCCGGCTGGCCTCAGACACCCCGGGGGTTGAGCACACCGGGCCGATCCCCGACCCCGAGCCCTTGTATCGGCGGGCCCGGGCGTTCGTGGAGGTGGGACTGGGAGGAAGCGGCACGCGAGTCAAAGTGCTGAACGCCATGGCCCGCGGCGTCCCGGTGGTGAGCCTCCCCTGGGGCGTCGAGGGATTGAACGGCGTACCGGGCGACCACGCGCTCGTGGGCCGGAACGAGGCCGAGCTCGTCGACCTCCTCGGTGAGGTCTTGGACGACGATGCGCGATGGCGCGTGCTTTCCGAGGGCGGCCGCAGGCTGGTGCGAGAACGCTATGTGCCCGAGATCGCGTTCGCGTCGCTCGACGCGGCGCTCGCCGCGTCGAGCGACACCTAGCGAGCGTCTTCGAGGAGCGCCCGCCAGGGGAACACCACCGTGGCCCGAAGGATCCTCGGGAGCCGGCTGGGCTGTTGGGCGAGTCGCCAGAGCCATTCGAGGCCCAGTCGGTGCATCACGCGGGGAGCTCGGGGGAATCGTCCAGCCCACATGTCGAGCGTTCCACCCACGCCCATCATGATCCGGGCACTCGGGACCTCGGCGCTGTACCGGTCGATCCAGCGTTCTTGCTTCGGGGCCCCCAAGCCGACCAGGACCACTCGTGGAAGGGAGGATCGGATCGACTCGATCATGGTCCGGCCCTCCTCAGGTGAGACGGCGACCCCATCCTCTCCGATCCGCGCACCGGATCCGGCAGCGTTCACGGAGAGGCTCGGGAGCTCCGCCCGCCACCGTGCGGCCGCCCGGCGACCGACGTCGCCCATTCCGCCCACGAGCATCACGGGATCTCCTCGCGCGGCGGCCAGGCGGACCGCAGCCTCCGCCACGTCGACGCCGGGCCACCGCCGGATCCGGCGTCCGGTCCGAAGGAGCTGCACCAGCGCGACCCCGGCGCCGTCCGGCAATGCAAGGTCAGCGTGATCGAGGAGCGACCCGAAGTCCGGGTGGTCTCGCGCGTAGAGGAGGATCTCCGGGTTGGGCGTGAACACGCGGCGGGTGACGTCGCCGTCCAGGAACACATCCAGGGTCCGGCGGACGTCCTCCGGCGACTTCCGCTCATGCAGACGTACGCCAAAGATCGCGAAGGTCCCCGCCACGGGCGAGCCGGCCCCTGACAGCCTTCACCCCACCTCGTGATGGGGCAGGGCGTTCGTCGACACATCCACCTGCCGCAGGAGTTGGACGAGCTCATCATCGGTACGGAAGACGGCGTCCTTGGGGCCTGCCTGCTCCTCCATCCCTCCCACGGCTGCGACGAACGCGGGCGTTCCCAGCTTCTGCGATCGCGCCAGCGCGCCGGAGGACCACGCTCGCCGGTACGGCAGGACAAGCACATCGGCCGCGGCGATCCAGGTGTCGAAGCCCTCGTCGGACACGTATCCCTCGATCAGGGTGACCCCCGGCGTCCTCTCGCACAGCTCCCGGAGCCCTCGTACGTAGCTCAGAGCTTCGGGCGTTGGCTGCCGAACGGAGCCCACGAGGACCAGCCGCCCCGCCGACCCCGCCTTCTGGAAGGCTAAGACGGCGCGCTCGAAGCCCTTCGTCGGGTGCAGGAACCCGGCACACAGGAACAGGCACCCGTCCGGCTCGACACCGAGCATGGATCGGGCTTCGCTCCGAGCGACTCGCCTGGCGATCCGTACGCCGTCGGTGTGAGGCACGACCGTTCCCTCGACCCGGAGCCGATACGCGCGCTCCAGGGCCTCGCGCTCTCGATCCGAGTGAAACAGCAGGCTCGCCCGGGCGAATGCCGACCGGAGAAGGAGGTGGTCGGGCCGCCACAGCAGGCGCGGGCGGCTGGCCGCCTCGTGGACGAGGACCTCGGTGCCCGGCCGTCGACGGGTGAGCCACCACAGGCCGAGGGAGGACATGACCTTGGAGACGGGCGCGCGGCGCCGGTAGTACAGCCCAGGCTCGAAATGCACGAGGACCCTGTCGAACCTGGGGGCCAACCGAGCGGCAGCGAAGAAGGGCCGCCCTCCGAAGAAAGGAACCCTGACGTCGCCATTCCCATCCGGGGGGGACAGGACGATGACCTCGTGCCCTTCGTTCCTCAGCCGATCCACGTCGGCGGCCGCGTAGCTGCCGATCCCGCAGTGACGTGGCGGGTACGAGCTGATGACGAGGATCCTCACCGTTGTGCGACCCAGTCTATGGACGCTGCGCGCACGCTACCGGGGCTCGCCGGCCTCGTGGAGGACGTCGGCGGTCCTCCGGGCGGTCTCCGTCCAGTTGAAGCTGGAGGCCCGGGCCAGCCCGGCGACCCGCAAACCGCCTCGCACACCGTTATCGGTCACGAGGGTCTGGAGCCCCTCGCGGATGGCGTCGACGTCGTGGGGGTCGACCAGCAGGGCTGCGTCACCGGCCAGCTCCGGTAGCGACGATGCGTCCGAGGTGAGCACGGGCGTCCCGCAGGCCATGGCCTCCAGCACCGGGAACCCGAAGCCCTCATAAAGCGATGGGAAGGCCAGGCCGATCGCCCCACCGAGCAGCGCGACCTTGTCCGCCTCCGGCAGGTAGCCCACGAGCCTCACGGCCGAACGGACGTCTCGAGGGAGCGTTCGGAGCGCGTCGGGCCCCGGGTCGGAGCCGTCCGGGCTCCATTCCATTGCCCCGCCGATCACCAGCGTGGGCCGGATGTCGGTGGGGAGCGCCGCAAAGGCCGCAAGCAGCCGGGGAAGGTTCTTCCGAGGGCCTCGCCCTAAGGCGATGAGGTAGGGACCGTCGATCCCGAACCCCCGCCGCACGTCGAGGATCCGTTCCTCGGACGGTGGACGATACACCTCACCGTCCACGGCGAGGGGGATGACGGTCACCCGTGCCTCCGGCGCGCCGTAGAATTCCAGGAGATCGCGCTTCGTCCACTCCGACGGTGCGATCAGCCGCGCCGCGCGATGAACCGTGTGCTGCACGGCCTCGCGCCACCACCCCACGGCCTGCGGAGCGGTCTCGGGGAACCGACGGAAGGCGAGGTCGTGCACGGTCGCGACGACTCGACCGGCCCGTGTGGGGGGCGGGACGAAGTTCGTGGCGAACAGCACGTCGAAGCCGCCGAACCATTCCACGCGAGGGAAGCCGTATCGAATCGTCCGCTCGAGCAGACGGCTGGGATACAGGATGCCGCGCTCGCGGAGGTTCGGCGCGCCGACGTCGTCGAAGTGTCGCCACCGGCGGATCGCCGCCCTGGAGTGCACGTACCACGCGACGTAACTCGCGGCCGGGTCCACCTCGGGGAGCCGGCGGATCAGGTGCCAGGCGTAGTTCCCCACGCCCGTGCGCTCCGGCGCAACCGCCGGCCGGGCGTCGATCGTCACCCGGAGCATGCGGCGCTCACGAGCAGTTCACCGGGCCGGATGTGGTGGGCGGCGGCAAGTCGTACTTCGAACCGACGACGACCGCGATGCTCACGCCCCCGAGGACGCCACTGGCCACCGGGACCTCGGGGAGGTTCGAGAGGTACCCGTGCACCACGTCGGCCATGGCCTTTCCGTCGGCGGCCTTCGCCCCGTACAGGATGGCCGAGCCCTTCACCGACGAGGGCCCCAGCTCTGCGATGTCCTGAACCGGGATCGAGGTGTCGAACCCTCCCTCGGTGAGGGTCGTGTACACGCGGGAGGCCATCCCTACAGACCTCCTGTGGTAGACCCCGACCTTGATCACGGCCGGCGACGGCGGGGTCTGCGCCTGGGTCAGTCCCACGTCGCCGAGGGGCCGGCCGTCGCGAAGCCTGGTGAAGAGCTCGCGCGCTTGCCCCTCGAGCATCCGGACGACCGAGAGGTACTGTCCGTTGACCGTGACGCCAGCGGGCGTGCTCGGCACCACACGGAAGTCCACGTTGCCCGCGTTCACCCCGTTCAGCTGGCCCGCGAGATACGCGAGCTCCGCGGTGTTCAGTCCCCGGTCCACCCGGACGCTCTCGAGGACCGCGGGGACGAGCGACGGGAGGTGGATGAGCTCGCTCGGCGACAGCATCTTGGCGATCACGGCCCGCAGGAACTGCTGTTGCCTGCTGATCCGGGCGAAATCGGGGATGAGGTCGCACGGCTGGTGCCGCGTCCGTACATACGCCAGGGCGGTCCGGCCGTCGAAGTGCTGGCAGCCGGCCTGGATGTCGAGCTGCGTGAGCGGATCCTGCATGGGGTACGGGACGCAAATGTCGACCCCGCCGAGCGCGTCGACCACGGACTGGAAGCCGGCCAGGTCGACGTACAGCGAGTGGTTGATCCTCAGCCCGGTGATCGACGTGATCGTGCGGGCCACCAGCTGCGCACCGCCGCCCTCGATGCCACCCTCGAACGCCGCGTTGATCCGGTTGAAACCGTGGCCCGGGATGTCCACCCACAGGTCCCGGGGGAAGGACAGGAACACGGCCTTCTTCTCGCCCGGCTCGACGTGCACGACGATGATCGTGTCGGATCGGAAGACCCCCCCAATGTGCTCATCGTTCCCGAAGACCTGCTGTTCCTCTTTGGTCAGCCCCGCCCGGCTGTCGCTCCCGAGCAGCAGGTAATTGCAGGCGTGGCGAAGGCAGGGGCCGCCGATGTCGATGTCCTCTCCGGGCGAAGCGCCGGGGGCCGGTGGGATGAATTGGATCTGGTTCTGGGTCCAGAAATAGAGGCCCATGGCCCCGCCGGCCAGGATGGTGACCAGGAGGGACAGGGCCGCGGCGCCCGCCAGGAAGGCCCGGCGCAGGTGGGCGTGGCCGGCAGGCTTGCGCTGCAGCGCGTCGTCGTCGGACATAACCTTGGGAAAGAGTACCCAGGTGTCCGTTTCGGCAGGGGCGGCGTTCGTGGCGATCGTGTGGAGGCCCAGCCAGGAGTACATCGAGCGAGCCAACGTCACGCGGTTCATGCGAACCCACGCGATCACCACTTACCAGGACCTGGTCGCGAGGTCCGTCGCGGACATCACTTGGTTCTGGGACACGGTGGTGAAGGACCTGGGCATCGAGTTCTTCGAGCCGTTCGACCGGGTCGTCGACACCGCACGGGGCGTCGAATGGGCCACGTGGTTCGGGGGCGCCTCGGTGAACGTGGCCCATAACTGCGTCGACCGGTGGGCCGAGCGGACCCCCGACGCCGTTGCCGTCGTCTGGGAAGGAGAGGAGGGCGAGACCCGCCGGGTCACCTACCGCGAGCTCCGCGAGCTCAGTGACCGGCTGGCGAACGGCCTGGCGTCGCTGGGGATCCGGAGCGGTGACGCCGTCGGCATCTTCCTTCCGATGTCGCCGGAAGCCGTGACCGCCGTGATGGCGAGCGCGAAGCTCGGTGCGATCTGGTTACCCATCTTCTCCGGTTTCGGCGCCGATGCGGTAGCCCAGCGCCTTCGGGACGCCGGAGCCAAGCTGCTGATCACCGCGGACGGCTTCCCACGTCGGGGGAAGACCGTTCCGATGAAGGAGGTGGCCGACCAAGCGGTCGCGGCGTCTCCTTCGGTGGAACGCATCCTGGTCTGGCAACGGCTGGGGCGGGACGACACGCCGTGGTCAGAGGGTCGCGACGTTCGATGGGACGAGCTCCTGGCCGCCCAACCGCCGTCCCTCGAGACCGCGCACCTCGACCCGGAGCACCCACTGTTCATCGCGTACACGAGCGGCACTACCGGGGCGCCCAAGGGGGCCGTCCACGTGCATGGGGGCTTTCTGGTGAAGATCGCGGAAGAGGTGGCCTACCAGGTCGACCTCCATCAGGGCGAGGTCCTCTTCTGGGTCAGCGACCTGGGATGGATCATGGGGCCTTGGGAGATCGTGGGCGCAACTGCCCTGGGTGCCACGGTCTTCCTGTACGACGGCGCACCGAACCATCCCAGCCCGGATCGCATCTGGGACATGGTGGAGCGACACGGCATCACCACGCTCGGGGTCTCGCCGACACTCATCCGTGCGCTGATCCCGGCCGGCGACGAGGAGGTCCGAAAGCACGACTTGTCCTCACTCAGGATCCTCGCATCAACAGGTGAGCCATGGAACCCCGAGCCGTACCGGTGGTTCTTCGAGGTCGTCGGCGGCGGTCGCCTCCCGATCATCAACCTGTCGGGCGGAACCGAGATCGGGGCGTGCTTCCTCTCACCGCTTCCCATCTGCGAGCTCAAGCCGTGCACGCTCCGGGGCCCGGCCCTGGGGATGGACGTCGATGTCTTCGGCCCGGAGGGGGGACCGGTGCCCCGGGGCGAGGTGGGCGAGCTCGTGTGCAAGCAGCCCTGGCCGGCGATGACACGGGGGGTGTGGGGCGATCCCCAGCGGTACCTCGACACCTACTGGCGGCGGTGGCCCGGCGTGTGGTGGCACGGCGACTGGGCGAGCGTGGACGAGGACGGGTTCTGGTTCCTCCATGGACGGTCCGACGACACGATGAACGTCGCGGGCAAGCGCCTGGGCCCTGCGGAAGTGGAGAGCGTCCTGACGCTTCATCCGGCGGTAGCCGAGTCGGCCGCCGTGGGCGTGCCCGACGAGGTCAAGGGCGAGGTCATCTGGTGCTTCGTGGTGACCAAGCCCGCCATAGCGGCCGACGACGGGCTGGCCGCCGAGCTCTCCTCGCTGGTCGCGGAACACCTGGGCAAGGCGTTCAAGCCGTCGCGGATCGTGTTCGTCCCCGAGCTCCCGAAGACGCGCTCGGCGAAGATCGTCCGAAGAGCCATCCGGGCCACGATCGCCGGAGAGGACCCCGGCGAGCTGTCGAGCCTGGAGAATCCATCCGCCTTGGACGCCATCGGGCAGGCGATCGGCTAGCCGGGCCCGATCCCCACGCCGAGAGTCTTGCCCCGACCCTCGAGAGGCGTCATGGCGCGACCCATCTCCACCGCTTCGGCGACGGCCTCGCCCACGACAGGGCCATCCGGCAGGAAGACCTCGAACGAGGCTCCCCCGCCCTCGCGGTCGCCGACCCTGGCCCACCCGCCGTGGAGCGTGGCGAACCGGGCCACGAGCGACAGGCCGATCCCCAACCCTTCCCCGCCGTGGCGGAATGGCTCGAAGATGACCTCCCGCAGGTCGGGGGGAACGCCGGGGCCCGCGTCCTCAACCAGGATCGTCGTGCCATCCTCCCGGCGGTTGACGTGGACCCAGATGGGGGTGCCCTTGGGGGTGTGCCGGGCCGCGTTGGCCACCAGGTTCTCGACGATGCGCTCTACGTGGACGGGGTCGACCGGCGACACGGAGGTTTCCGTTTCGACATGAACCTCGTGAAACTGCACCTTCAGCTCCGCCACCACTCGACGCGCCAGCTCACCGACATCCGTGGGCCGGCGGTCCGGCTCGACCAACCCGCGCTCCAGCCGCTCCAGGTCGAGCAGATCGTTCACCAGCCGGTTGAGCTTGCGGGCGCCCGCTCCGACCCCCCGGATCAGGTCGCGCTTTTCTTCATCCAGGTCGATCAGGGAGGTCTCCAGAACCATCGCCGAACCGAGGACGGTGGCGATGGGGCCTCGGAGATCGTGGGCCACGGCGTGCAGGAGCAGGTTCTTCATGTCGTCCAGGTCCCGGAGATGGGCGGTGGCTTCTCGTTCCCGCTGCCAGGCCAGCTCGAGCTCTTCCTCGACTCGCTTCCGCTCGGTGATGTCCACCATCACGCCCTGCACGGCCCATGGCCGGCCCACCGAGTCCTTCAGGATGACGGCGCGTTCGCTCACCCACACCACGTGACCGTCGCGGTGGAGCATCCGGTACTCGCTCTGGTACGGCGAGCCGGAGTTGCGGGCTCGAACCCATTCCCGCCACGCACGATCGGCGTCACCGGGGTGGACGTGGTCTCGCCAGAAACTCGAGTCGGTCAGCCACTCCTCCGGCGTACACCCCAGGAGCTCGGTGACCTGGGGGCTCACGTAGATGCTGTCGCTCCACTCGTCCAGCGGATCGATGTACGTGACCGCAGGGATGGTCTCCACCAGCCCTTGGTACTTGGTCTCTGCCTCGAAGAGGGCACCGGGCTCCCACACCCGCTCGGTGACGTCCAGGGACACGCCGGCCGCGCCGACGACCGTTCCCTCGTCGTCCCGGAGGGGCACCACGTGCGACGCGTACCGGCGGCCCTGCCAGTTCTGCTCGTACCGTGTGGACCGCCCCTGCAGGGCAGCCTCGTGGGCTGCGATCGCGGCCATCTCCGGATCGCTCGTCCCCAGGTAGTCGTGCAGCGTGCGGCCGACCACCTCACCCGGCGACAGGCCCAGATCGGCGAGTCCTCCGCCCACGGACGAGGTGAACCGGAGCTCCCGATCGGTGGTCCAGGCGATGGCGGGCATCTGCTCGACCAACGACCACAGGAGCTGTCGCTCCTCTCGCGCGCCGGAATCGTTCCTCATGTGCTGGCTGTGGTATCGGAAGAAAGGACTCCGCGCTCAAACCAACCCTTCGGCCATCGTGCGTGGGCATTCCGAACTCCCCCCTTCGTCTCCGGGGTCGCCCGGCACCGGGGCTAGGATGGCCGGATGAGCGGGGGCCTCTACCCCTCGAACCTCGAGTCGGACGTTGTCCTTCGAGATGGTTCCACCGTCCGCATCCGCCCGGCCCGGCCGGATGACCTGGCCAGGGTCCAGGACTATCTGCTCGGCCTGTCGCCGGAGACCAGGCGACTGCGGTTCTGGACGGTCGCGGTGAATATCGGTGAGCTGGCCGAGAAGATCGTGGACGTCGACTACCGGGACCACCTCACCTTGCTGGTCCTTCGGGGCGGTGACCAGGGGACGATGATCGGTGGCGCCCAATACTCGCGGATGGACGACGGCCGGGCCGAGATCGGCATGTCCGTGGCCGACGACTGGCAGGGCAAGGGCATCGGCTCCATCCTCCTCGGCCAGCTGGCCCAGGCCGCCGGCGAACGTGGCGTGACGATCTTCGTCGCCGAGGTCCTCCCCGAGAACCACGGGATGGTCGGAGTCTTCCGGGAAAGCGGGTTCTCTCTGTCGATCCGAGCCCTCCCGGGAGCGATCGAGGTCGAGTTCCCCGTTTCGCTCACCGAGGATGCCGTCACACGGTTCGAGCGTCGAGAGACCGCGGCCTCCGTGAACGCCGTACGGAGGTTCCTGTCGCCAAGGTCGGTGGCTGTTGTCGGGGCGTCACGGGACCGGTCCAGCATCGGCGGGCAGCTCTTCCACAACCTGCTCACCGAGGAGTTCCACGGGCCGGTGTATCCGGTGAACCCCAAGGCGGAGGTGGTTCACGGCGTCCCCGCCTACCCGTCGATCGAGAAGGTCCCCGGCCCGGTCGACGTCGCGTTCATCGTCGTCCCCGCGGCGCTCGTCCTCCAGGTGGCCCGGGAGTGCGGTGAGAAGGGGGTCCGAGGGCTGGTCGCCATCTCGTCGGGGTTCGCCGAGGTCGGGGGCGAGGGGCCGGCCAGGCAACGGGAGCTCCTGGAGGTCTGCCGGGCGTACGGGATGCGGATCATAGGCCCGAACTGCATGGGCGTCGCGAACACCGACCCGCAGGTCCGGCTGAACGGCACGTTCGCCTCGATCTTCCCGCCTCCCGGGCGGGTGGGGTTCCTGTCGCAGAGTGGCGCGCTCGGCCTGGCCGTGATGCAGCACGCCGTCGAGCTCGGATTGGGTCTGTCGTCGTTCGTCTCGGTCGGCAACAAGGCCGACATCTCCGGCAACGACCTCGTCGCGTACTGGGGCGAAGACGAACGGACCGACGTGATCCTGCTGTACCTGGAGTCCTTCGGGAACCCACGGAGGTTCGCTCGCCTGGCCCGTGAGGTCGGCAGGGGAAAGCCCATCGTCGCGGTGAAGTCGGGGCGAAGCGCGGCGGGGGTCCGCGCCGCGGCGTCGCACACCGGTGCCCTGCTGGCCGCCTCCGACGTGACCGTGGACGCCCTGTTCCGACAGGCCGGGGTGATCCGCACCGACACGCTGGAGCAGATGTTCGACGTGGCGGAGCTCCTGGCCAGTCAGCCGGCCCCGAAGGGCGACCGGGTGGCCATCGTCACGAACGCGGGTGGCCTGGGGATCCTGTGCGCTGACACCTGCGAGGCGAACGGGTTGAAGGTTCAACCGCTATCCGAAGCGACGAAGGCGAAGCTCCGCGAGTTCCTCCCGCCGGAGGCATCGCTGGAGAACCCCGTGGACATGATCGCCTCGGCCAGCGGCGACGACTACGCGCGAGCCATCCGGACCGTGGGCCACGACCCGGACGTGGACGCCATGATCGTCATCTACATCCCGCCCCAGGTGGAGAAGGCGGCGGCGATCGTCGGGGCGATCGCCCGCGCGGTCCGGGACATGGAAGGAAGTATCCCGCTGGTGACCACGTTGATGGGGGGCACGGCCATGGAAGCGGAGCTTCGAGCCGACGGGACGAAGATCCCTTCGTTCTCGTTCCCGGAGCAGGCAGCCATCACCGTCGCCCGTGCCGCTGCCTACGGGCGATGGCTCACGAGGCCTGAGGGCATCGTCCCTCGATTCGACGACGTCCGGCGAGACGAAGCCTACGCCGTGATCGCGGCCGCGCTGGGACGGGGCGGCGGCTGGCTGACGGCCGAGGAGCTCGAGGAGCTCCTCGGCTGCTACGGGCTCCCGGTGGCGCGTTCGGCCCGGGCCGCCACCGCACATGAAGCCGCCGCCGCCGCCTCGGACCTCGGCGGCCCTGTGGCGCTGAAGGCCTTAGGCCCGGACATCGTGCACAAGACCGATGTCGGGGGGGTGCGCCTGGGGCTCGACGGTCCCGACGACGTGATCTCCGCGGCGAAGGAGATGGCGCGGCGCACCGACGAGGCCGGCCTCACGCTGGAGGGGTTCCTGGTCCAGGAGATGGTCACCGGTGGGGTCGAGATGCTTGTCGGCGTAGCCCAGGATCCGCTCTTCGGGCCGATCGTTGCGTGCAGCGCCGGCGGAACGGCGGCCGAGCTGCTGCGGGACGTCTCGGTCAGGATCGCGCCGATCACCGATCTCGACGCCTCCGAGATGGTGCGGTCACTGAAGACGTTCCCGCTCCTCGACGGGTACCGAGGCGCGCCCAAGGCCGATGTCGCCGCGCTCGAGGAGGTCATCCTCCGGGTCTCGACGATGGTCGACGCCCATCCGTCGATCGCCGAGATGGATTGCAACCCGGTGATGGTGCTGCCTCGTCGCGCGGTCATCGTCGACGCCAGGGTCCGGGTCCATGAGTCGGCGGCACCCAAGCCCCTCGCTTCTCGCCCGACAGCGGGCTAAGCGGCTAGGACCAGGCGGCGGTCGCTCCGGGCCGGATGCTATCGTCCGTCGCCGCACCGGCACCACCGCCCGAGTACGCTCAGGTCGATGGACCGACGCGACCGGTTGATCGAGGCCGGGATGATCCTGGCATCCGAGCTCTCCCTGGAGGCCGTGCTCCAGCGCATCATCGAGCTTGCGGTGGAGATCACCGACGCACGGTACGGAGCCCTGGGCGTGATCGGCCCGGGCGGCGATCTGCAGGAGTTCATCACTACCGGGATCACACCCGAGGAACGCGAAGCGATCGGCGCCCCCCCGCATGGCCGCGGCATCCTGGGCGCGTTGATCGAAGAAGGCAAACCCTTGCGTCTCCCCGACATCTCTGCAGATCCTCGCTCGGCGGGCTTCCCTCCGAACCACCCGAAGATGAGGTCGTTCCTCGGCGCCCCCATCGTCGTTCGGGGCGAGGTGTTCGGGGACATCTACCTGACCGAGAAGCAAGGGGGGCCAGAGTTCGGTGAGCGGGACGAACGGGACCTCCTCGTGCTGGCAGCCCAGGCCGGCGT
>DASSSA010000060.1:0-7798 GCA_035701505.1 Actinomycetota bacterium
GCGAAGTTGGCCCGCTCAGCCTCGAGGTGCTCGTCCTTGGGCTCCATGTTGATGGACTTGTGCCTGACCTCCTCCTTGCTCTTGGCCGGGCAGACGTCCACGCAGACGCCGCATCCCGTGCAGTCGTCGGGCGCGACCTGGATGGTCATCCACAGGCCCGGGTTCACCCGGTCGCGCCACTCCTTGTGTTGGAACGATTCCGGCGCCTGATCTGCCGCGATGGGCTCGAACACCTTCATCAGGATGGCCGCGTGCGGGCATACCAGTGCGCACTTGGCGCAGTCGATGCAGATCTCGGGATCCCAGATGGGGATCTCGTGGGCGATGGACCGCTTCTCCCATTTCGCCGTGCCGGTGGGGAAGGCACCGCCCACCGGGAGCGCCGAGACGGGCAGGAGGTCCCCCTCTCCGGCGATCATCTTCGCCGTGACCCGTTGCAGGAAGTCCGGGGCCTCGGGCGAGACCGGGGGGAGCCTGTGGAGCTCGCCGGCTACGGTCTCGGGAACGTGCACCTCGTGGAGGCCCTCCAGAGCCTTGTCCACGGCCGCGTAGTTCATCTCCAGGACCGCCTTGCCTCGCTTCCCGTAGCTCTTCTCGATGGCCTGCTTGATGTGGGCGAATGCGTCCTCCTGGTCCAGGACGCCTGCCAGGGCGAAGAAGCACGTCTGGAGGACCGTGTTGATGCGCGCTCCCAGGCCAACCTCGTTCGCCACCTTCTGGGCGTCGACCACGTAGAGCCTCAGTTCCTTGTCGATGACCTGGCGCTGCGTTTCGACCGGGAGGTGCTCCCAGACGTTCTCAGGCGTGTATGGGCTGTTCAGCAGGAAGGTGGCTCCCCGCCCGGCCACCTCCAGGACGTCCATCCGCTCCAGGAAGTGGAACTGGTGGCAGGCCACGAAATTGGCCCGCCTGACGAGATATGTGGACCGGATCGGGCGGGGCCCGAAGCGGAGGTGCGAGACCGTCAGGGCCCCGGCCTTCTTCGAGTCGTAGACGAAGTATCCCTGGGCGAACAGGTCGGTGGCGTCGCCGATGATCTTGACCGAGCTCTTGTTCGCGCTCACGGTCCCGTCGGCGCCCAGGCCGTAGAACACGGCTCGCACCACGTCGTCCGCCTCGGTGGAGAACGACCGGTCGACCTCCAAGCTGGTGTGGCTCACGTCGTCGTAGATGCCCACCGTGAAGTGGTTCTTCGGCGCGGACTTGGCCAGTTCGTCGAACACGGCCTTGGCCATGGATGGGTCGAACTCCTTGGACGACAGGCCGTACCTGCCGCCGATGACCCTGGGCATGGCGGGGAACCTCCCGGCGGCCACCTCTTCGGTCAGGGCCGTCACGACGTCCTGGTACAGCGGCTCGCCCGGGGCACCGGGCTCCTTGGTCCGGTCGAGCACCGCCAGGGCCTTCAGCGTGCGTGGGAGCGCCGCTACGAAGGCCCTGGCGGAGAAGGGCCGGAACAGCCGGACCTCCAGGACCCCGACCTTCTCGCCGGCTGCCGTCAGGCGCTCGATCGTTTCTTGCACGGCTCCGACCCCCGAGCCCATCTGAACGATCACGCGCTCGGCCTCGGGGTGTCCGGAGTAGTCGAACAGGTGATAGGCGCGCCCGGTGAGCTCAGCGAAGCGGTCCATCGTCGACTGCACGACCGGAGGAGTGATGCCGTAGAAGGGGTTCGCAGCCTCGCGGGCCTGGAAGAATACGTCCGGGTTCTGTGCCGAGCCACGCAGGACGGGGTGGTCGGGAGACAGGGCCCGCTCCCGGTGGGCTCTGACCAGGTGCTCGTCGATCATCGTCCGGAGCACGTGGTCATCCATCGACTCGATGACGTTGATCTCGTGCGAGGTGCGGAACCCGTCGAAGAAGTGCAGGAACGGAACCCTGGTCTCCAACGTGGAGGCGTGCGCGACGACCGCCAAGTCCTGGGCCGCCTGCACGGACGAGGAGGCCAGCATGGCCCAGCCGGTGGACCGTGCGGCCATCACATCGCTGTGGTCCCCGAAGATTGACAGCGCGTGCGTGGCGACGGCGCGGGACGCCACGTGGAATACCGTCGAGGTCAGCTCCCCGGCGATCTTGAACATGTTCGGGATCATCAGCAAGAGGCCCTGCGACGCCGTGAACGTCGTGCACAGGGCCCCGGCCTGGAGGCCGCCGTGGACCGCGCCGGCGGCCCCGCCCTCGCTCTGCATCTCGATCACCGCGGGGACGGCCCCCCACAGGTTGGGCCTGCCCGCGGTCGACCACGCATCCGCAAGCTCGCCCATCGGCGATGAAGGCGTGATCGGGTAGATGGCGATCACCTCGCTCGCCATGTGGGCGATCCTGGCCGCCGCCTCGTTCCCGTCGACCGTCACGTGCCGGTTCGCCACGCGCTCGCTCCTTTCCCTGCTCCTACTCGAGGGTGTTTTGTGCCTTCGTGGAGCATGGGTGAGCGAAGGAGGGGCCACCCCGGCCGTCCGGCCCCCTTCAGGCGGGCCCTCCAGCCTCTCCGAGAGGTTCGACCCGAAAAGCACGGATGCCGGGCCGATCGTCCCGAACGGGAGGGGACCGAATGCCCTACGGTCCTGTGGGCCGCCTTCCTAGTGTGGTGATGGAAGGAGGTGAGAAGGATGCGTGACTATTGGGACGAGATCACGAACCTGGAGCTTCGGATGGACGACGCGCTGCGTCGGCTCCTCGGGCCCCGGGGCCGTATCGCGTACCCGGTCCTTCCGCTCTTCGTCCGCCGACCGTTCCTCCCGGCCACGGACGTCTACGCCAAAGACGGCGACCTGATCGTGCGGGTCGAGCTCCCGGCCATCGACCCACGCGAGGATGTCTCCGTGGAGGTCGAGGGCGGTGAGCTCGTCGTTCGCGGCGAGCGAAAGCAGCAGGAGGAGGTGAAGGAGGAGGCCTACTACCGGATGGAGGCCTCGTTCGGCTCCTTCGAGCGCCGCATCCCGATGCCCGAGGGCATCGACGAGAAGGCGATCGAGGCCGAGTACACGGACGGCGTCCTGACCGTGACCGTGCCGAAGGCGGCCAAGGAGATCCAGTCGCCCAAGGCGACGGAGATCCCCATCAAGATCGCCAAGGCGGTCAAGGCCGCCTGATCTCGGATAGACCGATCCGCCCGGCGGGATCACCCGCCGGGCGGATCGGTCGTTCGGCTGGGATTCAAGCAGCCGCCGAGTGGATCTGGATGGCGATGCCGACCTCCGGCTCCTGGCGGATCGAGTTGTGGACCGTGCAGTGATCGACCACGGCCACGAGGGCCCGGCGGTGCGTCTCGTTCAGGAACGCCGGAACCGCCACCCCGAGCTGCACAGAAGCGACGCGCGCCGCGTCGGGGTCCATGGCGAACTGGCACCGGACCTCCAGGCCCTCGACCGGCAAAGAGTGCCGACGGAGGAACCGCTCCGCATAGAACCCCACACAGCTCGCCAGTCCCGCGATGAAGAGCTCCGTCGGGGTCGGCCCTTCGTCGGCTCCCCCCGCTCCGACCGGTTGGTCCACGATCACGCGGTGGCCCCGAACGACGATCTCGAGGCTGTCCCCGTCCCGATACCGAACGGTCATCTGGTTCATCTTCATCCACCTCCACCCATTCCCATTCACTCTCAGATGAAGAGCGCCACCGCGTCCTGCGCTTCGAGCAAGGCGGTCGTCGCACCGGTCGGCTCCCCCAGGCCGTCGATCAGGTCCTCGGGGGTGAGTCCCAGCAGGTCCATGGTCATCTGGCACGGCACGAGCTTCACGCCGAGGTCCTTCGCCAGCTCGATCAGCTCGGTGGGGCTCGCGACCTTGTGATCCTTGGCCAGCTTCCTCATCATGGCCGGCCCCGCGCCGGCGAAGTTCATCTTCCCCAGCTTCAGGTGCTCCAGGCCCGGTCGGTCCATCGTGGACAGCAGCTTCTGCATCCAGTTCTCGCCGGTGATCCGGACCTCGTCCTTCACCAGGGGGAAGAGCCCCCAGAACGTGAAGAACACGGTGGTCTGCATCCCCATCGCAGCCCCGCTGGTCGCGAGGATCAGCGTCGGCCACACCTTGTCGAGATCCCCGCTCCACGCGAAGATGACCAGCTTCTGGTGCGGGACGTGTCCGATGGCCTCCTCGGCCTGGACCTGTGTCTCCGTCATCACCATGGGTCTCACCTCACTTCCTCCTGATGAGGAAGCGGTAGGCGCCGCCTTCCTCGCTCTGCTCCACGAGCTCGTTGCCCGTCGCGCGGCACCACGCGGCGAAGTCGGGGACCGAGCCCGGATCGGTGGCCAGGGCCTCGATTAGCTCTCCCGATCGCAGCTCCCGGATGCCCTGAGCCGTCCTCGCGATGGGGAGCGGACAGGCGAGGCCCTTCAGGTCCAGCCTCTTTGCGATGGTCGTGCTCATCTTCACCCCTTCCTTTCGAGGCCCGCTCCGGGACCCGGCCTTGCGGGACCGTCTCCCAGTACAGGCGGTTGAACATCCATTTCGCGGCGTGCCACACCCTGCTGGGCCGAGGGGGCGTCGGGGGGTGCTCGTAGTCGAAGCGGAGCGCCGTCGCGCGCCCGTCGCCGGTCTCCAGGAAGCACATCACCCGACCGCCGTAGTTCGTCTTGGGGGCCGTTCCGTGGATCAGCGACGCGATCCGGCTGGCCACGACTGGGGCTTCGAAGTGGGCCGTCGATCCGCTCTTCGAGATCGGGAGGTTCGTCGCGTCGCCCATGGCGAAGATCCGCTCGTGCCCCTCGAGTTGCAGGGTGTGCCTGTCGGTCGGGAGCCAGCCGCCGGGGTCACCGAGGCTCGACTCGTCGACGACAAGCTGCCCGCGGTGGGGCGGCACTAGCACGAGGAGGTCGTACTCGGCCTTCTCGCCCTCGAGAGACTCGACGACGCGGGCCGATGGGTCCACGGACTCGACGTTGAAGAACGTCTCCAGCCCGATGCCGCGCCGCTCCATGATCGGCTGGACCAGCTTCGACGCGCTCTCGATGGTGAACGCACGATTGAGCGGCGAGAGCAACGTGATCTCACTCCGATCGCGCACTCCTCGCTTCCGCAGGTACCCGTCGAGCATCAGCACGAACTCCACGGGTGCCGGCGGGCACTTGTAGGGGATCCCGGCGATCCCTACGCGGATCAGTCCTCCACGGAACGTCCGGAGGACCTCGCGCAGTCGCTGCGCGCCCTCCAGCGAGTAGAACTCGTGCGCGCCCTCTGCCAGGCCCGGCACTGCATCGGGGACGAGCCGGGAGCCGGTGGCGATCACGAGGTAGTCCCACTCGATGGTGCCGCCCCGCTCGAGCTGCACGGTGCCCGCATCGGGGTGGATCCGGACCGCCCGTTCCACCGCCAGGTCGATGTCGTTGCGCAGAAGCGTGCGTTCGTCGCGCGCGAGCCAACGCCCGTTCGCCTGGCCGAGGGCCACGTACAAGAACCCCGGCTGGTAGACGTGCATCCCGGAATGGTCGACCACCGTGACTTTCACGTCGCGGCCGAGCTCCTTTGCAAGAAGGTTCGCGGCGAGCGTCCCACCGACGCCCCCACCCAACACCGCCACCCGTGCCGGCATCGCCGCGTCACCTGGTCTTCCTGACCACGAACCGGGCGAAGCCCTCCTCTGGAGCCACCTCCACCAGTTCGTGGCGGGCCTTGCACACCCAAGCCGGGATATCGGTCTTGGAACCCTGGTCCGTCGAAAGGACCGTGATTGCGTCGCCCACCTCGCCCTCGCGGATCGCGCCGATCAGGGCCATAAGGGGGCCGGGACAGGGCATCCCCCGAGCGTCGATGGTCCGATCAGTCAGCGTTGCGAGCGTCATCGTTCCCACCTCCTCAGATGAATGTCACCGAGCCGTTGGCCGTGGCGATGAACGCGGCCACCCCCTCCACGTCGTCGACCAGGGGGTCGAGGTCGTCCTTCGTGATGCCGAACATCTCCATCGAGAGCGAGCACGCATGTATGCCGACGTCCCCGATCTCCTTCGCCTGGCTGAAGAGCTCGCTCCAGTGTTGGGTTCCCTGGCGCTGCAGGAGCTCGTGCCCCCACTCGCCGGCCTCGGCGGCCACCCCGTGGTCCTTGAGGACCCGGTCAGCCCGGAAGGCGTCGAGGGCCCAGTACTGAAGGACCACGTTGACCTTGCGGCCCATCGCCGCTGCCCCCACCGTCAGCACAGCGGCGGCGTTCAGCTTGTCGTCGGTGCCGGAGAACAGCACCAGTGAGAGAACGTCGTCTTGCCGATCCATGTCGCCTCCTTTCGCCTACCGACAAGGTTCCGGCGAACGGAGGTGAACGAGAGGGGCCGTGCGTCCCAGTGTCCCTGGGCCCTTCGACCCGCTGCGTCGAGCAGCGGCGATCAGTCGCTGGTGGGGGCGGGCGCGCGGTGTCCCTGCCACCGCCTCATGTTCTGGACGTGCGAGATCGGCGCCACCCCGTACTCACATGACAGTGGGTCCGCGCAGGATGGGTTCCCCTCCATCGTGAAGAAGTTGAACCGGCACTGGGAGCAGTACACGTCGAGCTCGGACGGAAGATGCGGACACTCACCCCAGGCGCACGAGCGCTCACCCTCCCCGGTGGCGAAGTCGTACCCGCAGCCCGGACACTGGCTGAACCCTTCCCATCGCGCCATGTCGGTCACCTCCAAGAGCATGGGACCACACCGGAGGACGGAGACGAACGGGTCGTCCGTCCCGTCATCCTCGGGCCGAACGACCGGGACCCCTTACCCTTTTTGCGCAGGCCAAGATGCCCTAGGGTTCGCTCGTCGTCCCCCGCCACACTAGGCTGAAGGACGGAAGCCGGACGGGAGGAGGGGGAGCTATGCACCTCACGTACAGAGAATGGTGGGCTGTCGTCCACGGCATGGGCTTGGGGGCGCTGTTCCTCCTGGCGTTCGCCGGGGGGTTCGCCGAGTTTTGGAGCCTTCGATCCGGTGAGCTGAGCGAGAAGGGCATCGTGACGCGGACCCGCCGCCTCGAGATCGGAACCTGGGTCATGGCAGCTGCCGCCTGGGCGACCGTCATCACCGGGACGTGGGTCGTGTACCCGTGGTACCGCAGCGAGGCGGCGGACAGCCCCAAGTCGCTTCTCCTGGCGGACCCGAGCACGGCCGACTGGCACGAGTTCGGCATGGAGTGGAAGGAGCACATCGCCTGGATCGCGCCGCTGCTCGCCACGGCGGTTGCATTCACCGTCACCTATTACGGGACCTCGCTCATCAAGCACCAGGGGGTCCGGAGGGCGCTGATGGGCTTCTTCACGGCATCCTTCCTGATCGCGGGCATCGCCGGTGCGCTGGGGGCGTTCATCACCAAGGCCGCGCCGGTCCACTAGGAGAGGGTGGAGACCATGGAAGAGAGCAGCTCCACGCAGCAGGTATCCATGCCTAGAACCGGCATGGACAAGCCGTTCGGGCCGGTCGCCGCGGTGTTCCTCGCGGCGGGGATCGGGGCGCTCGTTCTTGGGGTGCTGACCACGCTGGCGGAGGCCAACGAGAGCTTCAAGTCATGGCTGGAATGGTCGACGTCGGTCGGTTCGCTCTCGGGGAAGACGATCATCGCGGTCATCGCGTTCGTCGTCGCGTGGGTCGTCTTCGGCATCGGGCTGCGGGGGAGGAACCCCAAGCCGAGCACCGTCTTCACGTGGACGGCCGTGCTCGTGGCCGTCGGCCTCGTGCTCACGTTCCCGACGTTCTTCCAGGCCTTCGCGCCGGAAGAGTAGACGAACCGTGGTTGGAGGCTGGAGGTCGTCATGATGCCGTACGGCTGGCACGACGGGAGCTGGGGGATCCTGTGGATGGTGATGTCGTGGGTGGCCATCGTCGTCCTCGTCTGGGTC
>DASSSA010000061.1:0-9947 GCA_035701505.1 Actinomycetota bacterium
TCCAGCTTCGGCGTCTCCACATCTCCCCCACCCTCGAGGGCACGGTGCGGGTGGACGGCGACCTCGATCCCGAGACCGGCCAGGTCCTGATCACCGCGCTCCGAAGCGTGCTCGATGCCGAAGAGCGTCGGCCTGGGGCCGACCGCGGGACCTTCGCTCAACGAAGGGCCGATGCCTTGGGCGAGATCTGCCGCAGGTGGTTGGATTCGACGGATCGACCGCTCGTCTCGGGTGAGCGCCCCCACGTCACCATCACGGTGGACCTGGAGGCGCTCGAGGGATGTTCAGGCTTCCGGTGCGAGCTGGGCGACGCGTGCACGATCACGCCCGAGACCGCCAGGCAGTGGGCCTGCGATGCTTCAATCGCCCGGGTCATCACCATGGGAAGATCCGAGCCGCTCGAAGTGGGCCGCCGCACTCCCGTGGTGCCGGCTTCCATGCGCCGGGCGGTTGTGGTCCGGGATGGCGGCTGCCGGTTCCCGGGGTACGACCGTCCCGATACGTGGTGCGATGCCCACCACGTTCGACACTGGGCCGACGGAGGACCGACCTCGCTCTCCAACCTTGTGCTTCTGTGCCGGCCGCATCATCGGTTGACCCATCAGCGGTTCGGGATGGAGATGCTCCAAGGCAGACCGGTGTTCCTTCGGCCGGATGGCTCAGCCCTCGAAGATCGAGCGCCGCCTGTCACATGTGGGCGATGAGCTGCTCCACACGGTCGTCGACCGAACGGAAGGGGTCCTTGCACAGCACGGTGCGCTGGGCCTGGTCGTTCAGCTTCAGGTGGACCCAATCCACGGTGTAGTCGCGGCGCTTCTGTTTCGCGTGCTTGATGAAGTCGCCGCGGAGCTTGGCCCGGGTGCTCTGGGGTGGCTCGCGCATGGCCCGGGAGATGTCCTTCTCGGTGACCATCCGCTCGGCCTTCCCGGACCGCTCCATCAGGTAGTACAGCCCCCGGCTGCGGTTGACGTCGTGGTACGCCAGGTCGAGCAGCGCCACCTTCGGCGATGACAGCGGGAGCTGATGCTTGGCCCGGTATCGCTCGATCATCAGCATCTTGGCCACCCAGTCCACCTTCCGGGCCAGGATCTCCGGCTCTCGGGAGGCCAGCGCGTCGAGGGCGTCCCGCCACTCCAGCAGCAGCTGCTTGGTCTGGGGGTCGCCACCCCGGCGCTCGACGAACTTCGCCGTTCGCTCGTAGTACTCGTCCTGGATCTCGTTGGCGGTGAGCTCCCGGCCGTTGGCCAACCGTACCCGCTTCTTGCCGGCGATGTCGTGGGAGATCTCCCGGATGGCCCGGATGGGATTCTCCAGCGTGAGGTCGCGCATCACCGTGTTGGCCTCGACCATCCGTAACACCAGGTCGGTGATGCCCACCTTCAGGAACGTGGTCCACTCGTTCATGTTCGAGTCCCCCACGATCACGTGGAGGCGACGGAACCGCTCGGCGTCCGCATGGGGCTCGTCGCGGGTGTTGATGATGGGGCGCGACCTGGTCGTAGCGGAGGACACGCCCTCCCAGATGTGCTCGGCCCGCTGGGCGATACAGAACTGGGCCCCCCGTGGCCCGTGGAGCACCTTCCCGGCCCCGCAGTAGATCTGCCGTGTGACGAAGAACGGGATCAGGATGTCGGCCATCCTGGCGAACTCGCCCTGTCGGGCAACCAGGTAGTTCTCGTGGCAGCCGTAGGAGTTCCCCGCCGAGTCGGTGTTGTTCTTGAACAGGTAGACCTGGCCGGAGATCCCCTCCTCGTGCAGTCGTACCTCGGCCGCGGCGAGCAGGGCCTCGAGGATCCGCTCCCCTGCCTTGTCGTGGGCCACCAGGTCGGCGATGGAGTCACACTCGGGCGTGGCGTACTCGGGGTGGGAGCCGACGTCGAGGTACAACCGGGCGCCATTCTCCAGGAACACGTTCGAGGACCGGCCCCAGTGGACCACCCGGCGGAACAGGTATCGGGCCACCTCGTCTGGGGACAGCCGCCGCTGGCCTCGGAACGTGCACGTCACCCCGTACTCGTTCTCCAGGCCGAAGATGCGCCGGTCCACGAGGATGAGTGTAGGACCGGTGGGATCGAACGCGGGGATGCGCCTAGCCGGAGAGGATCCGGGCGACCTCGTCGTCGAGGAGGCGGCGGAACTTCCTGCGCTGGGACCGTGAGGGCTCCAGGACGCCGGCCTCGATCGACGCTGGCTCGATCTCGCGGCCCTCCGCGCTCGACAGCGCTTTCACTGCGTCCTTCACGGCGGGAGCGAGGTCCCAGCCTTCCTGATATGTCTCCTTGAGCGCCTCGGTCAGGGCATCGGCGTGGCCGCCTATCCCGACGAACCCGTGCTCGTCGGTGACGGTCCCGTCGAACAGGATGTGATAGATCTCGTTGTTCGCGTGGTCGCCCGCCACCTCCGCCACCAGGATCTCCACTTCGTACGGCTTCATCTGTTGGGTGAAGATGGTCGAGAGCGCCTGCGAGTAACCGTTGGCGATGTCCCTGGCTCGTACGTCCTCGCGCCCGTACGAATACCCCCGGAGATCCGCCAACCGCACGCCGGCGATCCGGAGGTCCTCGAACTCGCTGTACTTCCCCACCCCGGCGAAGGCGATCCGGTCGTAGATCTCCGAGATCTTGTGCAGCGTGCTGCTGGGGTTCTCCGCGATGAACAGGACCCCGTCCGCGTACTCCAGGCCCACCACGGACTTGCCCCGGGCGATGCCCTTGTGGGCGAAGTCCGAACGGTCCTTCATGAGCTGCTCGGGAGGGACGTACGGCATGAACGCCATCAGGGCCTGGCCCCCACCACCGCTTCGTGGGCCGAGCGCACCTCGTCGTCGGGCACGGTGGCGACGCCTTCCGCAGCCACCACCAGGATCGTGGGGAAGATCCCCCTCGTGGGATCGGGTCCGCCGGTCGCCGCATCTTCCTCGGCCGCGTCGACCAGCGCCTCGACGGCGACCTTGATGGCCTCCTCCCGGGACAGTCCCGGCCGCCACCGCTTCTTGAGCGAGCCCTTGGCCGGACGCTCGCCGGACCCGGTGGCCCGGTAGTCCTCTTCCTCCCACCTGCCACCGGTGGCGTCGTAGTAGAAGATCCGGCCCTCGTTCCTCCGCTGATCGAACCCGCCGAACAGTGGGACGACGACCAGGCCCTGGAGGGCAAGGGGGAAGTTGCCCCGGATCATCTGGGCCAGGCGATTCGCCTTGCCCTCGAGCGACAGGCGGTCGCCGGTGATCTTCTCGTAGTGCTCCAGCTCGAGCTGGAAGAGCTTGACGATCTCGATGGCCTGCCCCGCCGCCCCAGCGATGGCGATGGCCGAGTAGTCATCGGCGGCGAAGACCTTCTCCATCTTGTCGTCGGCGATGGTGAAGCCCTCGGTCGCCCGGGTGTCGCCGGCGAACACCACCCCGCCCTCGTACTTCAGGCCGAGGACGGTGGTGCCGTGGGGGTGGGCCACGTCCGCCCCGCCGTGCGGTGCGGAGAGGCCCTTCACGGCCTCCGGACGGTTTCTCGAGACGAGGTCGAAGAAGCTGGGGTTCGCGCCGATGGGGCCTCCCGCGCCGAGCGGGAAGCCGGCGGGGTCGTCCGTCATTCCCCGCCCTTCTGGACGTAACTCTTGATGAACTCCTCGGCGTTCTCCTCCAGGACCGAGTCGATCTCGTCGAGGATCTCGTCCATCTCCTCCTTGAGCTCCTCGGCCTTGGAGGCGGACTGCACCTGGCCGGCGTCGCCCTCGCCGCCTCCCTCGTCACCGCCCTTTCGCTGGGTCCTCTTCTGCTCCTGCTCCTGCGGCACGGCTCGCATTCCCCCTCGGGTCCGGTTGGGGCCGGCCACGCCATTCTACCGGCGGGTCCCGGCGTGGAAGGAAGGGGCGGGCGGCGATCTCAGGCCAGGCTAGGACTGGAGCAGGTCGACCAGGCTCGCCGCATCGGGGGCCCGATCGAGCAGGCCGGCCACGTGCTCGCGCGTGCCGCGCAGGGGCTCGCGCATGGGGATGCGCTGGAGGGCCTCCTTGCCCGTGTCGAAGATCATCGAGTCCCAGGAGGCCGCGGCGATCGCGTCGGGGTACCGGGCGATGCACCGGCCTCGGAAGTACGCGCGGGTGTCCTCCGGGGGCTCCATGACGGCCCGCTCGATCTCCTGGTCGCTCACCAGGCGGTCCATCTTGCCCGTTGCGGCCATCCGGTGGTACAGGCCCTTGTCTGTCCGGACGTCGTGGTACTGCAGGTCGATCAGCCGCAGCTTGGGGTCGGACCAGGCCAGGCCGTCTCGCTCCCGGTAGCTCTCCAGGAGCCGGTACTTCGCCACCCAGTCCAGCTCGCGCTGGAGCGAGAGGGGGTCGCTCTCCAGGGCCGACAGGACGTTCTCCCATCGCTGGAGGACGTCGCGATTGTCCGGCGAGTCGTCCTCCTGCTCGACGTACTTGCGGGCCCGCTCCAAGTACTCCCACTGGATCTCCACGGCCTTCAGCCGTCGGCCATCGGCCAGGTGCAGCCGCGCGGTACACGAGAGGTCGCGGGAAACCTCGTGGAGGGAGGCCACGGGATTGGCCATCGTGAGGTCGGGCAGGTACTCGTCCTCGATCATCTTCAGGACGATCGAGGTCGTCCCGAGCTTCAGGTAGGTGGCCACCTCGCTCATGTTGGCGTCGCCGACGATCACGTGCAGCCGCCGGTACTTTTCGGGATCGGCGTGAGGCTCGTCGCGGGTGTTGATGATCGGCCGCTTGAGCGTCGTCTCCAGGCCCACCTCGGCCTCGAAGAAGTCCCCCCGCTGGCTGAGCTGGTAGCGATGGCGGTCCCGGTCGTCCCACGGTGCTTCCGCTCCCAGCTTGCCGGCCCCCGTGTAGATCTGCCGGGAGACCAGGAACGGGGTCAGGTCCCGCACGATGATTCCGAACGGCGTGCCCCGATCGACCAGGAAGTTCTCGTGGGTGCCGTAGGAGTTCCCCTTGCCGTCGCTGTTGTTCTTGTAGATCGCGATGCGCTGGCCCGGCGGAAGGACGTGGTGGAGCTCGGTCAGGGATCGCTCGAGCACGCGCTCCCCCGCCTTGTCGTGGACGACCAGCTGACGCGGGCTGGCGCACTCGGGCGTGGAGTACTCGGGGTGCGCGTGGTCCACGTAGTACCGGGCGCCATTCGGCAGGATCACGTTGGCCAGGCCGAGGTCCTCCTCGGCGGGCTCTCGGATCTGGACCGGCTCGAAGCCTCGGGCGTCGCGGAGCGGCGACTCCTGCTCATAGTCCCACCGGATGCGGCGCAATGCGCCCGCATACGTGCTGATGAGGAGCGAAGACGACAGGACAGGGTTGAAATCGGGGGCACCGACCGCGGAGATGCCGTACTCCGTCTCCGTGCCGATGACCTTGGGGATGGCCATCCGGTGAGCTTACAGGTATTGGCCCGCGGCCACGCGCTCGACCTGCCGGCCTTCTGCGCCACCGTCGCCGAGCAGGGTTCGGACGTAGACGATCCGCTCTCCCTTCTTGCCGGAGATGCGAGCCCAGTCATCGGGATTCGTGGTGTTCGGGAGGTCCTCGTTCTCCTTGAACTCGTCCCGGATGGCGTTCAGCAGGTCTTCGGTCCTGATGCCTTTCTCGCCTGTGGACAGGAACCGCTTGATGGCCTCCTTCTTCGACCGGCGCACGATGTTCTCGATCATCGCCCCCGAGTTGAAGTCCTTGAAGTACAGGACCTCCTTGTCCCCGGATGCGTACGTCACCTCCAGGAACCGGTTGTCATCTGAAGAGGCGTACATGCGGTCCACTGTGAGCTGGACCATCCGGCGGACCGCCGCACCGGCGTTGCCGCCGGCGCGGATTATCTCCTCGGGATGGATGGGCACATCGCCGGTCAGGTACTTGGACATGATGTCACTGGCCTGCGCGGCGCTCGGCCGCTCGATCTTGATCTTCACGTCCAGGCGGCCCGGGCGCAGGATGGCCGGGTCGATGAGGTCCTCGCGGTTTGAGGCCCCGATCACGATCACGTTCTTCAGGGTCTCGACGCCGTCCAGCTCCGAAAGGAGCTGCGGGACGATCGTGCTCTCCACGTCGGATGAGATGCCGGACCCGCGGGTCCGGAAGATCGAGTCCATCTCATCGAAGAACACGATGACCGGCAGACCCTCCTCGCTCCGCTCCTTGGCCCGCTGGAAGATCTGACGGATCTGGCGCTCGGTCTCTCCGACGTACTTGTTCAGCAGCTCGGGGCCCTTGATGTTCAGGAAGTACGAGTGGACATCGGGCCGGCCGGTCCGCTCCCTGACCTTGTCGGCGAGCGACTTGGCCACCGCCTTGGCGATCAGGGTCTTCCCGCAGCCCGGTGGGCCGTATAGGAGCACGCCCTTCGGGGGCTCCAGCTTATGCTCCCTGAACAGCTCCGAGTACAGGAACGGGAGCTCGACGGCGTCGCGGATGGCCTCGATCTGGGTCTCCAGTCCGCCGATGTCTTCGTAGGAGACATCGGGGATCTCCTCCAGGACGAGCTCTTCGACCTCCTCCTTCGGCAGCCGCTCCAGGGCAACGTTGGACCGCCGGTCGATCAGCAGCGGGTCGCCGGCCCGGATGGGTTCCTCGCGGAGCGCGTGCCCCAGCGTGGCCACCAGCTCCTCGTCGCCGTGGCCGATGACGATGACTCGCTCCTCACCGAGCTTGTCCTTGACCTTCATGACCTCACCGGCAACGTCGGGATGCAGGACCTCGACGACGTTCAACGCCTCGTTCAGGATGACCTCGGCTCCTCGGGTGAGTCCTCCCACATCGAGCTCGGGCGTCACGTTCACCCGCATCTTTCGACCGGCGGTGAAGATGTCGACCGACCCGTCCTCGTTGGTCGCGAGGTACACGCCGAAGGTGGCGGGCGGCTGGCTGAGCTTCTCGACCTCCTCGCGGAGGGCCTCGATCTTGTCGCGCTCGGACTTCAGCGCGGACGTGACCTTCTCGTTCTGTGTCAGGGCGCGCGAGAGATCGCTCTTCGTCTCGAGGAGCTTCTCCTCAAGGATCTTCACCTGGCGAGGGGCGTTCGTGAGTCGGCGGCGAAGCAGCGCGACCTCGTCCTCCAAGAACTTCACTTGGGTCTGGAGCTCGTGCACTTGTTTCTCGTGGAGCTCCTGCTCTTCGCCTCGATCCAACGGCCCGGGCATCCGTCACCTCCAGGCAAGCGAGTATACGTCCCGTCCCCTCGTCAACCGAGAAGTCGACCGGGGCGTCCTACGCCCACTGATACGTTGTCGTCCCGGAGGCGGGTTGGCCTTAGGACCTTCGGACAATCAATCTGTGTCGCTGCCGCGGCGGGCCACCGTGATGAACCCCGTGTGGGCCACCATGCGGTGGTCCGGACGCACGCTTCGCTCGGTGACGTGCCACGGCCGGTGCAGGATCTCGAACGTGGCTACCTGCTCGAATCCGTGCGCTTGGAGCGCCAGCACTGCGGTCTGGACCTGGACGGTCGTGGGCAGGTACGTGCACAGGACGCCCCCCGGTTCCAGGATCCGCACCATGGCCGGGAGGGGGCCCCACGGCTCCGGCATGTCCAGCACCACCCGGTCGAAGGTCTCCCCCGTCTCGGCCACCTCGGTGACGTCTCCCTCCCGGAGGTCCACCCACGCCGGGAGCTTCCCGAAGAAGGCCTCCAGGTTCTGCACGGCTTTGACGTGGAACTCCGGCCGGAGCTCGTACGACACGACGCGGCCGTCGGCGCCGACGGATCTCGATAGCGCCAACGTCAACGCGCCGGATCCGGTGCCGGCCTCCAGGACCCTCGCGCCGGGTTGGATGTCGGCCTCGACGAGGATGGCACCGAGGTCCTTGGGATAGACGACCTGAGCGCCACGGGGCATCTTGAGGACGAAGTCCGCGAGGCGCGGCCGGAAGCACACGAAGGACATCCCGCCCGTTGATCGTACGCGCGCGCCCTCGACCGACCCCAGGATCAAGTCGTGGGGGACGGCCCCTCCGTGGGAATGCCATGTCTCGCCGGGGCGAAGGCGCACGAGGTACCGCCGGCCACGGTCGTCGATCAGCAAGGCCCGTTCCCCCGGCTCGAACGGCGTTGCGCTCACGCCCGGAGCTTACCCCCGGCGCGCGCCCACTCCGCTCAGGTCGGTGGGAGCGGGTTGACGCCGAGGATCGCGGTGATCGTTTGCTCCTGACCACCCGGGGTGACCACGCCGATCGCGACGTCGTCGCCGGGCCGGTGCGAGACGATGAGCTCGCGAAGCGAGGTGGAATCGGTCACATCCTTGCCATCCAGGCCGATGATCACATCACCCTGCCTGATGCCACCCCTGTCGCCCGGCCCTCCCGGTACGACATCGATCACGAGGGCGCCGCTCTGCACCGCCAGTCCGAACTGGAGGGCCAGGCTGGGGCTGACGTCCTGCGTGGTGACACCGAGATACGCGACCGGAGCCGACGGGTTGCTTGCCGCCTCGTCGATGATCGGGCTGGCTGCGTTCGTGGCGATGGCGAATCCGATGTTCTCCGCCTGATTCGCCCCGGCGGTGTTGATGCCGACCACCTGCCCGGCCAGGTTCACGAGCGGCCCTCCCGAGTTGCCCGGGTTGATCGCTGCGTCGGTCTGCACCACGTCGGTGTAGGTCCGCACGCCGTTCCTGCACGTGTCGCAGTTCGCGTCCTGGGCCTGGATCGTTCGGCCGAGCGCGGAGACGATCCCGGAGGTGACCGTCGGCCCGCCCGGAAGGGCGAGGGCGTACCCCAGCGCGACCACGCGCTCCCCCAGCTCGAGCCGGCCGGAGTTGCCCAGGGGCACCGTGTGTAGCCCCTTCGCTTCGATCTTCAGCACGGCGAGATCGGCGTTCTGGTCGCCCCCGATCACCCTCGCCGTGTACCGCGTGGCATCAGGAGGGGGGGTGATGACCGTGATGCGCTGGGCATGCTCGACGACGTGGAAGTTAGTCACAACGAGCCCGTCGGACCGGATGACGAACCCGGTGCCGACGCCTCGGCCGGTCTCCCCACCGAGAGGATTGGGTTGGAACAGGTTGGTGGTGACGTTGACGACCGCCGGGCGGACCGCCTCGACCACCCGCACGATGGGATCGAGGGACGGATCGCCCGCCCCGACGTCGACGGTCAGCGGCGAGCTCCGGACCGGGACCCGTTCGATCACCGTGCGTGTGCAGGCCGTCACGGCCAGGGCGGCGACGGCGATCATCGGGACAAGGGAGCGCTTCATCGGTGGCCTCGGCTTTCGTCTCGGCGATGAACCGGAAGCTATTCGGCGCCGTTCAGGCCGGCGTTCACCGGTATCCCGAGCCTAGCCCGCAGGAGCGGCTTCGACCGCCGCGGGACGGGGCAACAGTCCGGCCTCCTCCACCAGGCGGACGATCGCTTCGTCCCCTCTGATCGAGATGAGGTGGACACCGGCCACGCCGCGCATCTCCCTGAGCTCGTCCACGATCTCGAGCCCGATGCGGATGCCCTCGTCCGCCTGGCGATCCGAGGGGACTCCCTCCATCCGGTCGATGATCGGGTCCGGCACGTCGATGCCGGGGACCATGTCCCGCAGGTACCGGACACTGCGGGCCGAGCGGCACACGTACACCGAGGCAAGGATGAATACGCGATCCAGGAGCCCGAGTTCCTCGCACCTGGCCATGAACACGCGCATCGTTGCCAGGTTGAACACGATCTGGGTCTGCACGAACTCCGCGCCGGCCTCGACCTTCTTGCCCAGGCGCATGGGCCGGTAATCGCGAGGAGGCGCGAACGGATTCTCCACCGCGCCGATGAACAGCGGGAGGGGCTGGTCGAGGTTCCGGCCGCTCACGTACGCCCCCTGGTCGCGCATGCCCCGCGCGATGTGGATGGCGTGGACCGCGTCGATGTCATAGATCGGCTTGGCCTCCGGATGATCTCCGGCCGTGACGTCGTCGCCGGTCATCAGGCAGACGTTTCGGGCCCCGAGTGCCACCGCGCCCACCAGGTCGGCCTGC
>DASSSA010000062.1:0-9951 GCA_035701505.1 Actinomycetota bacterium
CCTGGCCGGTCCCGAACGCGTCCCCCACCTCCAGGGCGTTCCGCCACCGGATCTCCCAGCCGTCCACGCCGACCTTCTCGGCCAGCCGATCGAGCATCCCGTCGACCGCGAAGGCCACCTGGTTCACGCCGAACCCTCGCATCGCTCCGTTCGGCGGGTTGTTCGTGTACACGGCGCGGGCCTCGACGTCGACTGCCTCGAACCGGTACGGCCCGCACGCGTGGCCCGCCGCGCGCTCCAGCACCTTGTCCCCCACGCTCGCGTACGCGCCGGTGTCGCCCACGATGCGCGCGCGGATGCCCGTGAGATGACCGTCGGCATCGGCCCCGATCGTGTACTCCATCGTCAGCGGGTGCCGCTTGGGGTGGAACTTCAGGCTCTCCTCGCGGGTCAGCGTGAGCAACACGGGCCGCCCGGTGAGATGCGCCATCAGCGCGGCGTGGCACTGGACGTTCAGGTCCTCCTTCGCGCCGAACGCACCGCCGTTCGACACGAGGGTCACGCGCACCTTCTCCACGGGCAGCCCCAGGAACGAGGCCACCTGACGCCGGTCCTCCCACACCCCCTGGCCTTGCGAGGACACGTGGAAGCCGCCGTCCTCCGGGACTGCGAACGAGGACTCCGGCTCCAGGAACGCGTGCTCCACCACCTGGGTCCGGAACGTCTCGGTCAGCACGTGCGTCGAGCTCTGGAGCGCCGCGTCGACGTCGCCCCGCTTCACGATCGAGGTCGACAGGAGGTTCCCGCCGTCGTGCAGGCTCGGCGCCTCGGGATCGAGCGCACGGAACGGGTCAGTCACCGGCTCGAGCACCTCGTACTCCACCTCGACCAGCGCGGCGGCCTCCCGCGCCGCCTGCCGAGCGTCGGCGGCCACCACCGCCAGCACGTCTCCGATGTAGCTCGTGACCTCGCCCTCCGCGACGAGTTGACGCCAGTCCCTGGTGATCAAGCCCTGTGTCCGTTCACCGGGGACATCTCCCGCCGTGGCCACGGCGACCACACCCGGATGCCCCGCCGCCTTGGTCGTGTCGATCCGGATCACCCGGGCTCGGGGATGGTCGGAGAACCGGATGGCTGCGTGCAGCATCCCCTCGGCCTTCAGGTCGTTCACGTACGGCTTGTCCCCGAGGGCCAGCTCCCGGCCCTGGTATCGGCCGGTGCGAGAACCGACCTTGCCGCTCCAATCGGGCTCCGGCACGGGCTCGCCGCGCTTGGCACCCGCTGCGAGCTCGATGGCGTCAACGATCTTCACATAGCCGGTGCACCGGCACAGGTTCCCGGCGAGCGCGCGCGCGATCTCGGGACGCGACGGCTCGGGGTTCTTGGCAAGGAGCCCTTCGGCCTTCATGACGATCCCCGGCGAACAGAACCCGCATTGGGACGCGCCGGAGGCCACGAAGCAGTCCGCCCACAGCTCGCGCTGGGCCTCCGACAGCCCTTCCTGGGTGACCACGCTGCGCCCATCCGCGTGCCCGGCCTTCTGCGCACACGACACGACCGCCTTGCCATCGACCAGCACGGTGCAGGCCCCGCAGGAGCCCTCGGGAGCGCAGCCATCCTTCACTGAGGTGAGACCGCACTCCTCCCGGAGCAGCTCGAGCAGGCTCATGCCCGGTCGGACCTCGGCCTCGACCGGAGCTCCGTTCAGCGCGAACCGCACGGCCGCCATCCTCTCTCGCGTTACTCCACCGCGCCCAGCACCAGGGCAAGCAGGGCCATCCGCATCACCACGCCGTTGTAGGCCTCGATCCAGTATCGCGCATGGTGCGTGTCGTCGACGTCGACCGGTAGCTCATCCATCCGGGGCAGCGAGTGGAGCACGATCGAGTCGCTCTTCGCCTTGTCCCGGAGCAGCTGCCTCGTCACCCGATACGCCTCGGGCGTCGCTGCCAGCTCTCCCCCACGCTCGTCCCGTCCCTTCGCGTAGTCCGCCTGGACCACTGGTTCCATGTAGATGACGTCGGCCTCGGCGACGCACTTGTCCACCGACTCGACCTCGCGGTAGGCCACGCTTCGCTCGTCGAGCTCGGATTTGAATTCCGGCAGCAGCGACATCTCGGGCGGGCACACGATCAGCGCCTCCATGTCGAACTGCGACATCGCGTACAGGATGGAGTGCATGGTTCGCATCCGCATGTCGCCGACGCAGAGCACGGTGAGCCCGTCGAGCGTCCCCTTCTCGTGCCAGATGGTGTACAGGTCGGTCAGGACCTGCGTGGGGTGCTCGCCCCAGCCGTCGCCGCAGTTGATCACCGGCACCGAGGCCCAGCGGGCCGCCTCGGCCGGCGCACCCTGCTGAAAGTGCCGCATGGCAATGACGTCGCCGTAGAACTCCAGCATGTGGACGGTGTCCTTGATGGACTCCTGGTAGAAATCGCCGGCCCTGGTCATCTTGGCGTCGGAGAACCCGCACACGTGGCCGCCCAGGCGATGCATGGCGCCCTCGGTGGCAAGGCGGGTTCGGGTGCTCGGCTGGTAGAACGCCGTGATCAGGGTCTTCTCCCGCAGCAGGTCCCCGTTCCGCCGGTCCCGAGCGTGGGGCGCGAGGTGATCTGCCACCTCGAAGACGTGGAAGAACTCCTCCCGCTCGAACTCCTTGAGCGACAGGATGTCCCGGCCCAGGAAGCTCCTCATCGTCGCGTTCCTCCTCGTCGGCTCAGCGCTTGCTCCCGGTGAACAGCACCGCCACCCGCTCGTGGGGTCCCACCTCGCCGTCACGCACCAGCTCCAGGACGCCGGCCATCCCCGCCGCCCCCGTGGGATCGACCGATATCCCCGTCGTGACGTGGGCCATGGCCTCGGCCTCCACGACGGTCTCGTCCGAGACGAGCACCGGAGATCCATCGGTGGCCAGCATCCCGGCCACCACCGCCGCCCAATCGTAGGTCTCGTCGTCGAGGATGCCGGTGGCGATCCCTCTCGGCTCCTCCTCCCACGGCCACATGAAGCTCGAGCGGTGCGTGCGTGCGTAGGTCAGGCCCTCCACGATGTCGGACGGGGAGGAAGGATCGGCCATCCGTTCCACGACCCGGTCGTACGCTCGCCGCAGGGGGTACCCGCCGAGGGTCTGAACCGCGTGGATCTTCGGCAGCTTCACCCGGGCTTCGAGCAGGGCCGCGTCCTCGAACGCCCGGATGCACGAGCTGGCCAACGCGCCTCCGCCCACCTGCACAACCAGGCGGTCCAGGCCGACGTCGGTTCGGGCGAGCTCCGAGACCATCTCGTAGCCGATCGTCTCCCCGCCCTCGATGGCCATGCCGTTGTCCGGGCCCTGCACCGTGAACGGGATCGCGCCCTCCTCCAAGGCCCCGCGCAACGCGAGGTGGGCGGGGTCGCCTGATGCTCCGCCGGTACGCCGGCACACAACGACTTCCGCCCCCAAGGCCTCCAATCGCGAGCGGATGTCCGTATCGGCCCACGTGGGGACGAACACTCTCAGGTCCCGGTCCGCGGCTCGGGCAATGACGGCGGCCGCCAGGGCGGCGTTCCCGCACGAGGCGATGGCCAGCGGCCGCTCCCCGTCCGGAGCCAGTCCGACCTGCTCGGTGACCAACAGGAGCAGCATCACCCCCATCAGGTGGCGGGCCTTGTGCGAGCCCGCGACGTTGCCGGTCTCGTCCTTCACCCAGATCCCGCCCTCCGAGGAGAACCGGAGCCGTTCCGAGAGCTCGTCCGCGCGAACGAACGGGGTGGACAGGAAGCTCCGGCCATCGACCTCGGCCACCGCCTTGTCCAGTGACACCACAAGGTCGACGAAGCCGCCGTCGGTCATCCCGTGACCCAGGCCGAGGTGGTACGCATGGAGCAGTTCGCGGTACCGAACGTACGGGTTGGCCTCGTCGCTCTGAGGGAACCCCACATGGGTGGGATCGAGCTCTCGAACCAGGACGTGATCGATGTCGTCGCCGGGTCTGGCGTTCGGGCAGCGGAAGGGGTAGGGCTCGTCGGGGGACACGACGAACCCGCACCCCGCGCACACGATCGAGGTGATGTTCCCGGTCACGGCCTCACGCTTCTTCGCCGAGGCCGGTGCGGGCGTTGAGCTCTTCGATCATCGAATCCCACAGCGGCAGCTCGCCCCGGATGTCCCGCCAGAACCGCTGGGACCGACGCGCGGTGAAATCCTCCACGGGGACACCCTGTTGCTCGACCCACGTGAAGTACCCGAGGTTGAAGACCCGATCTCGGTCCCGCTCGCCGAGCTCCAGGAAGTGATCGGTGTCAGCGCCCTCGATCGAGCGGCCGAACGTCTCGGCCGCGGCAGTGTCGTCGAACCCGTCCGGGAAGTCCCGGGCCAGCACCTTGTCCTTCTCCGTCCCGTACATCGCGGCGCCGTCGGTGGCCACCGTGACGACCAAATCGTCTGGCCCCAAGCTGAGAGCCCGCGCGGCCTTGATCGCCGCGAGCATGTTGCAGATGCTGGACAGGCCGAACGAAGAGAGCGCTTCGACGACGCCGCCATCCACGCCCCGCCGGGCCAACGATCCTCGGCCGACGTCGGTGTTGAACAGGACGTTCAACGCGTCGGTGTCGCGATCCGAGATCGCCGTCACCGCGTCGGTGTTCATCACGTTGTGGATGAACGGGATGTGCTTGTCCCCGATGCCTTGGATGTTGTGTTCGCCGAACCCGTTGTACAGCATGGTCGGGCACTCCAGGGCCTCGACCGCCACGATCTTCGACCCGTGCCGTTCCTTCAGGTAGTCGCCGGCGCCGAGCGTCCCCGCCGAGCCGCTCGCCGAGACGAACGCCGCGAGCCGCACCGACCCGTCGCGCTCGCGCAGGAACTCGTACACGCGCTCGAGCGCTGGGCCCGTGCACGCGTAGTGCGCGAGGTGGTTCCCGAACTCGGAGAACTGGTTCAGGATCACGTTCTCGGGGTCATTCGCCAGCTCCTTGCACGCGTCGTAGATCTCCTTCACGTTGCTCTCGGTGCCCGGCGTCCGCACGATGTCCTGGGGGTCGGTCACCCACCGCTCGAGCCAGTCGAAGCGTTCGCGGCTCATGCCCTCCGGGAGGACGGCGACGCCCCGGCAGCCCATGATCCGGGAGATGGCCACCCCACCACGACAGTAGTTGCCGGTGGACGGCCACACCGCTCGATGGCGGGCCGGGTCGAACCCGCCGGTGACGATGCGAGGAGCCAGGCACCCGTAGGCCGCCAGGACCTTGTGGGCGCCGATCATGGGGAACCGATCCCCCAGCGCGACCGCGATCCGCGCATCGACGCCGGTGAGCTCGCGAGGCAGCACCAGATGCTCCGGCACGCTCACCTGCTGCCTCCGGTCCGCGCCGTTGTACCAGTGCACCCGGAAAAGGTTCAGCGGGTGGGCCGCATCGGGATCCACGGAGGCCAGAGCGGTGCGGATCCGCTCAGGGATCTTCGCGGGGTCGGCCAGTTCAGCGAAGGTGGGGAGGAGGATCCCCGCGGCCCCGAACCGCTCGGCGGCTCGTTGCAAGACCGGGGGGTCGGCGAGCTCACGTTGAATGTCCGTTCGCCTCCACCTCCGTTTCGTCTCGGATGATAGCCCTCGGCTCGGAGGGGCGGCCTCTGGCGCTCAGAGTCGGTCTCGGTTGTCCTGTCCCCCAGTTGTAAGGGCTCAGGAGATCGCAGCTGCTAGGGCGTTCCCGGGAGCGGCGTGGGGTCCAGGACGAGCGGCGGCAGCGGGTCCTGTGCGAAGTCGAACTCGTTCAGCAGGTCGCCGAGGATCGGGAGCTTCTCCCGAACCGTGGGCCGGGAGTCCGGCCGCCCATCGGTCCTCGGATTCAGCCGCTGGCCCCCGAGGAACAGGTCCTCGATGAACTTCAGGTAGGCGTCGAAGGACAGCGTCTGGTGATCGATCGTGCCGGTCTTCGCCCACGGGCTGATCATCAGGCCTGGCACCCGGATCCCGTACCCGTTCGCGTCGACGCGCGGGGGTACGACGTGGTCGTAGAACCCGCCCCAGTCGTCCCAGGTGAGGAAGATCGCCGTGCGGTTCCAGTCGGGCCCTTCCATCGCCGCATTGATCACCTTGGTTACGTGGGCCATGCCCATCCAGATCGGCTTGCCGGCACTAGGGTGCTCGGCCGCGCCGTTGTACGGCATGACCCACGACACCGACGGGAGCGTTCCAGCGGCAGCCCTGGCGTAGTAATCGCTGTGCGAGCGGATGTTCCGGAGCTGATGGTTCTGCCGGACCGTCGTGAACCCGGGAAGCGGGTTCTGGAACGCCGGCGTGTATCTGCCGCTGGCGCGGGGGCAGGGGTCGATGAAGCAGGTGTCCTCGCCGACGTAGTAGGCCCAGGTCACACCGGCCCGGTTCAGTAGCCAGGTGACGTCGGTCCACGCCCACATCGGCACCTGGCCGCCTCGCTGGATCTTGGCCTGGTCCCTGAGTTCGAGGTTCGAAGTGCAGCTCATGGGGTCGTACGGGCTCGAGCACGAGGCCGCCCACGCCGAGACCAAGAAGAGGTGCGCGGGCAGCGTCCAGGAGTCGGTCGGCGCGAACATCCTGTCCTGAAGCACGAAGTGATCGGCGTAGGCCCAGTAGTTCGGGATCTCTTCCCTGGTGTGGTAGCTGATCGCGTCGGGCTGGCCCTGCGGTCCGAGGAAGCTCTCGCACCCCGGGTCGGTCCGGTCGGTCGCGCACTCGATCTTCCCCGAGATGGCCGTGCGGATGAACCCGTCCATCTTCCCCCCGTCCACATCGGCAACCGAGTGGCGTTGGGTGTGGGGCCCACCCTTCTGGAGCTGGTTCGTCGAATGGAACGGCCGCACGCACTTCCTCAGGACGGGGTCGGGCACGCACACCGTGGGCGAACCGTTCGTCATCGGGATCCCGTCGGCGCCCGGGTAGGTCCCGAAGTAGTGATCGAACGACCGGTTCTCCTGGACGATGACGATGACGTGTTCGATGTGCTGCCTGGCCAGCTCCAGCTGGGATTGTGGTGTCATCGTGGCCGGCGACGCAGGGCTCGCGGCTCCGTCCCGGGAGCCGCTCCCCCCGGCCGGCTCGGCGGAGGAGGGCGCGCAAGCCGTGGCGAGCGCGACGCACGTAACCAGCGAGGCGAGCGACCGCGACGACGGCTTCATCCTCACGTTCCCGGGATGGACGCCGGACCGGGCGACGGATGGGGGTCAAGGATCAGCGGCGGAAGCGGGTCCTGGGTGAAGTCGAATTCGCTCCGAAGGTCGCCCAGCCGGTTCGCGTTCTCCCGCACGGTTGGCCGGGAGTCCGGCCGCCCGTCGGTCCTCGGGTCCAGGCGCTGGCCGCCCAGGAACAGGTCCTCGATGAGCTTGAGATACGCGTCGAAGGACAGCGTCTGGTGATCGATCGTGCCTGGCCTGGCCCACGGGCTGATCATCAGGCCCGGGACCCTGATGCCGTACCCGCTCCCGTCCACCCTGGGCGGCACCACATGATCGTAGAACCCGCCCCAGTCGTCCCACGTGACGAAGATGGCACTCGTGTTCCACAGCTCGCTCCTCATCACGGCGTTCACTACCCTGGTGACCCAGGTCTGGCCGCCCGTGAGGGGCGCCCCGGTGCCGGGGTGTTCGCTGATGCCGCCTCGTCCCGGCACCACCCACGAGACCTGCGGCAGCGTTCCACCGGCGACCGCGTCGAAGAAGTCATCGTGGGTCTGTACCCTGTCGAGCTGCTTGGTCTGGTGCACATCGGTGAACGACGGGAGCGGGTTCTGGGCGGGGGTTGCGCCCTCCGACGCGCACATCTTGACCGGGACCTCGGGTCCGCACAGGTTCTTCCCCGCGTAGTAGGCCCAGCTGACCCCGTTCCGGTGCAGGAGCCAGGTGATGTCCGTCCACGCGTAGATCGGCGGGTGCTCGCCGTGGCGCTGAAGGTCCACGACGCCTTTCTGGAGCAAATCGGTCCTGCAGGTCATGGGCTTCCACGGACTCTCGCATCGCGCCGACCATCCGGACACCACGAACAGGTGCGCGGGTAGCGTCCACGAGTCGGTCGGGGCGAACATCCGATCCTGGAGCACGAAGCGCTCCGCGTAGGCCCAGTAGTTGGGGATCTCCCTCGCGTCGTGCCACCCCATCACGTCGGGCTGGCCCCGGGGGCCGAGCGTCCCAGAGCAGTACCGGGCCAGTCGAGTGCGGGCACAGGGGTTCGGCGAGTGCTGAGCGACAGCGCGGACGAAGCCGTCCATCGCTCCGCCGTTCACGTCGATCTTGGAATGGGACAGGTCGTGGGGCCCGCCCTGGTTGACCACGGCGGCCTCGTGGAACGGCCGGACGCATCTGCCGAGCACCGGGTCGGGGATGCACACGGCCGGGCGGCGATCCTTCATCGGGATGCCATTCGCTCCTGGGAACGTTCCGAAGTAATGGTCGAACGACCGGTTCTCCTGCACCACGAAGATGAGGTGTTGGAGGTTGTCGAATCCCTGGAGGGAGGACGGGCCACTCGCCAACGCTGATGAGGAGTCGACCGGGGCCTCGGTCGCCGCATCCGAGCGGGTGCAAGCCGCGGCCAGGACCGCCAGAACCAGCAGCATCGCCGGCAAGGCGGAGCTGAGGGGGCGCGATGGGGTCCGGTCGGTCATGGGAGCCGGGGAACGATATCAAGTCGGCCCCGATTCGGGTACGGGTTCGAACAAGCCTGCGGGGTTAGGGCGCGAGGGCCTGTTGCGTGCGGACGTCGTAGATCAGCCGAGACCCATCGACCCTGGCGCTCGGGTGCAGGCGATGGGGCTCACGGCGACCCCCGTCGAGGAGATGGACCACCTCGCAGCCGGCCACCGTGAGGGCATCCGAGATCATCCGGCGGTGGCACCGCCACCACAGCGACTCGGCGCACATGATCGCCGTGGGCGTGTCGCGCGAGGTGTGGATCAACCAGGAGAGGGCGGAGCGGAACTCCTCGGTTTCCATGTAATCGGCGTAGCCGCGGAAGGCGTCGTTTCGAATGGCGACGTGGGGTGAGTCGACCCGCGGCGTGCGGAAGCCCCCGAGCTCTTTCCGCCACACGTACTCGATGGCCTGTGACTCGAGCGAGGTGGCCAGGACATCCCGGCCGAACTGTGGATGGCGGCGTGAGCCCGGCGCGGTGCGGACGTCCACCAAGCGTCGGATCCCAGCCGGGTCGAGGATGGCTAGGAACTCCTCGATCGGCCGCGTCCCATGCCCGATGGTGAAGATCACCGGAAACCGCTTGTTAGACTCGTCTGCCGGCGTCGCGAGGTCCCATCGTCTAGTGGCCGAGGACACCACCCTCTCAAGGTGGAGACACGGGTTCAAATCCCGTTGGGACTACGCAGGTCAGAGGGCATGTTCCGAGCTCAAGACGCTGCGTGGCCTCGCATTGGCCCCGCGGCGTACACGAGACCGTCACGGATCATGTGTTCCGGGACCGGGAACAGCCCCCGGTGACCGAACCGCCAGGACGCCACGTGGACGGCTGCGATTGGCTGGGCATCGTGCGCAGCAGCGGGTCGGACCCGCAGGTTCACGAGTCGAGTTCATGTCGCCTCGTCGCTCCCGGTGCCGGACACAACTCAGAGTAGGGTCCGCGGACGTGGTGTACGAACGATCCCCTGAGGGTCGTTGAACGAGAAGACCACCGCGCCTAGCCGAGGAGTGAATAAGCAAACAGAATCGCAGCAATGGCAATGCCGATTAGGCAACTCACATTCACAACGAGGGCCAACCTGTTCGCCCGTAGGGGGCGAGAAGCTGATGTGCGCCGCGCACGACCGAACCTGGCAATCAAGAACCGCACTGTTACCGACTGTGCGCTGAGAAACAGGAGAACGCGTCCGAGTACGACAGTCGGCTCTGGTGAAAGCTCTAGCGACACGAAGAACAGCGCGACCGAGAAGAGCGAGATAGCGCGTGCGGTGAAGTCCGACGCGATTGCTTCGGTCGGTCCTTTGGATCGCGGTCTGTCTTCCGCGCGACTCAGCGACAGCCACGAGCGGTACTCATGAACACCGAATCCA